>CP065018.1:1340000-1675000 GCA_016700415.1 Flavobacteriales bacterium
CAAGGCCACCGGCTGGTTGCTGAAGGCATCCGTGGTGGGCCTTGGCTTCGGCATGAACCTGCAGCATGCCATCGCCGCCGGCAAAGACGGGCTGATCTTCACTGTGTTCTCCATCGTGATCACCCTCGGCGCAGGCTGGTTCATCGCCAAGCGGCTGAAGGTGGACGGCATCTCCGCTTTTCTCATCTCCAGCGGCACCGCCATCTGCGGTGGTAGCGCCATCGCCGCCGTATCGCCCATCGTGCAGGCTGACCGCAAGCAGATGTCCGTCGCGCTCGGCACCGTCTTCATCCTCAACTCCGTAGCCCTTTTGGTCTTCCCGCTGCTGGGGCATCTGCTGGGCATGAGCCAGCACCAGTTCGGCATGTGGTGCGCCATCGCCATTCACGACACCAGCTCCGTGGTGGGCGCGGGCGCGGCCTACGGCAACGAAGCGTTACAGGTGGCCACTACGGTAAAGCTCGAGCGCGCGCTCTGGATCATCCCGCTATCGCTGATCACAGCGCTGGTGATGAAGGGCGGCGGCAAGGTGAATATCCCTTGGTTCATCGGCCTCTTCATCGCGGCCATGATCATCAGCAGTTACTTCCCGCAATACAACGAGATCTACGGCTGGCTCGCGCTGGCAGCCAAACGCGGCCTCACCCTTACGCTCTTCCTCATCGGCGCCAGCCTCACTTTGGAAACCATGCGTGCCGTAGGCGTGAAGCCGATGGTATTGGGGATCCTGCTGTGGATCATCATCAGCGTGATGTCGTTGGTGGCGATCCTGTGGGTGGGTTGAAGGATGGAACGCTGAAGACACGGAACGATCGGATCTGCGCGGACCAAAGGCGAAATTGGTGATCCGGGAGTGGACGACCCCCAAATGTTCAATCTCACCGGTGTCCAGATCCCCAATAAGGACCGGCGTTCAATTCCGGTGCTCTGCGTCCTCCTCTTCTTAGTCTGAATAGCCCTTTAGCATTCCAACCGGTCGGACCTCATCACCGCCTTCAGGCCCGCAATGGCGTTGGCGTCTCAAGCGTGAACGCACGAACACCTCCCCACCGCTTCCCAATGATGTGGAAAACTGCTCCCTTGTCGGGTGTGTCCGATCCGAGCTGCCGGATAGTTTCGCCGACCGAAATTCAACCCCTGACCCGATCGGCCCCTGCCTTCATCGAATTTCCCGAACAACGCGAAAGCGCGGGCGTTAAGGCATCCGGACCAACATCCACGACCATGACAAATTCACTTCAGCGTACTGCGATCACCTGCTTCGCCATCCTCTTGGGTCTTTTCGCTTCCGAACGGTCGGTCGCGGCTCCTCCCCCGGCGGCCAATATGGACCAAGTGGCACTAACAGCGTGGCTAGATCTGTCAGGCGGGAACTCAAGCGACGTGATCGTAGAGGTACACGTGAACGGCACCAAGGACTGGGGCCGCCCCGATGCGGACGGCCGCGTGGACCTGATGCTTCCCGCCGATGCGGTGGCCTTGATCAGCTTCCGAAAGCCCGGGCACCTCACCAAGACGGTGTCGGTGGATACACACAACATGGAGGCCGGCAACTTCAAAAGCAAGCAACGCAGCCTCACCTTCGGCGTGAAGCTGGACGCGATCACGGACTACGAAGGGCTGGTGTACGCCGGGCCGGTCGGTGTGCTGGCCTTCAACTCGGCCGATGGCGGCCTTATGGTGGAACACGACCAGCAACTGGTACCCGAGCGCCAGCAGAAGACGGTGGTGTTCTAAGCGCCGGGCGCCGGTTGAACCCCCCGGACCACGCATTCACGCCCCCGGCGCACGGCCGGGGTGAGAACAAGAGGAGATCACAATGCACGAACACCTGCGCATGGCGCGGGTGTTCGTGCATTGTACTTGGTGTGAATGTCTTTGCTGGCACTACCGTGCTTCCATGCGGCCCACCAAGTTGGCCACTGCATTGCGAAGACGCTCGGCCGCACCGGCGATGGCCTGGTGCAGGTTGCTGTCCGCGTGGGTGACGGCCAAGGGTTTCAGGCCGCGCAATCGGGCCTCCATCATGCATTCGTGGTCGCGTTCGCCGAACTTGTCGCCGTTCACGTCCCGCAGGTGGACCTCCACGCGAGTAAGGCGCTCGTCGAAGTGGGCCATGGCCTTGTTCACGTTGTTGCGGACGTGCTCTTCCAAGCCTGCCGAGCTTTCAATGTTCTTGTCGGTGCGGATGAGGATCTGCAAAGTCTCCATGGTTTTCGGATCGTTGTCTGCGGTCGTTGGTCCCGTGGATGGGGGGGGAAGTTAAAATGGAATGATGGATGGACGGGATAACCATGGCCACGTTCATTCACGATCCCGGATCAAGCCCGGAATGACACTCGTTCTTGGGGCGGGTCGCGCCAGAGGCAACTCCCCTGCGTAGGTTTGGGCCATGCCCAATAGCCCCGGCCGCAAGCCCACGAACGAATTCCGGATGACGGCCCAGACGATGTACGGGCTGGAGCCGGTACTGGCGGAGGAACTGCTGCGTTTGGGCGCAAAGGAGGTGGAGAAGCACAACCGCGCGGTGGCCTTCACGGGCGACCTCGGTTTCCTGTACAAGGCCAACCTGTGCCTGCGCACGGCGCTGCGGGTGCTGATCCCGATCGAAGACTTCCCTGTGCGGAACGAGCAGGACATCTATGCAGGCATCAAAAAGATCCCGTGGGAAGTGTTCATGGGCGTGGAAGACACCTTCGCGTTCACCGCCAAGCTGAATTCGGAGCGTTTCGGCCATTCGCAGTATGTGGCGCTGCTGGCGAAGGACGCACTGGCGGACCGCTTCCGCGAGAAGACGGGCAAGCGCCCTTCGGTGGACGCTGAGGATCCCGCACTGCGCATCCGCCTCTTCATCACCGGCGAACATTGCTCGGTCTCTTTGGACAGCAGCGGCGATTCCCTGCACAAGCGCGGCTATCGCGAGCAGACCAATCTGGCCCCGCTGAACGAGGTGCTGGCGGCAGGGATGGTGCTACTTTCGGGCTGGGACCGCATGAGCAACTTCGTGGACCCGATGTGCGGCTCGGGCACTTTGCTGATCGAGGCGGCGCTGATCGCGGGGAACATCCCGCCGGGCGCATACCGCAAAAGCTTCGGCTTCCAGCTGTGGAGCGATTACGACGCTGAGCTCTGGGCGAAAGTGCATGCCGGGGCGATGGAGCGCATCACCGGCAACCGCCCCGTGATCTTGGGCGGGGAACTGTCGAAGAACGTGGCGCGCAAGGCCGAGACGAACATCGCCATCGCGGACCTGAAGGAAGAGATCGAGGTGAAGAACGTCGCCTTCGAGGACCTTGAGGCCCCTGCCGGCCGCGGCATCCTCATCATCAATCCGCCCTACGGGGAGCGCATGGACGAGGACGAGGACATCAACGGGCTGTACAAGATGATCGGCGATACGCTGAAAAAGAACTGGGCTGGCTACGACGCCTGGGTGCTCACCTCAAATTTGGATGCGGCCAAGCACATCAAGCTGACTCCAAGGCCGAAGATCCGGCTCTTCAACGGGGCGCTGGATTGCCGCTTCCTGCGGTATGAATTGTATGAAGGCTCGCGGAGACGGGATCCTGTGGAGTAGTTGTCAGTTGCCAGTTGTCAGGGCCGGCGCGGCGATCGTGCCTCCGGAACCTCGCTGGCCCTGACAACTGGCAACTGAACAGGTCACCTCAACACCTGCACATATCCGGCCTTCCTGTAATTCTCACCCGCATCGGTGATGGCCTCAATAGTGTAGAAGTAGACCCCTTCGCTCAGCACTTCACCGCTGAAGGAGTTGTGGCCGTCCCAAACGGCGTTACGGCCCAACACCAGCGCCACCTGCTGGCCCCAGCGGTTGTAGACGTGCAGTTCGGCACGCGCAAAGCCTTCACCCGCGAAGTGGAACGCGTCGTTCACGCCATCGCCGTTCGGGGTGATCACGTTGGGCGTTTCACCGGGCGGCAGCACCACGGTACAGTCGGCCAGCCGGACAAAATTGAACGCGGTATCGCCGGGGCAGCTCCCCAGCATCGCTCGGCACGCGTAGAGGCCGGTATCCGCAACACCCACGTTCGGCACCACTAGCAACGCACCGTTGAATGTCCCTGCCGGCATGGTCCATTGCCATTCGCTTCCTGCACTGCCGGATGCTTGGAGGAACAAGGTATCCCCGATACAGAGCAAGGTGTCCCCGGTGATCTCCGGCACACCCGGACTATCCAGCACCACCACCGCCGTTGTGGCGGTATCACCCGTGCAGCTGTTCAACGTGGCGAAGCAGGCGTACAACCCGGTATGCATCGCCGAGGCAGCTACGGGTCCGATACTATCACCGGTATACGTGCCCCACGGGGCCGACCAAAAGAGCTGTGCACCGGGACCGGCCTCCGCGACCAGCATCAGCGCATCACCTGTGCAATAGGCGGTGTCGCCCATGATCAGCGGTGCCGGTGGCGGATCTTGAACGATGACGGGCACCGCCACGAAAGCGCCGGTGCATCCATCCTCCGTTTGCTGGAGGAAGACCGTGTCCGTCGCGCTGGGCATAAAAGTGTAAGATGTCCCGGTGGCCAACAGGGCGGTGGTATCCGCACTTGCATACCACGCCAATTCGCCCGAGCCTGATGCGTTCAGGAATGCAGCTCCCCCTGCGCAAAGGGAATCCCCGGCGGCAGTGGCGAGCTGTGAGAACACCTGCTCCACCACCTGCACGGGTCCCGAGGAGGCACTGCATCCGGCGGTATCGATCACCACAAGCTCCACGATGCCCGCTGCAGACACGGTCAGCTGCGGCAGCGTATCGCCGGAAGGCAGCCAGAGGTAGCTGGCTCCACCGGGCGGGGCCGTGAGGGTGACCGTCTGGCCTTCGCAAAAAGTGAAATTGTCCACCCCTAGGTCGGCGCTCACCACGCTGAGCACCACATTGTAGAAGAGGTTCCAGCTGGACCCGCAGCTCAATACCGTGCATGAATAGGTACCAGGCGCGGAAACTGTTTGCACGGGGTTCGTTCCGGAGAGCGGCGACTGCCATTGCACAATGCTCCCCGGCCCCGCCTCCACCTGCAGTTGCACGGTGCCACCGGGACAGAGCACGCCGGAAGCCCCACCGCTGAACACGGGCGAACCAAAGAAGGATACCGTGGCGGGACCATTGGCGGCGGTGCATCCCGAATAAAGGGCGACAGCGAGGTAATAGTCGCCCGGCTCATGCACCCAGATGCTGGTATCGTGCGGCAGGAAGGCCGTTCCCGGTCCGGTCCAGAGATAGTCGCTTCCCTCAGCATCCGTGTATAGGCGCACGGAATCACCCGTACAGATCACGCCATCCGAGGGATCCATGTACACGGCTGGCGGTGGCGGGTCCGTCACGGTGACCGCCAGAAGCGTCCCAGCGCAGTACAAGCTGTTCGACAGGGACAAGGGCATGGCGGTGTACAACCCGTCCATGTTCACCAGCACGGTATCGCCGCTCGGGGAGGTCCAGACGATCCCCGGTCCGGTCCAGATGATGGAATCACAGTTGGCGCAAGTGAACGGGATCATCACGGTATCCCCCGCGCAGTGGTACACCTCGCTCTGGGTGAAGGTCAGGACCGCCGCTTCGGCCTCGTCCACATATACGCTGTCCATGAAGGTGAACGCATACAGTTCCGTGCCGCACTCTTCGAAAATCGTTACCTCGGACTGGATCGCATACCAGCCCGAACCGTTCAGCTGCAGCCCCCAAAACACGGGCTGATAGGTGTCCGTTACGCCGGACTGGTTGCAGCCGCCCGACCCGGTATAACTCTGCAAAAGCCCATCCGGCAACGCAGTGGGCACGCCGTCCACATACCAGGTATTGGTGAACGTGCCATAGATGCAATTGGCCTCGCAGGTGTGGATGGTGTCGCTGCCGACCAGTTCGGGGACCACACCGGTGATGTTGATGTCGGCATGTTCGAACAACTGCACCACCACAGGGCCCGAACGCGTGCAGCCATTGATCCCGATCAAATACAGAACATAGACACCGGAAGCGGCGATGTGGACCGTGTCACTGAAGATCGTATCCGTACCGGTCACCCAATAGACCTGATCCCCCGGCTCTACTGGGTCTGCCCAAAAGACCTGGGGATCACAGGTGGTAAGGATCAGCGGGTACTGGGGGGATATGAATAAACTCTGGTAGGTACCCGTGCTATCCGTGACGAACGGACCCGGCGCGGCAGAGATGTCCACGTAAACGGAGTCTTTCCACGGTCCGCAGCCGCTCGTGTTGTTCACCGTGAATGTGAACCATCCGGTGGAAAATACCGAGGCGGTATCCATGTTTGTGCCGTTGGTCCAAAGCTGTTGACCGAAGGGTCCGACCGTGGGTGTATAAGTTGCACAAGGTTGCATGCCACCTCCGCGCTGGAATGGCACATAGGTTGACAGGAACGCCCGATTGCACTCATGGATCGTATCCGGAGCGTCGATGCCCTGATACAGGATCTTCACATCCTGACCCCGGTCCGAGCGATCGCAGGGCGCGGCGCCGTCCCGGTCCCAGAAGTCAAACGGCTTGCGCCCTTCCACCCAACCTTTTGTGAGGAAGCCTGTGGCCGGGCCTGTGCCCGTCGCCCATGCGAATGATCCATAGTCCGGATCGTCGCAGAAGGTGGTTCCCGCATTGGCGGACAGGAAGGAACAGGCCAGTACGGGATCGCCCCAGAACGCGCTTCCCCGGGGCAGATAGAGTTCGGTAGTGAAAGCGCCCGCGAACAACAGGCCGTCCGGTGTACTGGAGATCGCCCCTGCACTTTTCAGCGCGGAGCCGCCGAACTGCTGGGCCGCCACGAAGGCAAGGTCCCCGGCAGCATGCTTGGCGATGAAGAGGTCCGGTGTTCCCGTGGCAATGAAAAGCCCGTCCGCACCATAGGCATCCTGTAGGCCGGTGAAGTCGCATTCAAACTCGCCGAAGACCACTACCGAATCCGCCTGCTCCGTGATGGAGGCCACATGTACGACGGAAGTTGAACCCATGGATGTGGCATCCAACAATGCCCCGGAAGCATCCACGCGGAGAATGAAGTAGGCATGGGGATCAGCGCTGGGCACCGGAGTGGACGCGGTGCCATCGGACCAGTACATGGTGCCGCTCTGGTCACCGGTCACCAGCAGGTCGTTCGCTGCGGACCAATGAAGGTCGCTCACCTGGTTGAAGTTGCCTCCGCCGCATTTGCGGAACCAGAGCTCATTGCCCTGCGGATCGAACTTCGCCACGAAGATGTTGTTCGACACTGTGTTCGGGTGCATCACATCGAAGGTGAGCGTGTCGTTGAACTGGCCAGCCACATAGAGTTGATCATTCGGAGCGCTGACGATGTCCACTGCTAAGCAATCCTTGGAACCTGTGCCCTGCTTCACCCAATGGAAGGTCCCGTCGGCTGCCCAAGCCGCTATGAAGACGTCGAAGCTGGGCAATGCCGTGGCGGGGTTGATGGCACCGTGCAGGGTCTGGGAACCGAAGACCGCTTCACCCTTGAACTTGCCGGCCACGACCACTTGCCCGTTGCCGGCAAGAGTGATGCCGCCGGGCGTGTCGGTGTAGCCCGGGCTGCCGGCCGTGCGCACCCACTGGGCCTGCCCATCTGCGGGATCGAGCATGGCGACGAAGAGGTCGGTGCTTCCGCCTTGGGCATTCACAACGGTGCCGAAGAGGTCGGCGGTACCGGTGAAGATGCCCGTGAGCGCCAACCCGGAGGGGCCTAACGCCAGCTTCAAGCCCACGTCCACCGCAGGCCCGCCGGCATGCTTTGCCCAGAGCAGCGTACCGTCCGTGGCGAACTTGGCCACCAGCACGTCCTGCGCCCCGGCCGTTGTGGTGTTTCCCTGGGCAGTTCCTCCGGAAGAGATGGTGATGGTGCCGCTGAGGTCACCGGTAACGTAGGCATTGCCCGCCACATCGGTGACCACATCCACGATATGGCAGGCTTGGGTGCCATCGAATTTGTTCAACCAATGCGCCTGGCCATCCACAAACGGCGAGGAGAAGGCCGCAAGGAGCAGGATAAACCACTTGACCCCATTATGGCCACAACCGGTCATGCCCCCACTGATCATCGCGACAAGATAAGATGATGTGGAGGTTCCAACCTCCAGTTGTCAGGACCTATCCTTGAACTCTTACGCCACCCTGCTTCCTATTGCTCGCGCGAAATTCCGGAGGCACGATCGCCGCGCCCGTCCTGACAACTGAGAACCGACAACTGACAACTAATTCGCAGACACCACCGGCATGCTCACCCCGTACTTGCGGTACAGCCGTGCCTTGCGCTTGACGAGGCGGGCGGTGGCCTTCTCGGTGCGCGGCGCGCGGGGCGTGGTGGCCAGTTCGCCGTTCTCGATGCGATGCACGATGGATTCCACGAGGCGGTCGTCGCCTTCGGGGTCGTATTCGCCCTTGAGGTCGTTGCCGAAGAGCTTGGCCACGCCTTGCCACATCCAGGCTTCGAAGGAGCCTCGGAGCTGCTTCACAAGGTCGTAGCTGGTGTGGCCGGTCTGGCGGTCGATGAGCTTCACAAGAATGCGGCCTTGGATGATGGTCATGCCCTTGATGTCCTGCTCGAACTCGGCCTTCAGCTCGGCCTCGGCCAGCTTTAGGTAAAGGTCCTTGTCGCTTTCGCGCTGGATAGTGGCAAGGTCGTGGTCGTATTCATCGAGCAGTTTTGCGGTGATCAACGCGTACGGATAGACTTTCTGCACATAGCGGGTAAGGCGGTCCGTGCGGGTGGCATTGCGACGTGCCCTGCGGCTCATCACAGCCTCCACCTCCACCGGGGCCAGCATGTACATGGGGATGGTGTCCGTACCTTGGATCATAACGGGCACCATGTCCGTTGGCGCTTGGGCACATACACGATCGGCGGCAAGAAGCGCGATGCCAAAAAGGAATATGATCGGGAACCTGTTCATGAACGGCAGTGCCAAGTTACCATTCTAACGTTCGTTCCGCCAGTGTAGTTGTAAACGAACACTGGCGGGCCTACACCTGGGCTACGTCGCTAAAAACAGCCTCCTCATCTACGATTCAGCCACCACGGGGAGGGCTGCTGGGCCGCTGGGCCGCCGGGGGTCGGCTTCCGCAGTTCCTCTTCCTTCAAGTGGGCCGCCACCATCGCGGCCACGGCCATCTCGTCCGGGTCGGTGCCGTCCAGCAGCTCCGGGCGGAAGTGGTCCCGAACGAAAAGCGTATCGTACATGCCGCTGCGGAAACTGTTGTGGCCCATCACGAAGCGGCAGAAGGGCAAGGTGGTCTCCACCCCGGCGATGGCATAGTCGTCGATGGCGCGCTCCATGCGGGCGATGGCCTCCTCGCGCGTGGCCGCGTGTACGATCAGCTTGGCGATCATCGGATCGTAGTGGATGGGGATCGTCATGCCCTCCTCAAAACCGTCGTCGACGCGCACGCCGGGGCCTTGGGGCAGGCGGTAGGTGGTGAGCGTGCCGATGTCCGGCAGGAAGTTGTTCGTCGGGTCCTCGGCATACACACGCACTTCGATAGCGTGGCCCTGGATCTTCAGGTCCTCCTGTTTGAAGGAGAGCTTCTCCCCCTGCGCCATCTTGATCTGCTCCTTCACCAGGTCCAGCCCGCTGATCATTTCGGTAACTGGATGCTCCACTTGCAGGCGGGTGTTCATTTCCATAAAGTAGAAGTCGCCGTTCGCGTCCAGCAGGAATTCCACGGTACCTGCGCCAACATAGTTCACGCTCTTGGCCACGTTGACCGCGGCTTCGCCCATCTTCTTCCGCAGCGCCGGGGTGAGCACGGCGCTGGGCGCTTCCTCGATCACCTTCTGGTGGCGGCGTTGGATGCTGCACTCACGCTCGAAGACGTACACCGTATTCCCTTGCATGTCCGCCAGCACCTGCACTTCGATGTGGCGCGGGCCTTCCACGAACTTCTCGATAAAGACGCTGCCGTCGCCAAAAGCGTTCTCCGCTTCGCTGATGGCACGCTCCAGCCCTTCCTTCAGCTCGCTCTCCCGCTCCACGATGCGCATGCCCTTGCCCCCACCGCCGGCTGCGGCCTTGATGAGGATGGGGAAGCTGATGGTCTTCGCCACCGCCATGGCCTCCTTTAGGTCCGCCACGGCACCTTCCGTGCCGGGCACCAATGGCACGCCGTGCTTTTTCACCGCCTCTTTGGCGGAAAGCTTGTCGCCCATGATGTGCATGGCCTCCGGCGAGGGGCCTATGAAGATGACGCCCGCCTTTTCCAACGCTTGGGCGAAGTCCCCGTTCTCGCTGAGGAAGCCATAGCCCGGATGCACCGCGTCCACCTTCAGGTCCTTGCACACCTTGAGCAACTTGTCGATGACCAAGTAGCTCTCTTTGCTGGGCGGCGGCCCGATACAGACGGCCTCGTCGGCGGCGCGGACAAAAGGCGCGTTGCGGTCGGCCTCAGAATAAACGGCCACCGTGGCGATGCCCATCTCCTTCGCGGAGCGCATGATGCGCAGCGCGATCTCGCCGCGATTGGCGATGAGGATCTTTTTGATCGTGCGTTTCTTCATTTGATACCCGGATAAGCTTGTAGGGAGGGGACGAAGATGCGAAGGGAGCGGTTAACCTGCCCGCAACGGCCTATCTTGGCAGCATCCCCAACGGGCCTGTACATGACCCACCTCCCCGACCTGATCGCCGACCTCGGCCTCATCCTCTCGGTGGCCGCCGTGACCACGTTGGTCTTCAAGAAGATCAAGCAGCCATTGGTGCTGGGCTATATCATCGCCGGGGTGCTGGTCGGCCCTCATGTGACGTTGGTGCCCACCGTGCTGGACGAGGAGAGCATCAAGGTCTGGTCGGAACTGGGTGTGATCTTCCTGCTGTTCAGCCTAGGGCTGGAGTTCAGCTTCAAGAAGGTGGCGAAGGTGGGCGGCACCTCGGGCATCACCGCACTGGTGACGGTCTGCTTCATGCTGGGCGTGGGCTACCTCACCGGGCAGTGGTTGGGCTGGGGCGCCATGGACAGCCTGTTCTTAGGCGGTATCCTTTCGATCTCCAGCACCACGATCATCGTCCGCGCTTTGAATGAGCTGGGGCTGAAGACGCAGGTGTTCGCCGGCGTGGTGGTGGGCGTGCTGGTGATCGAGGACATCGTGGCCGTGCTGCTGTTGGTGCTATTGAGCAGCCTTGCGGTCAGCCAACATTTCTCCGGCGGTGCGATGCTCTGGGAACTGGGCAAACTGGGCTTCTTCCTGATCCTGTGGTTCGCCGCCGGCGTGTTCCTGATCCCTACGCTCTTGGCACGGACCCGGAAGCTGATGAATGACGAGACGCTGCTTATCGTGGCGGTGGCGCTCTGCCTTTCCATGGTGGTGTTCGCGGTGAACACGGGCTTCAGCGCGGCGTTGGGCGCTTTCATCATGGGGGCGTTACTGGCTGAGACGGTACAGGCGGAACGGATCGAACACTTGGTACGGCCGGTGAAGGATCTCTTCGGCGCTATCTTCTTCGTATCGGTGGGGATGCTGCTGGACCCGGCCATGCTGGTGGAGTATTGGCAACAGGTGCTGTTGATCTCCGTGGTAGTGATCTTGGGCCAACCGTTGAGCGTGATGGCGGGTGCTTTGCTGGCGGGCGAGCCGATGTTCCGTGCGGTGCGGGTGGGCATGAGCCTTTCGCAGATCGGTGAGTTCTCCTTCATCATTGCCACATTGGGGCTCACCCTGAATGTGACCAGTGCGTTCCTCTACCCCATCGCTGTGGCGGTATCGGCGGTCACCACCTTCACCACGCCGTACATGATCAAGGCGTCCGGTCCGTTCGCCGGCTTCGTGGAACGGATGCTCCCCCAACGCTGGGCAAAAGCACTTGGCCGGTACAGCCTGCAGGCCGATCAGGTAAAGGAGACCAGTGCGTGGCGGCAATTGCTGCGGTCCTACGCCATCAACCTCGCCGTTTTCGCAGTGCTGTGCCTCACCGTCGTACTTGGCGCGGGCCCTGCCTTCCTTGTGCTTTTCGGCGATCAATTCATGGGCGTGGACGGCCGTGTGTTGGCGGGCCTCACCACCTTCCTGTTGGTTCTGCCTTTCATCTGGGCGATGTCCCTGCGGCGCATCAGCCGCAACGCCTACCGGCAGCTTTGGGTGAACAAGCGGATGTTGCGGGGCCCCTTGGTGATGATGGAGGTGGTGCGTCTGGCCGCCGCGGTGGTGGTGCTGGCCGTTCTGGTGAACGTGTTCTTCAGCACGGGTTGGGCCTTCATGGCGCTCTTGGTGCTCATGATCGTGGCCCTGTTCCTCTTCCGCCAGCGCCTGCACATTTTCTACCTGCGCATGGAGGAACGCTTCTTCCAGAACCTGAACCAGCGCGAGCTGAGCCTGCGGCGTACCGACCTGGCCCCGTGGGACATGCACTTGGCCCAGGTCCGCGTGAAGGTGGATTCCGGGCTCGCTGGCCAGAGCCTGATAGAGCTGGGGCTTCGCGAGAAATACGGGGTGAACATTGCCATGATCGAACGCGTCAGCGGCCATTCGGTGCCTGCGCCCGGCCGGAACCACCTGCTCCTTCCGGGCGACAACCTGTTCGTGATCGGCACGGATGAACAACTGGCGAACTTGCAGCGCGCGCTGGACGCCCCGGTATCAGCGCAACAAAAAGCGCGCATGACCAAGGAGGACATCCGCCTCAAGCGCTTCCGCATCACGCCGCAGTCCCCCTTGGTGGGCATGCGTATACATGAAAGCGGGCTGCGCAACGAGGCCAGCGCCATGGTGGCGGGCATCGAGCGTGGTGGTAACCGGATCATGAACCCGGAAGGCACTGCGGTGTTCCAGGAGAACGATGTGCTCTGGTTGGTAGGGAACGGCCCCACCATCATCGCCTTCATGGAAGAACGGAAGGCGGTGCGGGAGTGAGCACAATACGGAATGGCGCAAACGGATGTCCTACATTCATGATTGCAGCCACGCTATGTTCAAACCTGATCGGGCGTAATGCTACACCAAAACCAAAGGCCAGATCTGCGGCGTGTTGGCGGACCTTGAAGGCAGAAACCCTATTGCGCTTTCCATGCCCCCATAGTGAAATAGTAACCACTCCAAGCACAAACCAAATCCGGAAATAAACGCAACTGTCGTCATAACCCACTAGTTGCCAACCAAGAGCACTTACTTCATGATCTGGATCACTGGTCTGATCTTCGTGCTCTTGTCCCTATCGTCCTGCCATGGTCCGTCCTACCTCTTCGGGCACATAGAGAGCATGGAAAAAGAAGGAGTAACGCTCTATTTGATCGAACCCGGAAATCTTCGAGAGATAGCAGCCTCCTATTTCGGCTGATCCAAGCAGGGCATATTCATTGAACTGCCGTGAAAATTGATCTTTGCTACATTCAGGCCCTGTTGGTCCCTGCGATCGTCTAGGCGAACAACGGCCGCCTGCATGCCGCCAACCACCGTCGGGACCGATGAGAAGCCGGCCTCGATGACACCAGACGCAGATCAAGTGGGAGCATCGATGTGATCGTCGCCACGCACCACCGATCAAAACATACTCGGAAATGACGAAGAATGAGCGCAGGACTACCGGTCGAAAAAAAGCGAAGCGCATCATACGGATCGTTCTTGTCGTGGGCACGGCCATCTCCCTGTACTTCGTTCCGTGGCTTCTGGTCCGGGCGTGGATACAGCCGCTTCCGCATACGATGCAGGAACAGGCCGATGAGACTGTCGAACACGGATTCAGCGGCGTTATCATATACGTGGACCAGCAGGGCAAGCCACCGGCATTCCATACCGCAGGTTGGCATGATCGGGCACGACGGATACCCGCCAAAAAGGACGCCTATTTCAAGATTGGGAGCATCAGCAAACTGTATCATGCCGTGGCGATCGCCAAATTGGTAAGCGCAGGCCAGCTCTCTTTGGACGGGACCCTAGCGGACTATTTGCCTGAGCTGGCGGGACAGATCGAAAACGCCGAGAAGATCACGGTACGGATGATGGTGCAACATCGGAGCGGCATACCCAATTATACCGCCACTCCGGATTACTGGGCCCACCCGGAGACGACGGCTGAAGGAAAACTCCGATTGATACTTGGAAGACCGGCCAACTTCCAGCCTGGCGAAGACCAGGAATACTGCAACACGAATTACCTGCTGCTGAACATGATCATGGACCGCACGCTGGGCTACAACAATTTCCGGTTCATCCAGGAGGCGATCTTGACCCCGTTCAATCTGAACCACACCTTCTCCTCGATCCAGGACGTGAAAATCGACGATGTTATGAGCGGCTATCATGAAGGCCATGACGCGGACCTGAAGACGGATGATATCGGAATGATTGCCACGGCCGAAGACGTGGGTCTATTTCTGCGTGCCTTGAACACCGGGGAATTACTTACCGATAAGGAACGGAAGATCTATTCATCCATCTACAAGTTTGAGCATGCCGGCTGGGTGCCCGGCTACCAGAGCTTCGCTGCGTACGATAAGGACCTGGATGCGGTCATTGTGACGTTCTACAGCACGACGGATCCCGATCTTCTCCTGTGGAATTTGGCCGAGATCTTGAACGGTCGTTTTGCAACCATACTGAGAAGGAAAAGCTCCTGACAAAAGCTCTAAGAGCCAGTTTAGGCGCGCGAAGACGCTCGCACAGGATGTGAGACCAAAGTCATTCAATACACGCACGAGTGTGATCGTAGGCGATGGCTGTTCCGGGTACAAACGCGAACGCCCGAGGTCTGGCCTCGGGCGTTTCAACTTTGTACAATTCAGGATCTACCCCAGCACCTCCTTCACCGCGTCCGCAGCCTCTTGCAGGGAGATCGCGCTGAGCACCTTCAGGCCGCTCTTGTCGATCAGTTCCTTGGCCTCCTTGGCGTTGGTGCCTTGCAGGCGCACGATGATGGGCACCTTAATGTTGCCGATGTTCTTGTAGGCGTCCACCACACCCTGCGCCACGCGGTCGCAGCGCACGATGCCGCCAAAGATGTTCACTAAGATGGCCTTCACGCCGGGGTCCTTCAGGATGATGCGGAAGCCCTTTTCCACACGTGCAGCGTCGGCCGTGCCGCCTACATCGAGGAAGTTCGCGGGACTGCCACCGCTGAGTTTGATGATGTCCATGGTGGCCATGGCGAGGCCGGCGCCGTTCACCATGCAGCCCACGTCGCCGTCGAGCTTCACGTAGTTCAATCCGGCTTCACCGGCCTCCACTTCGATGGGGTCCTCCTCGCTCTTGTCGCGCATCTCCACGTAGTCCGGGTGGCGGTAGAGTGCGTTGCCGTCCAGCCGCACCTTGGCGTCCACGGCGATGATCTTTTCGTCGCTGGTCTTCAGCACGGGGTTGATCTCGAACATGGATGAATCGCTGCCTTCATAGGCCTTGTAGAGGGCGGCCACGAATTTGACCATCTCTTTCTTGGCGCCGCCGGAGAGGCCGAGGCTGGTGGCGATCTTGTTGCACTGGAACGGACGCAGGCCCACGCGCGGATCGACCTCTTCCTTGAAGAGGAGTTCCGGTGTCTTCTCTGCCACCTCCTCGATGTCCATGCCGCCCTCGGTGCTGTACATGATGATGTTGCGGGCGCTGGCGCGGTCGAGCAGCACGCTCATGTAGAACTCCTTCGGCTCGCTGGCGCCGGGGTAATAGACGTCCTCGGCGATGAGCACCTTGCTCACCTTCTTGCCCTGGGGCGGCGTTTGCGGCGTCTTCAGCATCATGCCGATGATGGCTTCGGAACGCTCGCGCACCTCTTCGATGTTCTTGGCCAGCTTCACCCCGCCGCCCTTGCCGCGCCCGCCGGCATGGATCTGCGCCTTCACCACCCACCATTTAGTACCGGTCTCCTGGCTAAGGCGTTTGGCCTGATCGACCGCCTCATCGGCGTTGTAGGCCACCAGCCCGCGCTGTACGCGGACGCCGTATTGGGCGAGAATGCTCTTTCCTTGGTATTCGTGGAGGTTCATGGGGATGCTTGCTACGGATGTTCCCGGCCTTATGGCGGGCAGGCCGCGAATGTAACGGCTGTTGGACGGACGGCATAGGACGAAGGCTACCTCCCCGGCCTGAAGTTCGTTCCTTTGCGGCCGATCAGACCTGATGAACGACCGTGAACTCCCCTTGCTGTACGACCTGCTGAACACAAAGCTTCACCAGTGGTTGTCGGGGTTCGGGGTATCGCCGGAACAGATGGCATGGGTGGGCCTGATCGCAGGCTTGACCTTGGTGCTGTTGGCCATGGCCCTGCTCTCCAAACTGCTCAACTGGATATTCACGTTGTTGCTGCACCGGCTTGCGGTTACGACCGTATCGGAACTGGACGACAACCTGGTGAAACATAGGATGCCCCGGTTCGTGGCCCGGATCATTCCGTTGATCCTGGCCTACAACCTCGTTCCGGCGGTGCTGTCGGATTTCCCGAAGTGGGTCCCCGTCGGTCAGGGACTGTTCAACATCTTTTTCATTGTCCTGGCTACCCGCATCCTGCGCTCCTTCCTGCACGCTTCCAGGGACACGCTGAAGGACAGTGAGACTTACCGCAGCAAGCCGCTGGACAGTTATGCCCAAGTGATCTCCCTCATTCTATGGATCATTGCGGGCGTTCTCATCTTCTCGCAGCTCACGGGCCGCTCGGCGTTGGCCTTCCTCACGGCCATGGGCGCCGCCTCGGCGGTGTTGCTTCTGATCTTCAAGGATGCGATCTTGGGTTTCGTGGCCAGCATCCAGATCAGCGCGAACGATATGCTGCGCCGGGGCGACTGGATCACCATGCCGAAGTACGGGGCGGATGGCGATGTGGAGGAGATCAACCTCACCACGGTGAAGGTCATCAACTTCGACAAGACCATCACCATGATCCCCACCTACGCACTGATCTCGGACTCCTTCCAAAACTGGCGCGGGATGCAGGAGAGCGGCGGGCGGCGGATCAAGCGGAGCATCCTGTTGAAGGTGAGCAGCATCCGCTTCCTCAGCACCACGGAGATCGATGCGCTGAAGAAGATAAAGATCCTTGCGCCGTTCATCGAGGAACGATCGGCGGAGATCGCAGCCTTCAACGAGGAACGCGGCCTTGACGGAAGCATGCCTGTGAACGGCCGGAAGATGACCAACGCGGGCCTGTACCGGAAGTACATCGACCTCTACCTCGCCCAACATCCGGGCATCAACAAGCACATGACCCGGATGGTCCGGCAGCATGCGCCCAACGAATTCGGCCTGCCCTTGGAACTGTACTGCTTCACGAACACCACTGAATGGGTCTCATACGAGGGCACCATGTCGGACATCTTCGATCACCTCTTAGCGGCACACACCTATTTCAATATCGTGGTGTTCGAACGGCCGGCGGCGGACGACATGCGGAACATGGGCAAGCCCCTGCTATCCGCAACGAACTGATCACGCCGCGGGAATCGAGACATTTGCCCCATGATCCGCGCCAGCGCCATCCACAAACGATACGGGGACCTCGAGGTCCTGAAAGGGGTCGAGCTCCAAGTGGCGAAGGGCGAGGTGGTAAGCATCGTCGGCGCCAGCGGCGCGGGCAAGACCACGCTGCTCCAGATCCTCGGAACCTTGGAGCGGGCCGACAGCGGGTCACTGATGATCAACGATGAGGACGTGACCAAGCTCGGCACGCGTGCCCTCGGCGCCTTCCGCAACGCGCACATCGGATTCGTCTTCCAATTCCACCACCTGCTTCCTGAGTTCAGCGCTTTGGAAAATGTGATGATGCCGGGCCTGATCGCAGGGAAGTCCAAGGCCGAATGCGCCCGCCGCGCCGAAGAATTGCTCACCCGCCTGAACGTGATCGCCCGCAAGGAGCACAAGCCGGGCCAGCTGAGCGGTGGCGAGCAGCAGCGGGTGGCCGTAGCCCGTGCGCTCTTCAACAACCCGAGCGTGGTGCTGGCCGATGAGCCTTCCGGCAACCTCGACTCCGCCCATGCCAAGGAGTTGCACCAGCTCTTCTTCGACCTGCGGAAGGAGCTCGGCCAGACCTTCGTGATCGTAACGCACAACGAGGAGCTGGCCGCGATGGCGGACCGGCGGCTGGTGATCAAGGACGGAGTGATCTGAGGTGGGATCTTTATGAAGGCAGCGTCGGAGCGGGTTACTACGTCTACCTTGTGTTGACCATGAACCAATGATCCGACCGAATGAAGCAACTCAGAACAATCGCTGCCCTGTGTACCCTTGTTTGCATCGGTAGTACTTCACTTGCACAAGATGGAACGCTCGATCTCACCTTCAATCCCAATGACGTTGGATCCGGCGTCGGCGATGGCCCTTTCAATCCTGTTGACGTTATAGCCGCGCAGCCTGACGGAAAAATCCTGGTCGGCGGAGAATTTTGGAGATACAATACCATCGACCATGGTCGCATCGTCCGCTTGAACGCAGATGGCAGTTTGGATACCGGTTTTGATACCACGATAGGTGCGAATAACGATGTGAGATCCATCAGCCTTCAAAGCGATGGAAGGGTACTGATCGGCGGAGCCTTCACCAGCTTCAATGGCACCTCTCGCAACTACATCGCACGCCTGAATCAATCTGGTGATTTGGACAACACTTTCGATCCAGGGACAGGCGCAGACGGTCAGATCCGTTCCACTAGGATACTGTCCGGTGGCAAGATCTTGATCGGTGGAGACTTCACCACCTACAACGGCGTGGCACGCATTGGCATAGCGCGGCTTAACCCGGAAGGCAGCTTGGATACCACCTTCGATATCGGCACAGGGACAGACTACCCGGTCTATTGCACCGCCATCCAAGACGATGGCAAGATCCTGATCGCGGGCGAATTCACCAACTACAATGGCACACCCCGCAACCGCATCGCACGCTTGGATCCGGACGGCGACTTGGACACCACGTTCGATCCGGGGAGCGGAGCGAACAGTTCGATCCAGTCCATCGACCTTCAACCGGATGGAAAGGTCATCATTGGCGGAGATTTCTGGAGTTACAACGGCATCGACCGGCATCAGGTCGCCCGACTGAACGAGGATGGCAGTTTGGACTTGGGTTTCGATCCAGGGACAGGAGCGAATAGCGAGGTCCGTACCGCTTTGGTCCAAGCGGACGGCAAAGTCCTGATCGGCGGATATTTCACGGATTTCAATGATACGCTCGGCAATTTCATCACGCGCCTGAATGCCGATGGCAGTTTGGACAACGGATTCCATGTTGGAACAGGAACGAACGGTGGGGTCCTTTGCACTTCGATCCAAACGGATGAAAAGATCCTTATCGGCGGAGATTTCAGAAGTTACAACAGCATCGGCTGCAATTACATCGCACGCCTATACCCTGATGGCACTTTGGACACGGGCTTTAACGTTGGTAGCGGAGTGGTCGGCTGGGTGTATTCCACCAAACTCCAATCAGACGGAAAGATCCTGATCGGAGGGGATTTCACCAGTTACAACGCCATATCGAGGAACCACATCGCGCGCTTGAACGGGGACGGATCTTTGGACACCAGTTTCGACCCAGGGGCGGGTACGGACCAATTGATCTATTCCGTCGCGACCCAAGCCGACGGCAAGATCTTGATAGGCGGCCTTTTCAACAGTTACAATGGAACCGCACGCAAGTGTATCGCACGCTTGAACATGGACGGTAGTTTGGACACTGGTTTCGACCCTGGGGCAGGAGCCAACTTTTGGATCAATTCCGTCACCGTCCAACCTGATGGCAAGATACTGATAGGAGGAGAATTCACGAGCTACAACGGTATTGCACGCATTGGTATAACGCGCCTCAATGCAGATGGGAGCATGGACACGAGCTTTGACCAAGGGACCGGAACGAGCAGTTGGGTCGAATCCATCTCATTGCAGACCGATGGGAAGATCGTTATCGGCGGAGCCTTCTCAAGTTACAATGGTACTAGCCGCAAGAACATCGCACGCCTTAACGCGGATGGAAGTTTGGACACGGATTTCGATCCCGGGACCGGGACGAACCACAACCCGATCCATGCCACCTCGATCCAATACGATGGCAAGATCCTTATTGGCGGGAACTTCACCATGTACGATGGAATCGCGCGTAACTGCATAGCTCGCTTGCACACTGACGGTAGCTTGGATCTTGGTTTCGATCCGGGAACAGGAGCGAACAACGTGGTCTATTCCACCACTATACAAGCTGACGGCAAGATACTGATTGGGGGAGCCTTCTGGGATTACAATGGCACCCTTATCAATCGCCTTGCACGCCTGAACACGGATGGTAGTCTCGACATGGACTTCACCATAGGAACGGGATCGAACAACGGTGTCCTTTCTAGCGCGCTCCAAGCTGATGGGAAGATCTTGATCGGGGGAACTTTCACCAGCTACGATGGAGTGGGCCGCCCAGGAACCTGGACCATATTTCGTATCGCTAGCTGGGAAAAGCGGGACGGTCACTGAGCGAATTATCGTTCAATAGCTGATGAACCGCACCCATCCTTATGGTAACATCTTACGAGGAGCTGGCAGAGATGGCTGACAGGAGGCTGGTGATCAAGGACGGGGTGATCTGAGAGAAGTTATTGAGGCAATGGAGGCAAGAGAGGTAAGGGATGCATGGGAGTATTCCGAAATGTGTGTCAATCTGCACTGAGGCACGGTGACATTCTCCTGGCCCCAAGCCAAAGGAGAATGTCTCCGTGCCGGATCCTCAGACCAGCACATGGGCCAATCTTTCGGGGTACATGTTGCTCAACGACTGAAGGATCTGCGGCCAGCTGCGGACCTTTCTCTTCCAGCTTTTCTCGTTGTGCTTAAGTGTCAAATATAATTGCTTCTCCAAGGCACTTTCGCTGATGAACGCACCCTTGGTCTTGGTGGCCTTGCGAAGAATGCGGTGCAGGGCCTCCACCGGGTTCGTGGTGTAGATCACCCTGCGTATGGCATCGGGATGATCAAAGAACGGGCTTAGCTCGCACCAGTCTTTCTCCCACTTGGCCGCGATCTCCGGATATCTCCCTACCCATTCCCGCTTGAACTCCTGGAGCTTTTCCCAGGCCGCTTCGGGACTATCCTGCTGGTAGATCGAACGCAGTCCTTGGCAAACTGTCTTGTAGTCCTTCCAAGAGACGAACTTCAAGCTGGTGCGCACCATATGGACGATGCAGCGCTGTACGACCGCTCGCGTGAATACGCCTTGGATCGCCTCGCTGAAGCCGTTCAGGCCGTCCACGCTGAAGAACAGCACGTCCTTTACCCCGCGGTCCTTGATGTTCTCCAGAACGCGCGCCCAATGGCGTGCTCCTTCCGCATCGCCGATGAACAAGCCGAGAACATCACGTTCCCCGTCCATCCTCACCCCGTATACCGAGTAAACGGCTTTGGTCAACACCTTTCTATTCTCCCGGACCTTGTAGTGGACCGCATCGAGATAAATGACCACGTACACCTCTTCCAGCGGGCGGTTGCGCCATGTCTCGATCTCCTCGAACACCCGGTCGGTGATCGAGCTGATGAACGATGGGGAGTAGCTCACCCCGTACATCTTCTTTAGATGGTCCCCAATGTCCTCGTAGCTGGTGCCCTTGCCGTACAGATGCAGGATCTGGTTCTCCAGTTCGGGGCCAGCGACCGGTCCCACTTCTTGATGATCGTCGGCTCAAAACGGCCTGTGCGGTCTCGCGGAGGCCTGACCGAAACGGGACCCAGTGCCGTTCTCACGGTCTTGTCGGTGTAGCCGTTGCGCCTATTGCTCCGCTTCTTCTCCTGGTCCAAATGCGCGTCCATCTCCCCTTCGAAGGCGGCGGAAAGCAGGCGGCCGATCATGCCCGTGAGCACACCGTGTTCTCCGATCAGGCCCTTGCCTTCTGTCAATCCTTGGATGGCTTCTTGCTCGAACTTGGCGTAGTCGAACGCCTTCTCTTTTTCAACTTTTCTCTTTTTCATGGGGCAAGTTTCTGAATGGTTTGTCAAACTATCCTTGACACACTTTTCAGAATACTCTCGGGATGCATCTCCATCCCCTCCAACCCCTTCATCACTTCCATTACCTCCATCATCTCTTCATCCTATCGCATCTTTGCCCCGATGAACAGCCGCATTCTGATGATCGCCAGCGCCGCCGTGATGGCCGCGATCGGCCTTGTGCTTTCCTTCGCCCCGGAAGAATCATTGGCCTTCTTTCAGCAACCTGTTGCTGGTGCCGTGCCGGTGCTTTTGCAATTGACCGGCGCACTCTACCTTGGTTTTGCGTTCATGAACTGGACGGCAAAGGGCTCAGTGCTGGGCGGGATCTACGGCAGGGCTATCGTAATAGGCAACTTCCTGCATTTCACCATGGGAACCTTGGCCTTGCTGAAGGTGGCCATCGGACCTGAGCGCGGGCCTGCCATCTGGTTTCTCTGCGTCGTCTATGCCTTGTTCGCGTTTTGGTTCGGGCGCACCTTGTTCACACAGCCCGCTGAAGCGCGCGGTACTGCAGGACACTGAATCAGCAGTGGACGGGCAACGATCGATCGAAAAGCTTCGGGCCGACCGCGTGGACCTGATCACCGCTCCGTGAGCAACCCGGCCGTTTGACTAACTTAGCCCTTCTAAAATACGACACATAACATGCGCCTCCTGATCCCCCTTTGTGCCGCCCTCTTGGCCATCCCTGCGACAGCCCAATCGGATGCCGATCAAAAAGCCTTGGAAAGCCTGAGGCAGAACGGTGCGTCCATCGGCTCGGCGATGGGTGACATGAAGATCGTGGACGACAACGACCCCTTCGAACCCAACACCTTCATCGGCAGCTTCCGCATGGAGATACACACATTCAAGAACGGGGAAGAGGACAAGGAAAGCCCTATGGACATGAGCCTATGGAGCAGCTCCGACAAGACCTTGTTCAGCTTTAATTCGGCCAAGACGCAAGGGACTGATATAAAGATGCTGAATGACCTGAAAGGCAAGTGGAGCTACATCATGATGGCCACCTCGAACGGAAACAAGACGGCCATGAAAACCCATAAGAAAAAGGTCATTTACACCGGTGACGAGAAGGGCAAGGAAAAGGACATGAGCTTCACCGTGACCAAAGAGACCAAGACGATCGACGGGCATCTTTGCAAGAAGGTCATTGCACGCAATGAAGAAGGGACGTGGACGGCCTGGGTGGCCCAGGACATCCCGACACCCTTCGCGGACCTGTTGCGCAGCATGCGGCAGCCCGGCCAGCCGGACCGGTTCAAGTCATGGGACGGCCTGAATGGCTTCCCGATGGAAATGACCTCGGAAAGCATTGACGGAAAGGAGAAGAGCACGATGTACACCAAGGACCTTCAGCTAGGGCCGGTGGATGAGCACATCTTTTCGCTGGACGGCTACAAGATGATGGAGATCCCCGGCATGGGGCAGTGATGCGCACAGTTGTCACTTGCTAGATGTCAGTTGTCCGGGTGATTAGCTCACCTGTTGTGCCATGCGAAGCACCTGCGCCGCTTGACGCGGCTAAGGCATTATGTGCGCCCACGTACGGTCGGTGCGATCTGCGGTTCTTCCTCCTCATCAGCGGCGATCCGCTCTTTCAGCGTTATCAGCGTTCCATCTCCGCCTACCTTCGCGCGCTTTTTTGAGGCCGGCACATGAAGAAGATCAACGACAGTCGCAAGCTCATCGGTGCCACCAGCGCCACCGGGCTGAAGGAGCTGAACACGCTGTACAAGGGCCTGATGAAGACCCACCACCCGGACCGCTTTCCGAACGACGATGAGAAGCGCCATGAGGCGGAGGAGTTCAGCAAGCACCTCATCGATGCGTACAAATTTCTGGAGAGCATCCATCCGGAAACGCACGAAAAGGATGCGGAGGGCTTCGGGAAGACCGTGGCCACCAACATCGCCGATTGGCACTACAAATCACTCACACTGCACATCACCTTCGGGGATGGCAGCACCTATGAATTCTACGGCCTTCCACCGAAGACCTACAACAAGTTCGTGAACACCGACGGCAACACCCGCTTTGCGAAGCGCCACATCTTCGGCAATTTTGCCCACCGCAAGGTGACCGGGGCCGTGCGATCATAATACCAGCCCCTGTAGCGCGCACTGGAGCAACACTTAGAGGCACAGGCCACCTCCGAGCGTTGATCTTCGTCTATGCCAATAACAGCGTCCCCCAAACGCACATGGTGTTATCTTGCTGATCAGTTTCCAACCCGGCGCCCGCACTTATGAAGAAACTCTTTACCTGGCCCCTACCGGTTTTGTCGATCCTCGTGTTCGCACTTAGCGGATCCACTGCCTTGGCCCAGGGCCAGCAGTACAGCATTTCAGGTGGCGACATTTCCACATGTTCCGGAGTACTAGAGGATACAGGAGGACCCACTGGTGACTATGGCAATAACGAAAATTTCACCGTCACCATTTGTCCGGATATTCCGGGTGACGCCATCTCCCTGAACTGGGTCTTCTTCGCCTTGAGCACCCAAGGCCCCAATCCCTTGGACCGGATTCTCCTTTGGGACGGTGATAACACTTCCGCCACCCCACTCGGCCAGTACACCGGCAGCCAATTGCAAGGATTGATCACCTCGACCACGAACATGAACGCGACGGGCTGCATCACCGTGCAGTTCATCTCGAACGGCGCAGGCACGGGCAACTTCGCGGCCGGCATCACGTGCTACACGCCGTGCGAGCGCCCAACGGCAGTGGCCACGATGTCCGAACCTGGGCCAACTGCACTGGTCTGCGTGGGTGAGGATATCTCCTTTGACGGCAGTGGTTCCTATGCCGCCCCGACCTTCAACATCACGGACTACACTTGGATCTTTGATGACGGCAGCACAGGCAGTTCGCCGACCGCCACGCATTCTTATTCCGCTCCCGGAGAATATATTGTTCAGTTGAACCTATTGGACGACAACGGTTGCGTGAACTCAAATGTGGTGGACCTGCAGGTCTTGGTAAGCACCACGCCGTCTTTCGTCGGCACCATTGAAAGTTTGGAGACTTGCTTAGGGGCAGTTGTAGACTTCACCGCGGTCGTACAGCCCACTACGTGGACGGGCATTCCGGAGGCGCACTTCGGCAGTGGTGTCTATCTTCCGGACGATCTTGGCATCCCTTTCACGAGTGACCTGGTGTTCACCCAGTTCGATCCGGGCCAATCGGTGACCAGCACCAATGATATTCTTTCCGTTTGCGTCAATATGGAGCATTCCTACATGGGTGATCTGGTGCTCCAGGTCACCTGCCCAAACGGGCAGACCATGGTGATGCACCAGCAAGGGGGTGGGGGCACGTTCATCGGCGATGCCAATGATACTGACGAACCTCCAAATCCTCCGGTGCCCGGTGTTTGCTGGAACTACTGCTGGAGCCCAACGGCCACCTTGGGCACTTGGGCCGATTGCGCCAACTTCGGTCCCACGCCCAACGTGATGCCCTCCAGCCAAGGCACTGCGCTAGTACCCGGTACATACACCCCCGTGCAACCCTTCACCAACCTCATCGGCTGTCCGCTCAACGGGACGTGGACCTTCACAAGTACGGACCTCTACGCGATCGACAACGGCTTTATATGCGATTGGTCCATCAACTTCGATCCGGCTATAATCCCGGATGCCACGCAGTTCACACCGGTGCTCGGCATCACCATTGATTCCGCAGGTTGGACCGGCCCCTCATTCGTAGAGGACCCGAATGACCCGCTCATCGGCCAAGCCACGCTGGTCGTTCCGGGTTCGTACGATTACACCTTTACGGTCACGGACAACTTCGGTTGTTCGTACGACACCACCATCAACGTCATCATTGACCCGCAGATGGTGGTGGACGCGGGGCCGCCCATCGAACTGTGCAACGTTCCCGAGCCCATGGCCGGTGGCATCACTGCCAACGCTGTTCCGAACATCACCTATGTCTGGGTCCCCGCCGCGGGCCTCACCGACCCTTCGGACCCCGTGACCGACGTCTTTGTCACGTCGCCCACTTGGTTCTTCCTTACGGCTTACCCTGCGGGATCTCCCGAATGTGCGGTAATGGACAGTGTGCTGGTAACCCCGCCACCTTCCCTGGATCCCGGTGAGGATGCCGCCATCACCATTTGTCCCTCCTCGCCGATCTTCGTCATGACCGACTCTCTTGGCGGAACCCCGCAGATCGGCGGTACATGGACGGACGTGGCCGGTACTGTGCAAGCCGACAACTTCACGCCTGCGACCGCCACCCCCGGCATATACTCCTACACCTACACGGTGATCAGCCCGGCCCTCTGTATCGCTACCGCCCAGTTGGACATCACGGTGATCCCTGACACGGACCCCACCTGTTGCGGGGTGCCTGACGCCGGGTTGCCGACCTATTCCTGCGACTTGACCATCAGTCTCGATGCTACGCCCGGGAATACCGGTGTTGGCGTGTGGAGCGGCCCCGCAGGCGCCTTGTTCGCCGATGCCTCGGACCCTCAGACCACCGTGACCATGCCACCCGGCCAAGGTGGCACCCATCGCTTCTACTGGATCGAGGACGATGGCGCGTACTGCAACACCATTGACAGTGTTGACATGACATTCACGGATGCCATCGACCTGACCTTCAGCACCACCGATGCCACATGCTATTCCTACTGTGACGGCAACGCACGGGTCAACGTGACCGGCGGCAACACCGTGGACGACTTCACCTACGCCTGGTCCGCCGGCAACGTGGGTGCTTCCCCGGACAGCGTCAGTGGACTGTGCTTCGGCACCTACGACCTGCTGGTGACCGATGACAATGGCTGCACCGCCATTGACAGCCTCGTGATCCTTCAACCGGTGTTGCTGGAGATCGATTCACTGGTCAGCCGGCCGGTGACCTGCTCCGGTGATTGCGATGGCCAAGTGGAGGTCTACGATCCGGAAGCCGTGGCATACAGTTTCGATGACGGCAACACATGGAGCGGTTCATCCCTGCTGACGAACACCTGCGAAGGGCTGTATCACGCCGTGATCCGAAACGTTGCGGGTTGTGTAGGTGCGCGGCCCACTGTTGTTACAGGCCCGCCCCCGGTTACGGCCAATTTCATCTGGGGGCCGATCCCTGCGACCGTGGAAGCGCCCACGATCTATTTTCATAACACCAGTACCGGTTCCGAGAGTTACCACTGGGACATTGCCGGGTTCGCCTACAGTACCCTTCCGGACACCTCCTTCCTGTTCACGAACAAAGTGCCCGGCATTTATCCCGTGTGCCTCACCGCCTTCAACTACAATGAATGCCCCGACACGATCTGCTACGATGTGACGATCGAGGACGTGTTGGAACCCTATATTCCCAATGCCTTCACCCCCAACGGGGACGGGAGCAATGATGGCTTCCTCATGAGTTCCAACGGACCTGCGATCACGGATTTCGAGATGTTGATCTACGATCGTTGGGGGCAACTGGTATTCAGCACCGAAGATCCCTACGAAGCATGGCTGGGCAGTTACAAGAATGGCGGCAAGGTGCTGGCGTCCGGAGTTTACGTCTACCGGATCCGTTTCGAGGTCGCCCGCACAGAGGCCAAGCGTGAGCTGATGGGGCATGTGACCTTACTGAAGTAGGCCATCGCAAGCCCGGAAACGAATACGGAGGCGGGAAGTTCACTTCCCGCCTCCGTCATTTATGGCCTATGCGGCCCTCTATTTCTTTGCGGTGGCTGTTTTGCTTGCCGGCTTGGTCGTTTTGGTCTCGGAGGCCCCTTCCTTCAGCCGCGCGAGCTTGAGGGTTGCCTTGCGCTTTCGGATGGCTTGTGCCCGTGGTTTCTGTGCCATGGTTCTTGGTTTAGGCCGCGAAGGTAGGGCGAGGGGACCGGAGAGGCTCATTCAGATCCGGAAAACATGTCCTCGCTCAATTGAAATGCTTCGCGGGATCATCCCCTCCGGTCTCCTGAACTTCAATATGAAAGATGCTTTTCCCGTCGGATACGGATCTCGCAGAAAACCGCGTTGATCCGGAAACCTCCATGCATGCGGCATTCCACCACGTTGTTCCTCTTGTGCCTACTGCTGGCCGGGCTCTACGTATTCCTTTTTCACGGGACCGGCACAGGGATCAACCTGCTCCTCTTCGAACTGATCATCGCCACGGCACTTTGGGCCACACGCCCGGCACGATATCCACCATTGGCCCGGTTGGCGTTAGGCGGCGTGTTGATCACCGCTGCGATGGTGTTGGTCCACGGGTCCTTGTTGGCCGTGGTGCTGAATGTGATCTCCGCAGTCTTGGCCATCGGCGCACTTCTGGCCCCCGAGTTGAACGCCTTGCACCGGTCCGCAGTGCTGGCGGTCGCGCACCTTATCGCCGTGCCGTCGGCGTTCCTCCACACCATCCCTTTCCCGCTGCGCCCAGCACAAGGGCCGCGGATCACTCCGCGTAGTGTCCTGTCCGTTACATTGGTCCCCTTGGTGCTGCTGCTGTTCATCGCCATGTACCGCGCCTCTAACCCGCACTTCGACCAGTTCATGGTCAAGGCCTATGCGGTCCTGGACCATATCGACTTCGCCCTTCTTGGCAGCTTCATCATCGGTCTGGTGATCAGCGGTTTCGTGCTGTTGACCACACGGAACGAAGGACTCCTGCGCTGGGCGGCAAGTGGCAAGGACCAACTGCTGTCAACCGGGGAAGGTGCCGCCGACCCTAAAGTGCGCAGTGAACGGCTGACCGCCACAATGCTCCTCGCCGGGCTGAACGTGCTGCTGCTGATCGCCAATGTGCTCGACATCAAATATGTCTGGACCGGCTTTGAGTTCGATGGGCAATACCTGAAGCAGTTCGTGCACGAAGGCACCTACCTGCTTCTCTTGTCGATCGTATTCGGTGCGGGCATCGTGCTGTACTACTTCCGTGGCGACCTGAACTTCCATCGGCCCAACCGCGTGGTGAAGCTGCTGAGCTACGCATGGCTGGGGCAGAACGTGGTGCTCGCGCTGTCAGTGGGCATGCGCAACTACTGGTACATCCACTATTACGCCTTGGCCTACAAGCGCATCGGTGTCGCCTTCTTCTTGCTGGCCTTGTGCATCGGCTTAGTGCTGGTGATGATCAAGGTACACCGCGGCCGAACGGCTCATTACCTGTTGCGCACGAATGGCGTGGCCGTGTACGGCGTGGCCTTGGTGATGGCGCTGTTCAACTGGGACGGCATCATCGCCCGTTACAACATGGACCACCGCGAGCAGGCCTTCGTACACCTCGATTTTATGGCCGGCCTTTCCGACAAGGCATTGCCGTACTTGGTCCGTTCTCCGGAGGAATTGGAGAAGGTCGCAGCACACAACACGGAACTGATCGGAGGTGCCGAACGCTATTCGCGGAACTTGTACATGACACCGGAGGAATACCGGGCGCTCATCGACCAACGGGTGCGGGAATTCGTGGGCAGCTATCCTGATCACTCTTGGAAGGAGTGGAACTGGGCGGATGCGCGGGCCTACCTAGCGTTGAAGACTAACCCAAAGAACTGATTGCCGCAGATCAAGGTTTCAGACCTCGCGGCTGCCTCACCACGCACCAACTTCCGGTGCTTGAAGCGCTACAGCATTACGCTTCAAAAAAATGAGTCCCAAGAACAGGTTTTAAGATTGAATTCCATGAGTTTTTTAAAGTTGAACTTTAGAAAACTCATGGAATCAATGTTTCTGAAAGTTGCGTTTTAGGCGCAGTTCCATGCCGCGAACTCCACTGCGATACCGCGACATCACCTCCCTCACCCCCGTACCAGCTTCCGGTACTTCAAGCGCTTAGGCACCACGTCCCCTACCCGCTTCTTGTAGTTCTCCTCGTAGTCGCTGAAGCCGCCTTCGAACCAGTACACGTTGCTATCACCCTCAAAGGCGAGGATATGCGTGCAAACACGATCTAGGAACCAGCGGTCGTGGCTGATGATCACCGCGCAGCCGCTGTAGTCCTGGATGCCTTCCTCCAGCGCCCGGAGCGTGTTCACGTCGAGATCGTTGGTCGGTTCGTCAAGAAGGAGCACGTTGCTGCCGTTCTTCAGCGTCATGGCCAGGTGCAGGCGGTTGCGTTCGCCGCCGGAGAGCACGCCGACCTTCTTGTTCTGGTCCTGCCCGGTGAAGTTGAAGCGGGCCAGGTAGGCGCGGCTGTTCACCAGGGTGCCACCGATGGTCATCATCTCCTGACTGTTGCTCAGCACCTCCCACACGGTCTTCTCCGGTGAAAGGTCCTTGTGGCTCTGGTCCACGTAAGCAAGCTGCACGGTATCGCCGAGGGTCACAGTGCCTGCATCGGCCTTCTCCTCACCCATCACCATGCGGAACATCGTGGTCTTACCCGCGCCGTTGGGCCCGATGATGCCCACAATGCCAGCAGGCGGCAGGGTGAAGCTGACGTCCTCGAAAAGCACACGGTCGCCAAAGGACTTCGAGACTTTATTGAACTCGATCACCTTGTCGCCGAGGCGTTGGCCGTTGGGGATGAAGATCTCCAGCTTGGATTCCTTCTCCTTCACGGTCTCGCTCTGCATCTTTTCGTAGTTCTCCAAGCGGGCTTTGCTCTTGGTGCGGCGCGCCTTGGCATTGCTGCGCACCCATTCCAATTCCTGCTTCAGGATGCGGTTGCGCTTGCTCTCGCTCTTTTCCTCCAGGGTGAGGCGGGCAGTCTTCTGCTCCAGCCAGTTGGTGTAGTTGCCCTTGTAGGGAATGCCTTCGCCGCGGTCCAGTTCGAGGATCCAGCCCGCCACGTTATCAAGGAAATAACGATCGTGGGTGATGGCGATCACGGTGCCTTTGTACTCGGAGAGGTGGTGTTCCAGCCAAGCCACGCTTTCGGCGTCCAAGTGGTTGGTGGGTTCGTCCAACAGCAAGATGTCCGGAGCTTGCAGCAGTAGGCGGCACAACGCTACGCGGCGCCGTTCACCACCGGAGAGCACGCTGATCTTGGCGTCCGGCTCGGGACAACGTAGCGCGTCCATGGCGATGTCCAACTTCTGGTCGATCTCCCATGCGCCCTGCGCCTCGATCTGATCCTGGAGCACGCCTTGCCGGTTGATGAGTTTCTCCATCTTGTCCGGATCCTCCAGCACTTCAGGGTCAGCGAACTTGTTGTTCACATCCTCATATTCCTTCAGCAGGTCCATGATCGGCTGCACACCTTCGCGCACGATGTCGATCACCGTCTTGCTTTCATCCAGCAATGGCTCTTGCTCCAAGTGACCGATGCTGTATCCGGGTGTCACATGCACGTCGCCCTGAAAGTCCTTCTCCTTGCCTGCGATGATCCGCATCAATGTGGACTTACCGGATCCGTTGAGGCCGAGGATGCCGATCTTGGCACCGTAGTAAAAGCCGAGGTGGATGTCCTTGAGGATGGTCTTTCCGGAGGGCAGCGTCTTGCCGACCTGCACCATGTTGTAGATGATCTGACGTCCTTCTTCTGCCATGTTCGCTGAGTATTGGATGCGGAGCGGTTTTGCCCGCCACCGTCATTTTAGGGCCGCAAAGGTCCGGGATCTTTTCGTATGAACGACAGATCGGGAACTTCCTTCACAGGCGACCTTCGCAGAGGCCGCTCTTATGGACGGTCCGAATAGAGTTCCAACCGCTTCCAGTTCTTCACTATCCGCAGTTCCGGATGGGCTGTGTTTCCCTGATCGTCGTCGTTCATCACACCCAGCGGCGTCTGCCCGGCCCCGGGAGCTACCAGGACATAGGTCGTTCCGACGCCGACAGGCTTGCCTTTAAATACCTGAGGGTCTCCACGGTCACACGCCAAGTGGAACTCCACCGGTGCATCCCAAGGGAGCGCCACATATACCCGGTCCCCGGGCTTGGTGTCCTTTTTGATCCATTCCGCAGCCTCGCCCGCCTCCGGGAACCGCTCCACGGGATCACCTTGTCCACGCACCCCGAACCAGCCGAACACGGTGAGCATGAACAGACCAGCCACCAATGTGCGTTGCGGTTTGTTGAATCGGGGTGCCAACTTGTCCTGAACGAGCTTCATGAGGTAGAACGCACCGATGGCCGTGCCCAGATGAAGTACGAACAGACAGAACGACCAGACCGCCGGCGGGGCCACCATGTGTTGTATAATGACCAACGGCACCGACCCGATGATCATCGCGAACAACAGCAGGCGGTATTTTACGCTGGCGTAGGCGGAATAGATGATACCCACCGCCCCTAAGAAAGCAAGGACCGTGGACGCAGTACCGGTGAAATAGGCCCAGAGGTCGAAAGCCCGGTCCTGCTGGGTATTGACAAACGCCGCCCAGGTGTTGTCGTCGAGCGAAGGGTGATGGATAAGCTGGTCCAGGCTGTGTTTGATGATGACCGGGGAATAGAACAGGAGACTCAGCAGGATGAACAGAAGGAACGACCCGGCAAGCTTGGCGATACGGCGCCGCACGGTACTCTGATAATTGGTCACCAGCATGAAGAATGCCCAAATGAATACCATCAATGCGGGATAGATCATGACAGGTGCCGCCCACATGCCCAGCGCGCAAAAGAGGCCCAACATGACCACGCTCACGGAATTCTCGTGCTTTACGAAATGCCTCGCAGCCAGAAGCGAGCATACCATGAAGAACCAAGTGAGACCGTACCCTCTTGCCAAGGCTGAATATTCCACCAAGGGCCCGCTGACCGCCAACAAGCAAAGCGCGATCACCGCGATATGGCGATTGAACAATGCCCGGACGAATGCATAGAACAGGGGCATTACAAGTATCCCAGCGATCAGGGCGGGAAGCCGTAGCGACCATAGATGGACCCCGAAGATCAGGGTGGAGATCCGCACAAAGGCGGAGTGCAGGATGTGATTGCCGGTGTACATATAATCACTGAACAGAAAGCCGAACGACCGGCTGGAATAGTTCACATAGGTGAGTGCCTCGTCATAGGTCACCGGGCCGTCCAGCCGGAGGATGCGGAGAATGACACCGATCGCCAGCACGAGGAACACGAAGCGTTTATGGTCCGTACTGGACCGGCGGAAGAGATGGCCCCATGAAGAACGCAGGTCCGTGCGGAAGCCCTTCCACCCTGGCTGGTGTTCCCTTCTGCGGTGCCGCTTTGATCCTTCAGGCATGGCCGTTTCGGACGGTTGCGGACCGATGGCTTTCGATGAGCATGGTGGCGTCCAACGCCAAAAATAGAGGAAGGCCCCGAAAGGCTGGGCATCGCTTCGCAACTTCGCGGCGTATAATCTGTCCGCATGGCACGCATCACGGAATCTCCTTCCCGCTACGAACACTTGGAACAGATGTCCACCACGGACCTGCTGCGGAGCATCAATGCGGAGGACCGCACCGTGGCGGTTGCCGTGGCGAAGTGCATCCCAACGATGGAGCCATTGATCGACGCGATAGCGGAACACATGGTGCTCGGTGGACGGCTCTTCTACATCGGTGCGGGCACCAGTGGCAGGCTCGGCATCGTGGACGCCAGCGAATGCCCGCCCACCTTCGGCGTACCGCACGGCATGGTGGTGGGCCTCATCGCTGGCGGGGACAGTGCCATCCGCAAGGCCGTGGAATTCGCGGAGGACGACACGGAACAGGGTTGGAAAGACCTGCAGGAACATGAGGTCGGCACGGAGGACACGGTGATCGGCATCGCGGCCAGCGGCGGCACGCCCTACGTTGTAGGCGCATTGAAGAGCGCGCGGGCCGCGGGCGTCCTCACGGGCTGCATCACCTGCAATCCGGACAGCCCGGTCACACAAGTATGCGACCATCCCCTCGTCGCGGTGGTCGGCCCGGAATTCGTCACCGGCAGCACCCGCATGAAAAGCGGCACGGCGCAAAAGCTTATTCTCAACATGATCAGCACCACCGTGATGATCAAGTTGGGGCGCGTGAAGGGGAACCGAATGGTGGACATGCAACTGAGCAACAACAAGCTCGTGGACCGCGGCACCCGCATGGTGATGGACGACTTAGGCGTGGATTATGATACTGCGAACGCCCTGTTGAAAACACACGGCAGTGTGAGAAAAGCCGTGGAAAATGGAAGATAGTGAGACTGGATCTTTCCACAGAAGTGGAGAATCGCAGCGGAATGCGACGAGGATCGATATGATCCAGTTCTCTTATCCGGCCCGGGGCATAACCAGGCCTGGACCATACTGATCACGATCACCTATCAGGCCCCATCGTTCATTCTTCCTGCCGCACTCCATTGCCGGAACACGCTGGGCCAAGACCTTTGTAACGCATGCACGCGATCGAACCATTTTTCAATTGGCGCCACTTGTACACTGCGGAGGAGGACCCTCGTTCCCCCTTTCACGGCACGGAGCACAGCGAATTCGAGTTCAGCCATGCGATCTACGACCACGCCATCCATCCGCAATGGGACCCGTTCGGAAGCAGCACGCTGTATTTGAAGGTCCTCTTTGCGGACTACGATGAGGGCTTTGTCATCATCGAATTCATCGGCGAGTGGAACGACCTGTTGCACAACGACATCATGTACCTGAAAAGAGACGTGATCGAACCGATGTTGGCCGAGGGCATCAGCAAGTTCATCCTGATCGGGGATAGCGTACTGAATTTCCACCTCGGCGAGGAGGACTACTATGCCGAATGGTTCGAGGAGGCCACTGACGCGGACGGCTGGATCGTCTTGGTGAACTTTTTGCCGCACGTGCGGGAGGACCTACAGGCCGCGGACCTGGACCAGTACCTCATATTCGGGGGCAAGCTGGATGAAATGCCGTGGCGCACCATGGAGCCGGATGAACTGATGGCACAAGTGGAGGCACAGGTGACCAAGCGGCTGGGTTGAGCGCCAGGCCTGCGGGATCGTCATTGTCCAGCAGGCGTACCAATGCCCAGGTCGGCCAGATAACTGTTGACGTAGTTGGTCCAGGTCATCAGCTTCGTGGCCTCATGCGCGGCCCTCGCCTTCCGGCTCCACGCTTCATCGTCTTGAAGGAGGGATGAGATCGCATCGGCAATGTCCGCCGGTCGCACGGAGTTAAGTGCAAGGCCCACCCTGTTCGTGTCACCGAACGTGTGTTCGAATTCGCGATATGGGAAGATCACCACCGGTGTAAAGAGGAATAGCGCTTCACAGGAAGCGGAGAATGCGGCCCACTTCGGGTTCGGGTTCACGAACAGTCGCGAACGTTCCAGGATGTCCAGATAGACCTGCTTCTGGCGGTGATCGCCCTTGTCCAGATAACCATGGAATTTCATATTGGGTGGTGCGGAAGGCAGGTCTCCACGGTCCATCCCGATCACGTTCACCGTGACTTCCGGCAGTTGGTCCTTATTCATGATCGCCACCGCTTCCGCAAGCCGCTCCAAGCCCTCCTTATACCTGCGATTACCGATGAAAACGATCTCGTTCACATTCCGCTTGCGTGCCAGCAGCTCGTCCCCGTCCACTTCCACGCGGTCGATGTTGACCACATTGCCATAGTATTTCACCTTGTTCCCATGTTGCTCTCTCAGGTTCCCCGCCAGGTCCGGGAATAAAGCGATGATCAAAGACGCGTTCTTCAGGTTCTTTCGCTCCTCGACGATGGTGGGAGCCTCCAGCCCGTCCGGCTTCCGCTCATCAAAGTAGGTGATGTGCTGCGCGAAGGTCTGATCGCAGAACAGGGTGTAGGGCCGGTCAGGAGGGGGGCCGAAAGAGAAGGTCATGAACAGGCAATGGCCTTCCGGAAATCGTTTCAGCGCCCTTCCGATCTTGGCGTTCGTGACCCTCCGATTGAACCGGCTCCGCAAAAACGTGAAGCGCGTCTGCCTACCGACAAGTTTGCAGAACGCCTTCCACGGCAGGTCGAACAACAATTGTACGAAACGTGACGGGGCTATATTCACGTGTTTCACCGGGAATCCCTGCTCCTCCAATGTCCGGGTGAAGAAGTACGGGACGTTCGACCAGGTGCTCGGTTTGCGCGAATCCCCGATGGTGAACACGACGAAACCAGGGTGGAGGGATGCGTTGGTCCTGCTCATCATCGTTGCATCAAAAACACACTTTGCCCCATCATCACTTTGGTACAGGCGAATGGAACTTCCCTACCGGGGCCGGTGCTAGCCACCTTATTGCTACACAAGGCAAGAATACGGTGCTCCCGCCCTGCTGTCCAATGTTGGCCATCATAACAAATCCCACATTTCTCATGAGGCCTTCAAACGGTTTTCCCCATTAATGAGCAGCTTCATCACCACCCTGTCGATCGGCAGGTCCACATGCTCGATCCGCGCCATGTCCAACGGTATCCAGCGGAACTGTTGCGCCTCGTCCGCCCCGGCCCCCATTGCCCGCTCTCCGTTCCCCAATGATCCGGGGTCTTCCACTTGGAACGTATAGTAGATGCTCACGATCTGGTCCTCCGGTCGATAGGCGCTGGGCTGGAAAAAGTCCGTGGTATAGAAGTGATTTAGACCCGATGCTTCCATCCCCATCTCCTCTTGGATCTCCCGTCGCAGGCAGTCGAGTGTCCCCTCCCCCGGCTCCAAGCCGCCTCCCGGGAATTTGGTCACGTGAACACCTTGGATCACTTCGTCGGACACGAGCAATCGGCCAGCATGGATCAACAGGCCATAAACCCGGATATTGAAGCGCGATATGCTCATGCCGGACGAGTGGCCCTGATCATCTTGTACTTCCCCGGCGGACCCGGTATCCGCTGGGCGAGCAGACCTGCCTCCAACATCGCCCGGCGCACATCCCCCTTGGCACAATAGGTCACCAGCATCGCGCCCGGACGCATAGCTTCGTATATCCGGTGGAAAACGCCCACCGTCCACATGTCCGGTTGTACTGCGGGTGCAAAAGCATCGAAATACACCAGATCAAAAGCTTGAACGGCTTCCAATTGTTGCACCCCCTGCTGAACGCACTGGAAGCGGAAGCCTTTGGACGGTTCGATCCGCTCCCCTGTTCTTGCGTTCATCATGGCATTATACCCGGTTCCCATACTGGAAAGCCCGGTCGCCGTTACATGGCCTACGGCAGCGATGGATCCGGGGGACAATGGAAACGGTTCAAGGGCCAAATAGTTCACCTCCAACCTCTTGTTGATGGCTTCCGACCAGGTCAGTAAGGCGTTCAAGCCCGTGCCTAAGCCAACCTCCAGAACATCCACCTTCTGCTTGCCCAGATGTAACAGGCCGCTCTCCAAGTATACGTGGCGACTTTCTGCCAGCGCACCGTACAGGGAATGGTAGTGCTCACTCAATGAGGCACTGGCCAGGGTAAAGGAGCCATCCGCTGTACGCGTGGCAAGAAGGTCTGTAGGCGGGGTGAACACGATTCTGCTGTGCGCTTCTTTATGCACGCCGCACAAAATAACGGCCGAAAAGGCTGCTTAAAGCACCCGGATCACCGTCCTTCGGTTCAATGCCTTCTCACCGTCGACCGGGTCCGGCTTCAACGGCTGGCTGTCCCCATATCCTTTAGCCTCCAGCATGTCAGGCGAAATGCCATGGGCGACGAGCCAGTTCAGCACCACATAGGCCCGGGCCTCGCTTAATTGCTGGTTGGGAACGGGTCCCACATCACTGTCGGTATGACCGCCGATCTCAATACGAAGTGTCGGGTTTCTCTTGAGGAACTCGGCCAATTTCTCCAGCTCCGTGGTTGAGGCCGCACTGAGCTTATAGCTGTCCCTTTCAAAGAAAATGTTCCGCATCACTTCCGAATTCCCGGGATCCAGAGCCATCAGATCCATATCCATCTGGACCTGCCTCTTGCCGCTTCCCACATGTTCGGAGTGGATCAGGTATCCATCGGCGGAGACGTGCACAGCGTATTCTTTTCCAGCAGGAACCTCGGCGGTATACTCCCCTGTCCTCGGGTCGGTTGTGAACGTTGCTCTGAAGACCGGGTCCTCCAAGGTCATGAGTTCCACGATGGCATTGATCGGTTCCATCATCTTCAACCCCTTGATGAAACCGATGAGGCGCAATTTCTTTTCATCTACGCTCAACGGCACCCCTGTACCGGCACTGACGAGCAGGGCGGTCCCATCCACCTGCCTACCAACCAGGAATTCCACACGGTAGATGTCGTCCCCTCCCATTCCGCCAGAGCGAACGCTGTTGAAATAGCCAGTGGCCCCATCGGCACTGAGCACGAGGAACTGGTCGTCGCCCGGCGAGTTGATGGGCCAGCCCAGATTTTCAGGCTTGGACCATTTCCCGTTCCTCAACTCGCTCTTGAAGAGGTCATATCCGCCCATCGAGGTATGGCCCTGGCTTGCGAAATAGAGCGTATTGCCGTCCGTCGGCAGGAACACTCCTTCCTCGTCATACATCGTGTTGATGTCGGGCCCAAGGTTCTCTGCCGTGCCCCAATCACCGGCGGCCTCATCCCAAGAACTGCGATAGACATCACTGCCTCCCAAGCCACCCTCGCGGCTGCTGACAAAATAGAGCCATTTCCCGTCGGCGGTACGCCAGGCGCTGCTTTCTTGGGCCGAGCTGTTCACGGAAGCGGGAAGGGGTACCGGTGAAGTCCAACCGTTCCCGGTCCGTTCGCTGACATAGAGATCGCCTCCGTCCTTCTCATCGCGGTACAGGATCATCTGTTTTCCATCTGGGCTCAGGGATACGGTCGCATCGTTACGAGGGCCGTTCAGTGGTTCCGGCACGGGTTCCGGGACGGACCAACCATTGGCCTCCCATCGGGAACCGTATATATCCTCGAACCAGTTGTTGTTGACCTTGTTGATCTTTCCTCCGGTGGTCCCTTCCCGTCTGGCGGTGAAAAAGAGTTCTCCATCGGGGTCCAATAGTGCGCCGTACTCACTACTGATCGTGTTGACCGCATTCCCTACGTTCATCACGGTGGCACGCACCGGCGAGGCCATGTAGACCTTGCCGTTCCTGCACTCCGCGATGTGCTTGTCCACCATATTATACGTGCGGTCGGGGTCCGGGGAAAGCCGGATCATCTGCCCGTGACGAGTGTATTCCGCGATGGCCTCGTCCCACTTGGCGTTCAACTGGAGGGCATAACCCAACAAAAAATGCACCCGCGCCATGGCCGGGTCCAATTCAGCCGCTCGTTGGATCTTGGCCAAGGCCGATGTAGGCTGCGGTCCGTTGAGCATACAGACGCCCAACTTCAGGTTCAATTCGGCATTATCCGGGTTCACCTCAAGGGCTTCCTCGTAGCTGGCCACTGCCTGTGGCAGGTCCAACCCGCCTTTGTCCGCCAAGGCATCCCCCTTCTTGATGGCGGCCAGCGCCTTTTTCAATAGGGTACCATCGGCAATATGGGCCCTGTCAAAAGGCACATCGCCACCTGTCGATTGGGCAACGACGCACCCCGCCAAAGCGAAAAAGGAAACCAAGGAAAATGCACGACAAAGCATGGATGATCAGGTCATGTTTGATCCACGACGGGTGTTCATACGTGATCGGCGCGTGCAGGTTCGTGCGTCGGGGTACCGGGTACATTTGGCCCCGCCGGTCCGTTCCGGCACAAATACCCACCCATGGCAAAGAAGACCAACGCGAAGAAGCCGGCCAAGAAAGGCGCCACACCGGCAAAGTCCGCATCGGGAAAGAACAAGAGCATCTTGGACAAGAGGTCATTGGACTTCATGGAGCGCTATCTGAACAATGCAAGCCCCACGGGGTTCGAGAGCGGGGGCCAGCAGCTTTGGCTGGACTATCTAAAACCTTGGGTGGATACCCATTTCACGGACAATTATGGCACGGCCGTAGGCGTGATCAATCCGGACGCGAAATACAAAGTGGTGATCGAGGCCCATGCGGACGAGATCAGCTGGTTCGTCCACTACATCACCAACGAAGGCTTCATCTATGTCCGCCGCAACGGTGGCAGCGACCACATGATCGCACCGAGCAAGCGTGTGAACATCCATACGGACAAGGGCATCGTGAAGGCGGTGTTCGGTTGGCCGGCGATCCATGTGCGCACCGCCAAGAACGACCCGCCCCCCGCCTTGGACAACATTTTTCTGGACTGCGGCTGCGCGAACAAGGAGGAAGTGGAGAAGCTGGGCGTGCATGTGGGCTGCGTGATCACTTATGAGGACGAGTTCATGGTGCTCAACGGCAACACCTTCGTTGGCCGGGCACTGGACAACCGCATGGGCGGCTTCATGATCGCGGAGGTGGCGCGCCTGCTCAAGGAACAGAAAGTGAAGCTGCCCTTCGGGCTGTACATCACCAACAGTGTACAGGAGGAAGTGGGGCTTCGCGGGGCGGAAATGATCGTGGAACGCATCAAGCCGAATCTGGCCTTGGTGACCGATGTGACACACGACACGCAAACACCCATGATGAGCAAAGTGCAAAGCGGGGACGTGGCTTGCGGCAATGGCCCTGTGCTGGCATATGGCCCGGCCGTGCACAACAACGTGCTGAAGAAGGTGTTGGCAGCGGCCACCGTGGCCAAGATTCCCTTTCAGCGCGCGGCGGTAAGCAGGGCCACGGGCACGGACACGGACGCCTTTGCATACGGTGCGGCCGGCGTGCCAAGTGCGCTCATCAGCCTGCCCCTCCGTTACATGCATACCACTGTGGAGAGCGTGCATAAGCAGGACGTGGAGAACGTGATCAAGTTGATCCTGGCCACCTTGCGGTCCTTAAAGGGCAACGAGGACTGGCGCTATATCAAGTGATGCCCGGCACATGCGGCTGAACCTCGACGACAATGAGCGCGGCGCGTTCCACTACCTCATCGCCGGGGTGGTGGTGGTGATCCTGCTCAAAGGCGTGGCATTCATCACCGACAGGTTGGGTCCTGCACTCTCACCCGACCAATTGGCACTTCGCCCGTTCCAACAAGGCTATCCGCAGCTCCGGGGCGAGCTGGTCGCGGTGAGCACCACCACGGGACTTACCGAGCGCCTGATCTTGGCCGTTGTGCTGTCCGTGGGCATCACGTTCCTGTGCGCATTCGTACTGGCCGCGACCACCCGTGCGTTGGGTAAGGGAACGGGCCGCACAGGCATGTTCGCCACACGGGCCGTACTTGTGATCACGCTGGGCTGGTCGATCTGGGCGGCGTTCCTATTGCCCATCAAAGAGGCCCGGATAGCGGACGGCAAGCTGGTCTTGAGCGAGCGGCATTCTGCGATCGGGGACATCCCATGGCCGTTCACCTTGCACAAGGTGGTTGTCCCCGGCCGTGATGTGCTGCGGTTGGAAGCCGGTAGTGAGCCACCGGAACGAGGATGTGACGGCATCGCTTGGATCAATGCGGTGACCAAGGAAGGGGCCCAACGCATCGGTATGGTCGGCCAGGTCTGTGCTGCGGATGAAATGAAGCTGCTGCGAACGGCCAGCGATGCGGCGGCCCTCATGGAGCGAGAGTTGCGCTGAGGCACTCGACAAGCGTTAACTTGCACTTTCACCATGCGGATCCGTTTCATCAAGCCCGCTGAGACCCACGCCCTGCGGCACACCGTGCTACGGCCTGGCCAGCAACTGGAGGAAATGGCATGGTCGCAGGATCAGGCGGAAGACAGCTTCCATCTCGGCCTGAGCATCGGAGGCCACCTCATTTCAGTGGTGACGTTCATCCGTGAGCGGAATGAACTGCTCCGCGGGTGGAAGCAGTACCGCCTCCGGGGCATGGCCACACATCCGGAATTTCAGGGCCAAGGTGCGGGTACGGAATTGCTCCATTTCGGCATCGACCATCTGCGCACGCTGAAAGCTGACCTCGTGTGGTGCAACGCCCGCGAAAGTGCCAAGGCCTTCTATGGCAAGGAGGGCTTCTTGCCCGAAGGAGCGCAGTTTGACATCGAGGGTATCGGCGTCCATCAACTTATGCTCTTACGACTTTGAATCCACGGAGCAGCCATACGCATCGCTGGATGATCGCAGCGCTGTTGGTCTTGAACCTGGCGCTCAAGCTCTGTTGGACGGGCGTGAACGAGCTGGCCGGCGACGAACCCTTCACCGTGTACTGGGCGCAGCGTCCATTGTCGGAGCTGTTCGGCATGTTGCTCACGGAGAACAACCCACCCCTTTACTTCCTGCTGATGCACGGCTGGAGCCAGATGGTCCCTCTTGATCCCGGTTGGTTGCGAATCCCCTCCGCGGTCTTCAGTGCATTGACGGTGTGGCCCTTGTTCCTCTTGGGAAAACGGCTCGGGGGAAGGACGGCGGGATTAACGGCGGCCTTGTTATACAGCTTCAGCCAACACAGTTATGGCTTTGCGCATGAGGTGCGGGCCTATTCGTTGTTCGTGTTGGCATGTACTTGGGCCATTTGGCAATTGTTGCGCTTGGCGAACGATGCGCACCGCCATCCGTCACAGCGATCCGCATCGATCATTTGGTTGGTGCTGGCGAACGTGGTGGCCACATGGGCGCACTACTTCGGTTGGCTCATGGTCGGCTTGGAGCTGGTCTTGGTCTTCGCCGTGCCCATGCTTCGTACGATGCGTGTGAAAATGCTCGTTACCACAGTGCTCACCGCCGTGTGCAGCATCCCGATGTTGGGCATTTTATTTTCCCGCGCCGGCAGCAGTTTGGGCCATGGCACCTGGGTGGATGTGCCGGGGTGGGAAGAACCCTACAACATGGTGATGCGCTGGAGCAACGCACCGGTGGTTGCGGTGATCTTCCTGGCCTTGATCAGCTTGGCCCTTGCCCGTGGCAGGATGCGGCACATGGCCATCCCGCTGCTCTGGTGCGGTCTACCGCTCATCGGAATGTTCATTGTCTCCTTCCTCTTCCCCATATATCTGGACCGATATCTGTTCTTCGCCTCCATCGGCTTTTATCTGTTGGTGGCATTAGCGGCGGCGGTGCTGATCCCCAACAAGAAACTGGGCTGGATGGTGCCGCTTGGATGCGTATTGGGCATGGCGATCACCTTTTTCCCATGGAAAAGCAATAGGCTTCATCCCTCACAGGTGGTGGCCCAAGTGGAGGAATGGAAGGTCGGCCCCACGGCGGTCATTCTCCAGCCTGCCTGGTACGACCTGACCTACGCATGGGCGTCCGATCCTGCGCTCTTCCAAGGTGCCGCCCCGGTGGAGATGGCTATGCGGGCACATGAGATCTTCCCGATCACCGGATCGAAGATGCCGCTATTGGACACCGCCACCACCACCGTGATCCACATTGACGCCTGGGCGGCGCTCACCGACCCCGGACACAACATACTGAACAGGCTACGGTCGCGGTTCCTTCAGGTGGATTCCGCGGAAGCCGACAGAAAGGTGATCGTGCGGCGCTTCCGCCATCGCTGAACCGGACCTGCAATGCCGCCGTTCAACTCACAGTATCGACCATTGGTGGAAAACCTGAGCAACGGAGCTGTTCGGTTCTACTTTCGTACTATGAAAACCACCATCCTTGCCCTTCCCGCTGTCGCAGCGATCGCATTGGCCTGTGCCTGCTCCACTCCCGAAAAGCAGTCCGAAAAATCGGTCCTTCAGCCACCGCCCACCATCACGGTGAAGGACTTCTTCAGGAACCCGGAAAAGGCCGGTTTCCGCATCAGCCCTGACGGCAACTACTTCAGCTATCGCGCACCGTGGCACGGACGCATGAACATCTTTGTCCAACCCGTAGCGGGAGGCGACGCCGTGCAAGTGACGCACGACACCATCCGTGACGTGGGCGGCTACTTCTGGAAAGGTGACCGGCTGCTCTATGCCCGCGACATCAATGGCGACGAGAACATGATCGTCTTCAGCGCCAGCATGGACGGCAAGGACGTGAAGGCCATTTCGCCTGAAAAAGGCGTGCGGGCCGGCGTGATGGACGACCTGCACAACATACCGGGGATGGAAAAGAGCGTGATCCTGCAGATGAACAAGCGCAATCCGCAGGTGTTCGACCCCTATCTGGTGAACATCGAGACCGGCGCGACCAAGGCGCTTTACGACAACAAGGAGAATTTTGAGAACTGGGTAACGGACCACACCGGCACCATCCGCATTGCAACGAAAACGGATGGCACGGACCAAGTGATGTTTTACCGCGCCACGGAGAAAGATCCGTTCAAGGAGATCATGCGCACTGGCTTCAAGGACAGCTTCAACCCCCTGTTCTTCACCTTCGACAATAAGAACATCTACGCCAGCAGCAACCTGAACGGGCGCGACAAAAGTGCCATCGTGGAATGGGACATCGACGGTAAAAAAGAAGTGCAGGAGATCTATGCCAACCCGGATTTTGACGTTGACGGTCTGGACTATAGCCGCAAGCGGAACGTGCTCACCATGGTCACCTGGACCGGGGAAAAGAGCGAGCGCAAGATCCTGGACCCGGAGACCCAAGCGATGTATGACAAGCTGGGCACTCAGATGAAGGGCTACGAATACTGGATCTATGGCGAGAACGACAACGAGGACAAGTTCATGGTATGGCAAGGAAACGACCGCATGCCCGGTAAATACTTCTACTATGACGCGGCAACGGGCCAAGCCAAGGAGATGGCCACCATATATCCGTGGTTGAAGGAAGATGACCTGGCGGAAATGAAGCCGATCAGTTACCAAAGCCGCGATGGGCTGACCATACACGGCTACCTCACCCTGCCCAAAGGCCGTGAGGCAAAGGACCTGCCCGTGGTGATCAACCCGCACGGCGGCCCATGGGCACGTGACGATTGGGGGTACAACTCCGAGGCACAGATGTTGGCCAACCGCGGCTATGCGGTATTGCAGATGAATTTCCGCGGCAGCACGGGCTATGGGCGCAAATTCTGGGAAGCCAGCTTCAAGGAATGGGGCAAGACCATGCAGAACGACATTTCGGACGGCGTGGAATGGTTAGTGAAGCAGGGCATCGCCGACCCCGAGCGCGTGGCGATCTATGGCGGCAGTTACGGCGGCTACGCCACGTTGGCGGGCATCACCTTCACCCCGGAGCTGTATGCCTGCGCAGTAGACTATGTGGGCGTGAGCAACCTGTTCACCTTCATGCAGACCGTGCCGCCGTATTGGGAGCCGTTCAAGAAGATGATGTACGAAATGGTGGGCGACCCCAAGGCGGACAGCCTGATGATGCGGGATGCCTCGCCGGTATTCCATGCGGACCGGATCGTTTGCCCGCTCTTTATCGCCCAAGGCGCGCACGACCCGCGTGTGAACAAGGACGAAAGCGACCAGATGGTGGCCGCATTGAAAGCACGCGGCGTGGAAGTGGAATACATGGTGAAGGACAATGAAGGCCACGGCTTCCACAACGAGGAGAACCGCTTGGACTTCTACAACGCCATGGACAAATTTCTGGACGCGCATATCGGCAACGGCTACAAGCCGAAGGAAGCGGAACTGAAAAAGTAGCCCCCGTTCCCCTGAAGCAGAAGCAGGTGCCCGGAATGTCCGGGTGCCTGCTTCACTTCGGGTCAGTCGGTCCGCCTGTCCCGCCCTCTGAGCCTCCACCCAATTCCTCAGGCACCAAAAACGACTTCAGGTGCGTCATCCAAGCACACCCGTCCAAGTAAGGGCGGATCGCGTACATTTCCGCACCCCATTGCCGCCCATGCTCAAATTCCCAGTCTTTCTCGCCACATTGGCCGTGTTGCCCGTATCCGCCCAAGTGGTGATCAACGAGGTGAGCGCCTCTAACTTGAACGGCACGACCGACAGCTTCGGGGGCCGCGAGGACTGGGTGGAACTGTACAACACCACCGCGGCGGCAGTGGACCTGAGCGGCTGGTACGTCAGCAACAAAGTGAACGACCCCACCAAATGGGCCTTCCCCGCCGGGTCATCCATCCCTGCGAACGGCAGGCTGATGATATTCTGCACCAAGCGGAACACGGTGGTCGGCGCGGAATACCATACGAGCTTCAAACTGAACCAGACGGACGACGACCACGTGGTTCTTTCCGATCCTTCCGCCACCATCATCGACGATGTGGCCTTGGACCCGCCGACCAAAAGCGACAACAGCAGAGGACGCACAACGGATGGTGCCGCCACGTGGTCGCTCTTCCTCACCCCGACGCCGAATGCCCCCAATGCCGGGGATTCACCTGAATATGCGCCCCGACCGCAACTATCCCCAGCAGCGGGATTTTATGGAGGTGCCACGAACGTATCAATCTCCACTACGGACCCCAACAGCACGATCCGCTACACCTTGGACGGCAGTGAACCCACAGCCGCCTCCCCGGCCTATGCCGCCCCCGTTCCGATAGCGGCCACCACGGTCGTCCGTGCAGCCAGCTTCAGCTCCACGCCCGGGGTCCCCCCTAGCTTCATGGAAACCAACACCTATTTCATCAATAGCGCGCACACCACCGCCGTGCTCAGCGTGGCAGGAGACCAAGTGGACGAACTGTTGAACGGGAACGGAGGTCTTCAACCCTATGGATCCTTCGAATATTTCGGGCCGGACGGGCAGCTCCGCGATGAAGCCACGGGCGAGTTCAATGAGCACGGTAACGATTCCTGGGCATACGGTCAGCGAGGGTTCGACTACATCACCAGGGACCAGACCGGTTACAACGACGCGATCCACTATCCGATCTTCAATGCTTCCAACAGGGGCAAGTACCAGCGGCTCATCATCAAAGCCTCCGCGAACGACAACTACCCCTTTGAGACCGGCGGTGCCTATATCCGTGATGCCTATGTGCATAGCCTGGCCCAAGCAGGCGGCCTGAAATTGGACGTACGCACCTACGAACCCTGTGTGCTTTATGTGAACGGCCAATACTGGGGCTTATATGAGATCCGGGAGAAGTGTGACGACCATGACTATACCAAGAAATACTACGATCAGGACGAATACGACCTGCAATACTTAAAGACCTGGGGTGGCACCTGGAGCGAGTACGGGGGGGGGCAGGCGCAATCGGACTGGAACGCATTGCGGACGTACATCATGTCCAACGACATGGGCGACCCAACGGCCTTTGACTATGTCAACAGTCAGTTCAACTGGAAAAGCTTGGTAGACTATGTGGTGCTGAACAGCTACACCGTATGCACCGACTGGCTGAACTGGAACACCGCATGGTGGCGCGGTTTCAATCCGGACGGTGAGCATAAGAAGTGGGGCTATACCCTATGGGACAACGATGCCACTTTCGGCCATTACATCAACTACACCAACGTTCCCGACCAGTCGCCCGCAGCGGACCCGTGCAATGCGGAGGCACTCCCGGACCCCGGCGGACAGGGGCATGTGCCCATCTTACTGAAGTTGATGGACGAGAACCCGATGGTGCACGACTATTACGTGAACCGCTATATCGATCTGGGCAACACCACTTTCAGTTGCCAATTCATGCTGCCCTACTTGGACAGCCTGATCGCCTTGATCACCCCGGAAATGCCGGGGCAGGTCGCGCGCTGGGGAGGCACCGTAGCGGAATGGGAGGGCAATGTGCAGAACATGCGGGCCTTCATAACCGCACGCTGTACCGACATCCAGCAAGGTCTGGTGGATTGCTACGAACTGGAAGGTCCGGACAGCGTTGTATTTCTGGTGGAGCCGCCCCTCAGTGGCAACATCAGGATCAACTCGGTCTCGCCAAGCACCTATCCGTACAGCGGACTGTACTATGGCGGGATCGCCACCACCCTAGAGGCAACGTCGGAACCCGACTGGGTATTCGACCATTGGGAGACCATCCACGTGAATCCCGCTCCGTCCTTGACCGATTCGCTGGTGACCATCAATTTCTCGGGCACCGATACGGTGATCGCCCACTTTGCCCCGCCGATCAAATATCCGGTGGTGTTGATGTCGGACCCGCCCAACACGGCCTCCATCCTGTACAATGACGACCTCTACTCCTCTCTGCCCGCCACTGTGCAACGGATCCCCGAATCGATAGATACCCTCACGGTGATCCCGGCGATGTATTATACCTTCCTCTACTGGGAATTCAAATACAACACGCCGAACCAGAACGACACCACGATGAAGACGATCCCGGTGACGATCTTTTATCCGGATACCATCATCGCCCATATGGAGGCACAGGATTATGTGTACTACGGGGCGAACGCGTTCACGCCCAATGGTGACGGCATCAACGACACATGGCGCCCGTGGAACAATGTGGTGGACCTGGACAGCTATGAACTGCAGATATTCGATCGTTGGGGCCGTGAGCTTTTCATCACGGACGATCCCTACAAGGAATGGGACGGTACGGCCGGTGGGAAGCCGGTCCCTCTCGGGGTCTATGCATACCGCGCGAAGATGTTGGACGCCATCACCAAGGATGAGCATAAGGTGAGCGGGCATGTGACAGTGGTGCCTTGAATCCCGCGTCTCGGTCCGGGATCCCGTGACCTTCATGGATGGTGACATCCATAGTACCTTCCGCTCCATTCCCATGTCCAAGCGGCCGGTGCTCAACTTTTTATTGCTTGCCTTCAGCATAAGCTGGGGCATCTTTGCGGTAGCCAAGTGGGGGATCGGTGTTTCAAGTACCATTGGCTGGACCCTGACCTCTTCCTTGTTCATGTTCGGCCCGGCTTTGGCAGCATTGGCCTTCCGGCGGGACCATGGGGTAAGTTGGAAAGATCTGGGCGTGAAGCGCACCGGCATCCGCTGGAAATGGATAGGCTTCGCCGTGCTGATCGCCATGGCCTTGCCACCATTGACCTTAGCCTTCAACTGGCTTCTGGGCGATGTCTTTCAGATCAACGGGTTCGGGCATAGCTCGCTGACCAAGGACATGGTGCTGAACACCGTCCGCGAAAAATTGGTGGCGGCCGGGGTCGGCCCCACTGAAATGGGTAGCACAATGGAACGCCTCGGATCCATGCCCCTTAACGGCGTAGCGATCCTGATGATCGCACTGATCGCCGGTGCGATCGCAGGGTGTACGGTGAATTTCCTCTTCGCCATGGGCGAGGAACTCGGATGGCGGGGCCTGCTCTTCCACCACACGCGACGTTGGGGTCTCTGGACGCATGTCGGCTTCACAGGCGTCTTTTGGGGCCTGTGGCATGCACCGCTCATACTCGAAGGTCACAACTATCCCGACCATCCAGTTGCCGGTGTCTTCTTCATGTGTGTACTGACCACTGCGTTGGCGTTGCCCCTGGCCTGGGTCCGTTTTCGGAGCGGCTGTGTCTGGTCGGCCGGGGTGCTGCATGGAACGGTGAACGGCGTTGCCGGCGCGGGCATGCTTTTCACCCGGGACGGATCGAGCCTGTTGGGAGGCGCGGTAGGTGTTTCAGCCGTTCTTGGTCTGGCCATCATCGGTGGCTTGCTGTTCATCTTCGACCCTTCCTTGCGCAGGGAATTCAACCCAGGATGAAGGTGTTGCTCTGGACCATACCGCTCTTCATGGCATGCGGAGGCACCACCTCGCAGCAAGTGGTCAAAGACCATGGCGGGCATGTCCGCGCCTTGGTGACCCGCGTGAACGGCAAGAAGGACGGGGCCGTGCGCTTTTTTGCGGCCGACGGCATTGTACAGACCACCGGGATTTATGCAGGTGACAGCAGGCACGGCACGTGGACCTCGTTCGATCCCCACGGGGACACGCTGGCGATCGTCAATTACGACCGGGGAAGAAAAGATGGACTTCAGGCCTATTGGGCCCCGAACGGCCAATTGCTTCGTTTGGAACGGTTTACACGGGGGGAACCCAATGGCCCGCTCTATCGCTTCTTCTCCGATGGAACGCCCCGCCAGATCACATGGTACGAGCATAGCATCCCCACGGGCACATACATGGAATGGTACAAGAGCGATAGTACGGAAACCGGGATCACCATGGGCCGGTTCATGGACGGAAAGCGCTCGGGCACCTGGACCTGGCTCTATGGAAATCGCCGGGTGAAAACACAAGGGGCATACAGCAATGGGAAGAAGATCGGTCTTTGGCGAAATTGGGACCCTCAGGGCCATGCCACCGGAAGCGAGGACTTCGGTCCGCCTTGATCGCGGGCCTATCCTTGCCCACGCTGAAAATAGCTGGACTCAATTTGGTTTACGGAAGAACCTTCCCGGGGTTCATGATACCCTTGGGATCAAAAAGTTGTTTGATGCCACGCATCAGGTCGAGTTGGACGGCATTGAACGCGATGTCCATGTAGGGCCGCTGCACCAGCCCGATACCGTGCTCGCCACTGAGTGTACCGCCCAAGGAAACGGTGAACTCAAAGATCTCGCGGACGGCCTTGGGAAGTTCATCCCTCCAAGCTGCATCGGACATATCGCCTTTGATGATATTGACGTGCAGATTGCCATCGCCCGCGTGGCCGTAGCATACGCTTTTAAAGCCGTACTTTCCTCCCACTTGTTTCACCTTCGCCAATAGATCCGGCAGTTCGTAGCGCGGCACCACGGTGTCCTCCTCCTTGTACACGCTGTTGCTCTTCACAGCCTCACCCACACGGCGCCGCAACATCCAGAGTGCATCCTTTTCAGCGTTCGTTTCCGCAAAGAGCACCTCCTGGCACTCAAACTGCTCCATCACGCCTAGGATGGTCTCGCATTCACGCATCAGCACGTCGCCGTGGTTTCCGTCCACCTCGATCAACAAGTGGGCAGCGGTGTCATCGGCAATGGTGAGGTGTACCCCCTCCACGAAACGTAACGTCCAGTCGATCGCGTCACGCTCCATGAACTCCAGCGCACTGGGGGTGATGCCCGCGCGGAACACGGCGCTCACCGCCTCACAGGCTTTATGCGCATCGCGGAACGGCACGAGCATGAGCCGGGTCTCCTTCGGCATCGGCACCAAGCGCAGCACTGCTTTGGTGATGACCCCAAGGGTGCCTTCACTGCCCACGAACAGCCGCGTGAGGTCATAACCGGTGCTGTTTTTCAAGGTGTTCGCACCGGTCCAGATCACTTCGCCATTGGGCAGCACCACCTCCAGGTTCAGCACGAAATCGCGCGTTACCCCGTACTTCACGGCCCTTGGCCCGCCCGCGTTCTCAGCCAGATTTCCACCGATGCTACAGCTCCCACGACTGCTCGGATCGGGTGCGTAATACAAGCCCTTGGCGGCCACCGCTTCCTGGAGCACTTGTGTGATCACACCGGGTTCCACCGTCACTTGCAGGTTGCGCTCATCGATGTCCACTATCCCGTTCATCCGGTCCAGCGCCAGACCGACGCCTCCGTGTACGCACAAGGCTCCGCCGCTGAGGCCGGTGCGCGCGCCGATGGGTGTGATGGGCACGCCATATTGGGCACAAAGGCGCACCACCTCGGCAACCTCTCCGGTGTTGCGCGGCCGCACGACCACCTGAGGTGGGAAGCTCAGGTCCTCGGTCTCGTCATGCCCGTAATGAAGCAATTCCTCTTCGGCAACAAGTACCGCATCCGGCGGAAAGGCCTCGCGCAGTGCGTTGATGAACGGGGACGGCAGCTCCGGTCTGGATCGTTGTGATGGCATTCCCATGCGCGCAAAGTTCGGTGCGAACGGAAAAAGTCGTGCATCCCTTCCCCGGCCCAGGCGGTGATCATTGGAAGAGGACCGCTTTTCCTGTGCATCCGAATAGGCAGCATCCGATGTGCTGATAAATATTTTTTATTCTGAGGTCTTGGAAAGAGGGGCACGTGGAAAGATCCTTTACCTTTCACATGGGTTTTCATCCACCTTTCAACCTTGTTCCCATGCGTCGTCAACTTCACTGGTTCCCATTGTGCGTCCTAATCGCCCACGCGACCTTCGTCGATGCACAGAACATCGGCATCAATGTGAGCGGGGCCAACCCTGACGGATCCGCCCTGTTGGACATTGATGCCACAGGCTTGCCGGCAAATGCGATGCGCGGCCTGCTGATCCCGCGCATCGCGTTGACCTCCCGCACCGTGGCCCTGCCGGTGGTGGCACCGGCCGCATCGCTGGTGATCTACAATACGGCCACCACAGGGGCGGTACCGAACAACGTGGCCCCGGGCTACTATTACTGGAACGGTGCCACCGAGTGGCTGCGGATGTTCAGCGGGAACGACGCGTGGAGCACCACGGGCAACAATGGCACCACGGCCGGCACCAATTTCATCGGGACGATCGATGCCAAGGACTTTGTGGTGAAGACCGGAGGGAGCGCGGCAGGGAATGAGCGGATGCGGGTGCTTTCAGGTGGCCAGATAGTGGTGAACAAAGCGACCGCCGCTGTGGGTGATGTGTTCAGTGTGTATGCGAACAACACTGGGGGTCTTAATAATGGTGTCGGTTCTTTCGCCATTAACGGATACACTTTTGACGGATATGGGGTTTATGGTGAAGCCTCTAATACCGCCGGCATAGGTGTAGTAGGCCTCAACGGAAGTACCACTGGTGGTTCCTTCGCGATGTGGGGAGAAGCGGCTTCCAGCAACGGCCGTGGCGTTATGGGAATGTCAAACTCCGGGGCATATGCAGTACCGAACGGGACAAATGCGATCGGCGTCCAAGGGCAGGTCAACGGCACCTTGGCTAGCACTGGCCAAGCGATCGGGGTTTGGGGCATAACCGCTGGCACCATGACAACGGGTGATGCCAACGGTGTATGGGGCCAAACCGCTTCGAACGACGGGACCGGTGTGGTCGGGATCGCCAACAGCATTGCGGCCGGCGGCCAACCTGAAGGTGTTTACGCCGCCGCCAACAACGCCACCGGTTTCGGCTTGGACGCCAGGAATGGCAACAGCACCGGAACGGGGCTGATCGCCACGGGCAACAATGTTGCCGGGACCTACCTCACGGGTGGGTCCGGCGCGGCTTTCAATGGCTCCACGATAGGGGCCTTCGGCTATGGCCTGACCGTCGCCTCGGGAACAGGCTTGGTCGGTGCCGGCAATAACGGCGGAATCCTCACCCCTGCCAAGGGATGTGGGGTAGCAGGCACCGGAAAGCAATACGGCGTAGTGGGTTTTGCAACGACAACGGTGAACACCAATCCGAACAGTAATAGTGCCGCAAATGGCAACAATGCCTCCTGCGGCGGTTATTTTGAGGTTCAGAACGGAGGTACGGCACAGACATGGGCATATGTCGGTGTCCGGGACAACACTGCCGTGCTGCGAAAGATCATCGGGCCTGGAACGGTCAACACCATTGTGCATGACTTAAATGGTGATCGCGTTGCGCTTTCCTGTCCCGAAGCACCGGAGAACTTGTTCCAGGATTACGGGTCGGGCCGTTTGGTAAATGGAAAAGCACATATCGAGCTGGATCCCGTCCTTGCGAAGAACATTGTAGTGGACGATCGACATCCACTTCGCGTATTCATTCAACCGGAAGGAGATTGCAAAGGTGTATACGTCAGCAACAAAACGGGTACGGGCTTCGAGGTGGTCGAACTGTCCAACGGGCATTCCAATGTTTCCTTCAGCTATACCGTGGTGGCGAACCGGGCGGACGAGGTTTTGCCGGATGGATCGATATCGCGCTATTCCGCGGAACGCTTTCCGCCTGCCCCGGGTCCCATTGAGTCCGTAGCTCTGGGAACCCGTAAAGCTAAAAGCCGCCCTTTGGTCGGCGTTCAGGGGGCTTCCGGCAGAACTTCGCGGGAGATCCCTATGAAACCATAGGTTCGATATCGAGTGTACCGGGCAGCTTGTTGCCGAGGAAAAGCGGGCACGGCGAACCCATTTACGGACGGCGATTCACCGCTGCGAACGCGTGAACACCACCGCCCCGTCGCACCGGTCCATTTCGGTCCAGAACCGTGATCGGCGCAAGGTGTCCAGTGCGACAGTGAATTCGTCCACGGACAGGGGGTATGGCTCTTCCTTGGTGGCCAATGCGATCACGTCGGCATCGCCAAGTATCGGGAATTGATACAGGTTCCGGTGTACAACAAGGTGCGGCACGAATGCTGCGGATGCGGAAACGGAGGCGTTGGCGGGAATGCGCTGAAGCAATTGACGCACGGCCGCAGCATCATAGCCCCGCACATAATGCTCCGCATGGTAGATCCGCTGCTTGGCCCGGTTCTCTTTGTAGACGCTCGCATCCAGGATCCGAACAGTGACCCCCAAGGAAAGCACCGTGGCGATCACCGCGATGACCTTTCCCCTTCGGGAATTCCGGAGCGACAGCGCCCAAGAGAATACGGCCAGGGTGCAAAGCGGGGCGAATTCCACGGAATAATGGCCCAGCACGCCCCATTGTGCAGGCCCGGCATGCAGGAGCTTTTGAAGCAGCAAAGGCACGGCCATCAACAGGATCCACGGCCGCATTAGCATGGCCCATCCACCTGCGAGGAAAAGCAGCACGAGCATTTCGATCTTTATCGCCCGCCCCCCGGGCACGCTACCTCCGTCCAGCAGGGCTTGGAACACCTGTATGGGATGTATGGCCATGTAACCCAGCGCATCGATAGGTCCATCACCTAGCGCAGGGTACTTCCAACCGGCGTAGTGCGCCCCATCGGAAAGTGCCGGCATCACAACGCCGATCACCACCGCGCTCCACATCAGGGCGAGCACGGCCTGCCAAGCCAAAAGCTTCCGCAAGGCGGGGTTCTTCCGCTCATGGAGCAGGAAACCCAGCACCACGAAACACAGCCAGATGCCCATGTTCTCCTTGGCCGAAAGCATGAAAAGCAGCAGTAACCAAGCTTCAGTGCTCCGGCGCTTGTGAAGTGCGAGACCATACCACGGGATCGCCATTGCCGCGACCACGTTGCTATGAAAGTCGAACGTGAACGCGCCGTAGATGCCGAAGAACGCAAGGAAATGGATCAATCCCAAGTTGGCGATCACCGGTGTCGCGCCCAACTCCCGGAGCCACCGCCAAATGCCCCAGCCACCTACAAGAACTGCGATCCATTGCACGATCAACAAGCTCCACTGCCCGAACAACCAGGTAAGCGGCGACCACAGCATGAGGTGCAGGTCGAAGTGGTCAGCGAGCAACGGTTGCGAAGTGCCGAGAAAGAGCATGCAATCCGCCATGCGGCCGTGCGCATATGCGAAGGCCGCATGCGTGTACAAGCCGAGGTCCAAGGCATACGTCCGGAAGAAAAGCTGGTTCGGCACGAAAATGAGCGCGTAGACAATGGCAAAAAGCACCAAGACCATAAGCGGCACCCGGCGAATGGGCGCAATGGTGATTCCGATTCTGCCGTCCTTATGCATGGGTGCAAATTAGGCTGCGGGAAACCGCTTGCACGCGATCTCACAACTGAACGATGAACCCAAGGAAATGGAACGCCCGTTCACTTTCATCCCGCCCCGTACATTGGCCGTTCAATCCCTCCGCATGAACAAGCTCATTGCCGCAGCCTTATTCGTCCTGCTTTCCGCACCGGTCACCCTCGCCCAAAAAGATCTCACCAACCAGGCCATCTGGTACAGCAACACGTTCAGTGGTGACGGGCTGAGCAGCCTCATCAGCATGCAGGATGGCACCCATTACAGCACCTTGGAGGCCGGAGAAGCTGGGGCCGAGGTGAACGCCTACGACTACCGTACCGGAGAAAAGACACAAACCATCCTACGAGGCCAGGACCTCATACTTCCGGGATCCTCCAAGCCATTGGATATGGAGGACTATGCCTTCAGCGGCGACGAGCGGAAGATGATGGTGCGCACGGACATGGAACTGTTGTACCGCTATAGCTATTATGCATACAACTACGTGTACGACCGTGCCACAAAAACGGTGAAACCCTTGACCGATCCGGGGAAGAGCAAACAGCGCTTAGCCACTTTCAGCCCGGACGGCTCGCACGCGGCATTTATGCGGGACAACAACTTGTTCACGGTCGATCTCGCCACCATGCAGGAGACGCCTATCACCATGGACGGCGAATGGAACAAGGTGCTCAACGGCGCGCCGGACTGGGTGTACGAGGAGGAATTCGAATTCACGCAGGGCTACGAATGGAGCCCGGACGGAACGAAGATCCTTTATCTGCGAAGCGATGAGAGCGCCGTGAAGGAATATGACCTCGCCCTGTACAAGGAGCAACTCTACCCGAGTGAATACAGCTTCAAGTATCCCAAGGCCGGCGAGACCAACAGCACGGTGAGCCTGCACGTGTATGACCTCAATTCACATAGCACTTGCACCGTTCCATTCGGCACTACGGACACGGACATCTATCTGCCCCGTTTTGGCTTCACAGGTACCAGTACCGTATGGTTCATGCGCATGAACCGCTTGCAGAACGAGAAACTCATTTTCACCAGCGATGTCTCCGACGTGAAGTCGGCCGGACAGCCGAAGCCGATCTACAAAGAGACCAGCCCCACCTATATCGAGGTAACCGATGATCTGCACTTCCTGAAGGACGGCAGCTTCATCCTCACCAATGAGCAGGACGGCTGGAACCACATCGTGTGGAACAGCGCCGACGGCAAGACCCAGCGTGTCCTCACACCGGGCAATTACGATGTGCTCTCAGTCATAGGTGCCGACGAAAAAGGCAAGCGTGTGCTGTTCACCGCTAGTAAGATCGATCCCACGCAGCAGGAGGTCTGGTCGGTGGGGCTCACCGGTAAAAGCCTGAAGCAGCTTTCCCCTGCAGGCGGCGTGAACGACGCGGACTTCAGTTCCGGTTTCAAGTACTTCATCAACACCCGGAGCACGGCCAATGACCCGGGTACGATCGCGCTGTACACGGGCAATGGCAAGCTCGTGAAGACCTTGAAGGACAATTCCAAGCTGAAGGAAAACCTGAAGGAATACGGGCTGCAGCCGAAGGAATTCATCACCATCGCCATTGGTGATGGCGTGGTGCTGAACGCCTGGATGATCAAGCCGCCGGGCTTCGATGCCACGAAGAAGTACCCGGTGTTCATGACCCAGTACAGCGGCCCGAACGACAACCAGGTGCTGGACCAATGGGGCGGGCGGAACCTGCTCTGGCACGAGCTGCTGGCGCAGAAGGGCTACATCGTGGTCTGCGCGGACCCGCGCGGCACGGGCCATCGCGGTCGGGACTTCCGGCACATGACGTATGGGCAGTTAGGCAAGTTTGAAACGGAGGACCAGATCGGTGTTGCGAATTGGCTCGGCGCATTGCCTTACGTGGACGCCTCGCGCATCGGCATCCAAGGCTGGAGCTACGGCGGCTATATGAGCTCGCTTTGCATCACCAAAGGCGCAGGCACCTTCAAGGCCGCGATCGCCGTGGCCCCGGTGACCAACTGGCGCTACTACGACAGCATATACACGGAGCGCTACATGGGCCTGCCGAAGGACAACGCCAGCGGTTACGACGACAACAGCCCCATCAACCATGTGGACGAGCTGAAAGGGAACTTCCTATTGATCCACGGCCTAGCGGACGACAACGTCCATTTCCAGAACAGTGCCGAAATGACCACCGCACTGGTGAAGGCCAATAAGCAGTTCGACATGATGATGTATCCGGACAAGAACCACGGCATTTATGGAGGCACCACGCGGATGCAGCTTTATACAAAAATGACGGACTTTTTACTGGAGAAACTGTAGGTGATCGGTGGATGGTGATCAGTGATCGGACAACTGCCGTCCGACTGCCACTGCGAACGCTGTTCAGGCGAGGTCGGCTTGACAACTGACAACGAACAACTAACAACTGATCCAACTATCTTGGCCCGCCTCTAAACCACCGCACATGCCACAAACCGCTCCGCCGCACATAGAGTCCAGCGCCAACGAATCGCACCCGAAAGGGCTGTACCTGCTCTTCTTCACGGAAATGTGGGAGCGGTTCAGCTATTACGGGATGCGGGCCATCTTCATCCTGTTCATGACCAAGGCGCTGTTCATGGGCAACGCCGAAGCCTCCAATGTTTACGGAAGCTTTACAGGTCTTGTGTACCTCACGCCTTTGTTGGGGGGCTACATCAGCGACCGGTTCTGGGGTAATCGACGAAGTATTTTGGTAGGGGGCATATTGATGGCCTTGGGGCAGTTCCTGCTCTTCTTCAGCGGCAGCTTGGTGACAGAGGCCGCGCAAAGCGCCACCAGCATCAGTGCCATGTGGGCGGGCCTTACCCTGCTCATCATCGGCAACGGTTTCTTCAAGCCGAACATCAGCACCATGGTGGGCCAGCTCTACCCACCGAACGACCGTCGCATTGACGGGGCCTTCACCATCTTCTATATGGGCATCAACCTCGGCGCGCTCTTTTCCCCATTGATCTGCGGCGGCTTGGGCGACACCGGCAGCATCTTCGATTTCAAGTGGGGCTTTCTTGCGGCCGGCGTCGGCATGGTGATCAGCACCATCACCTTCGAGCTCTTGAAGAATAAATACCTCGTTGACGCCAAAGGCGGGCACATCGGCATGCCGAAGCAGAAGTTGGACATGAAGACCGTGGCTACCATCCTCGGTTCCGTGGCCCTGATGTTCGTGCTCCTGAACTTCAAGACATGGTTTAAGACGGACATCGACCTGATCGGCTTCCTTATCTACGGTGCCATGATCGCCATGCCGATCGTCATCTTCAGCGATAAGAAGCTGGTGCATGAGGAGAAACAGCGCATCAGCGTGATCTTCATCCTGGCCTTCTTCGTGATCTTCTTCTGGGCTTGCTTTGAGCAGGCGGGGGCGTCATTGACTCTTTTTGCAGACACACAGACCGAACGCCACATCGGCGGCTGGGAGATGCCTGCGAGCTATTTCCAAAGCGTGAACCCGGCATTGATCATCCTGCTGGCACCGCTCTTCAGCATACTGTGGGGCTGGTTGGGCAAGCGCGGCTGGGAGCCTTCCTCCCCGTTGAAGATGTCGATGGGTTTAGGTCTGCTAGCACTGGGCTACGTGGTGATCGCATTCGGTGTTCATGGCGTGGACCCGGCCGCGAAGATCAGCATGTGGTGGTTGATCACGCTGTACGGCTTGCACACCATGGGCGAACTGTGCCTCTCACCCATCGGCCTCAGCATGGTGAGCAAGCTCGCGCCACTGCGTCTTTCATCGCTACTGATGGGCACGTGGTTCCTCGCGAACGCGGCGGCCAACAAATTCGCCGGCACGCTCAGCGCCTTGATCCCGCCCGGAGCGGGCGAAGCACCGGTCACCGCTGAAACCGTATTCCCAAAGTTCCTTGGTTTCACCATCGACAACCTCTTCCACTTCTTCATCGTGTTCATCGTGTTGAGCGGCAGCGCAGCGGTCCTGTTGTTGGGGATCCATCGCTGGTTGCAGAAGCGCATGCACGGAGTGAATTAAGTCTTGAGTCCGTGAGTCTTGAGTCGTGAGTACGATCGTCCAGTCACCAATCGCCAACCACCATTCACCACCTCAGGTCAGCATGATCTGCGTTCCTAACACCTTGTCATGAGCGGAACCTCCAAGCACCCCAAAGGTCTCTACGTCCTGTTCTTCACCGAGATGTGGGAACGCTTCGGCTATTACCTCATGCTGGGGATCTTCAGCCTGTACATGCTGGATGGATGGGAGAACGGGGGCATGGGCTTCGACGCACTGAAGAAGAGCGACATCTACGGCACCTACCTCGGTCTGGTGTACCTCACGCCTTTTATCGGTGGTTTGCTGGCGGACCGCATCCTCGGCTTCCGGAAGAGCATCATCAGTGGCGGGCTGCTGATGGCCGCAGGTTACCTCACGTTGGCCGTACATGATGTCAACGCCTTCTACATCGGCCTGCTGCTGATCATCATGGGCAACGGCATGTTCAAGCCGAACATCTCCACGTTGGTGGGCAACCTGTACAACGATGACAAGTACCGGGACAACAAGGACGCGGGCTTCAACATCTTTTACATGGGCATCAACATCGGTGCCTTCGTCTGCAATTTCGTGGCGGCCTTCATGCAGATCAACTACGGCTGGGGATACGCCTTTGCGGCGGCAGGCATCGGCATGTTGATCGGTGTGGTGGTCTTCATCAGCGGGAACAAATGGGTGAAGCATGCGGACATCATCAAGCCCTTGGAACCGGGCGACATGAGCACCAGCAAGATCCTGCTGAGCACATTGGTCCCGATGTTCGTCTTTGGCGTGCTGGGCTACCTGATCCCCGGCAACCTGTTGGGCACGGACACCAACGACGCGTTCATCTTCGGCTGCATACCGGTTGTGGCCTTCTTCATCTACCTCTACGTGAAGGCGAACGCCGAGGACAAGCGGCCCATCGGCGCGCTGTTGGCGGTGTTCGGCTGTTTGGTGATCTTCTGGGCGGTGTTCCACCAGAACGGCGATGCGCTCACCGTATGGGCCAAGGACTACACGAACCGGGAAATGCCGATGAGCGTCTCCAACGTGGCGGACAAGATGAACATGGCCGAGACCGTGACGAACAACGGCGCAGAAACCGCACCGAACAGTTCGCAGTACTTCGCCACCATGGCACCGGAGAACGTACCTGCCCAAGGCCAAAGCCTGAAGCTCTATTCCACGCAGCTGTACCAGAGCATCAATCCTTTTTGGGTGGTCTTGCTGACGCCGATCATCGTGGGCTTCTGGGGCTTTATGCGCAGCCGGAAAAGGGAACCAAGCACACCAACCAAGATCGCGATCGGCTTGGTGATCACGGCGCTGTCCGCTTTGGTGATGGTGGGCGCGGTGATGGCGACGAACAATTTGGAGAGCAAAGCCAGTAGCTGGTGGCTGATAGCGAGTTACGGGGTGATCACCGTGGGCGAGTTATGTCTAAGCCCGATGGGCCTCTCCTTAGTGAGCAAACTGAGCCCGCCACGGATCACAGCCTTGATGATGGGCGGCTTCTTCCTGAGCACCTCGGTGGGCAACAAGCTCAGCGGCATGCTCAGCGGCCTCTGGGAAGGCTTTAACGACAAGAGCTACTTCTTCTTGATGAACTTCGGCCTGGCACTTGCTGCCGCGCTGATGCTCTTCTTCATGCTGCGCTGGCTGAAGGCGGTGATGCGGGAGAAGAACATCCACTGACGTGGAATGTTAAATGCAGAATGAAAAATGTAGAATGCTGTATGGGGCCGCAGCACACGCAACCAACCTCTGCAAACACACTTGGGGCAACACCTAGCTCGTAACACGTCAACTCGCGACCCGCAACTCGTTAACACGCAACGCCCAATTGGAATGCGTAAAATTGCCCCGTCGCGCACGGATCCCTTGTTCCGGACCTGACAACTGACAACGAACAACCGACAACTGCCCCCCATGCAGACCCTCCAGGAGATCCGCGACTTCAAAGGCAAGTACCCGCGCCAGCTTTGGTATTTGTTCGGCAGCGAGATGTGGGAGCGCTTCTGCTTCTACGGCATGCGCGGCATGCTCACGGTGTTCATGGTGAGCCAACTGGGCCTGGATGACAAGACAGCTAACCTGCAGTACGGCGCGATCCAGGCGTTCGTGTATGCCTTCACCTTCATCGGTGGGGTGTTCGCGGACAAGATCCTCGGCTTCCAGAAGTCCTTGTTCTGGGGCGCGCTGATGATGATCGCCGGCGGCCTGGTCATCGCCTTCTCACCGGCCGGACTCTTCTACATAGGCACCTGCTTCTTCATCATCGGCACGGGCTTCTTCAAGCCGAACATCAGCACCATGGTGGGGCAGTTGTACCATGAGGACGACCCCCGGCGTGATGCCGGTTTCAGCCTGTTCTATTCAGGCATCAACCTCGGTGCGCTAATGGGCGGTGTCCTGATGATCTGGGTGGGCAAGTACCACAGCTGGCCGCTCGCATTCGGTCTGGTGAGCATCGTGATGACGATCAGCCTCATAAACTTCTTCGTCACCAAGAAAAGCCTGGGGCCCATCGGCCTTTCGCCTTTGCACCCGGACATGCCGGCAAACAAGCGCAAGATGTATGAGATCGCCGTCTATATCGGTTCGCTCATCGCCATTCCCTTCATCCTGATCCTGGTCACCAACACCCACTACACGGACCTGTTCATGTACATCATCGGCCCGGCCACGCTGGTGTATCTGGGTTGGGAAATGCGGAAGTTCAACACGAAGGAGAACAAACGATTGGGCGCAGCGATGGTGTTCATCCTCTTCTCCATCTTGTTCTGGGCCTTCTTCGAGCAGGCGGGCGGGTCGCTGAGCATTTTCGCCTTGAACAACCTCGACCACACGCTGTTCGGCTTCATCCCCATGGACCCGAACGTGATCAACAACAGCTCCAACTCGCTCTTCGTCATCATTTTCGCGCCGCTGGTGGGGCTGCTCTGGCTGTGGCTGAGCAAGCGGAAGTTAGAGCCGAACTCCGTGGTGAAATTTGGTATCGGCTTCCTGCTGTTGGCCGGTGCCTTCTATGCGTTCTATGCCACCATCTTTTTCGCGGACGCGGACGGCATCACCTCATTGGACGTGTTCATTTTGGGTTATTTCATCATCACTTTCGGTGAGTTGAGCCTTTCGCCGATCGGCCTTTCGCTGATGACCAAACTCTCCCCGCAGCCTATCCAAGGCCTGATGATGGGCATGTGGTTCCTGGCCAGCGCTTACGGGCAGTACGTGGCCGGCCTGCTGGGCGCGGGCATGAGCACTGCGGACCCGGACGTCTCCAACCTGTCCAAGCTTGTGGCCTACACCGGTGGCTACCAGCAACTGGCCATTTACGCGCTCATCGCCGGCGTGGTGTTGATCGCGATCTCCCCGGTCGTACGCCGCTTGATGAAAGGCGTCCATTGAACTTGCACCATCCTGGATTTCCGGCACGGTATTGGCCGATCAGCACCCGAAAACATCCCCCGAATGCGCACTTTCCTCTTCTCCCTTTGCTTGACCCCACTGGCCCTTTTTGCTCAGGACCACAGCGATGCCTTGGTGCATTGGACGGATATTGAAACAGCCCAGAAAGCCGCCCAGAAGGACGGCAAGCCCCTGTTGATCGACGTCTACACATCTTGGTGCGGCCCATGCCGGATGTTGGACGCGAACACCTTCCATGATGCACAGACAGCGGAATACATCAACGCCCATTTCCACCCGGTGAAATTCAACGCGGAAGGCGATGGATCCGTCCTGTTCAACGGCAAGACCTACACGAATCCGAGCTATAACCCGGCCATGAAGGGTTCACGGAACGGCACCCATGAGCTCACCATGCAGATCGCCCCGGTGAACGGTCGCGTGGCATACCCCACCATCGTGTACATGGGCAAGGACGGCCAAGTACTGGCACCGGTGCAAGGCTACCATACGCCCGAACAGATCGAGCCGATCCTGATGTACTTCGGTGACAAGCTGAACGAGAAGCAGGAGTTCCCGGAATTCCAGAAGAACTTCAAGAGCCAGCGGAAGTAGTGGGTATCACTCTCTTTCCGCGTGGATCAATGCACGATCTTCCACACGCGCTGGCCTTCTTGACCTTCTCCCCGTAGCAACAAGATGCTGGAAGCGTCAGCGGGAATAGCCATGCTGCATCTTCCCGATCCGTCGGTCGTGGCCTGTTGAACGTTCCTGCCATCGACGGCATACAGCATTAACGTGGATCCCGGGACCAAGCCCACCACCTTGGCGCGACCGGAGACCGCATCCCATTCCATCACAGGAACGGCTCTTTCCCGGAACTGAATGCCCGTGGCTCCGCAGGGCGGCGCATCTCCCGGCTGCGTGATGAAACTTCCGGCCACGGCACTCCAATCTTCCCACGCGCCACCTTGGCCGCTATAGTGGTCGTTCAGGTCGAACCAGTTGGCCCCGTCCGAAAGTCCGGGCACTTTATAGGCCTTCACGGCCATGCCGTTGCGGTCCCATGTGAGCGGCATACTTGCAACGCAACTCTCGGGGGTGGACGGTGATACGCAGTTCATCCGCAGGAAGTAGGCGAACTCTTGGTACTGCGGGTATTCGCCATAGACGTGCGCAATGCCGTCCGGGGCCACGCACACCGCCACATACTCGTTGCAGGCAATACCATAAGCCGCGCTGTCGCCCTGCTGCGCCATGCGGGCGAGGAACGTGAAGTGCCGCCCGCGACGGTCCGGGTTGTCGTAATGCGTGTCCGTGATCGTGTTCGCCATGAAGGGTACTTGCAGGAATGGCGCGCAATCCACCGTCATGTAGGTGTTGAAGGGGTTGCTCAGCGCTTCCGCGGAAGTGACCGATCCATTCTGGGCGCTGAAATAGCAACCACCTAGGATGGCCATGCCCGCGCTGGTGCCGCCGATGGCGATGTGGCGTTGTGAAATAGCATCGTTGATGGCGGCCATCACGGGACTGTTGCGCCAATAGCTCACGTAATTCCATTGGTCGCCGCCCGCGAACCAGATCGCCTCCGCCTTTGAAATGCGCTCCAGCACATACGGATCCGAAGCGGCGGCGGCACCGTTGAACAGGATCGTCTCCACGGAATTCACCCCTCCGAGGTCGCTGTACATGTAATCGTTGTAACCGTCGGAGCCGGAGGCACGGAGTACGAGCACATCACCGCCGTTGGCCCGGTCGAGGAACCATTGCATCGCGGGATCGAACTCACTGGCACCGCCCATCATACAGGTTCCGCCCAGCGGCTCCACGGCAAGATCCGTGGTATTCCCGGTGAACCAGCTGGTGTAGGTCTGGGCTGAAAGCGCCAACCCGAGGAGCGCCACTAAGAGTGAAAATACCGTGCGTGCCATGGCCCGAATATCGGCGATCTACATTTGGGCACATGCGCGGGATCATCTATCTCCTTCTGGTGCTGGCAGCGCCTGCAACAGCCCAGGTCCAAAACTGGGATCCGACGCCCTTCAGCGTCGCCGGGGATATCCGGTTCAATGACGATCTGGACTTCTACCTGAACGGCTATACGAAGGAAGAGATCAAGACCATGCGGGGTGAAGTGAGCATGTGGCGAATGAACTTCGACAAGATGATCCGGGCCACCGTGGCCGACATCCGTGAGTACAGCGAGGGCAGCAACATGGTTCCCACCATGCATGACTTCACGCTTCCGGAAGTTCGAACGGACATTCCCTACCACTTGGCGGCGCACAAGGGTAAGGTCCGGGCGTTCATGTTCGGCAGCATCAGCAATCCGCCTGCCCGCGCGCAACTACCTTTCTGGGACAAGCTGAATGAGAAGTACGACACGGCCCAAGTGGAGCTGTTCGTGATCTATGGCAAGGAACTTCACCCTGGCGACCACAAGAATTACAGTGCGTACCCTGCACCGGAGACGATGGCACAAAAGATGGCGTACGCCACGGAATTCGCGAAGCTCACCAAGCTGCCGGTACTGGTCGATGGCATAGACAATAAAGTGCTGAACGCATACGGCCGCGTGCCGAACGGTGCCTATGTGATCGATGCCGATGGCAAGTTGATCTTCCGCGGTACCTGGGCGGACAGCCGGAAGATCGAGCAGATCTTGGACACCGTGCTCAAGTGGTACGCGGACGGCAGGCCGAAGCTGAAAAGGAAGAGTTGAGTAAAGGACGCGGAGGCGCTGAGGCGCAGAGAATGCGACAGGGAACTGGTTTCGGGTTGCGAGTTGGCGCGTTACCCGTTGTTGATGGAACGCTGATGCGCTTCGCCGAAGCGGCTTCGCTCAGGCGCAGTGCCGCAGATCGGTATGATGTAGGCGGATAAGAGGTGTCGGTGAGGAAGTTCCGTTGTTCGTTACGCGTTGGGGGGTGAGGCCCCTTTCCAATTCCTACCGGGATCCATCTTGTATTCTCCGCGCCTCAGCGCGTCTGCGCCAAAACCCAGCCCCTCCGGCCTCACACCTGCATCAACTTCCAGCGTCCTTGCCGGAAGACGAGAACACAGCAAATGGCCAGCAAGCTTTCACTGGCGGCAATGGCGATAAAAACGCCCTCGGGCGCATTCATCCAACGCGACAGGTACCACGCAAGCGGGATCTCCACAAGCCAGAAACAGACGAGATTGAGCCACACCGGTGTCATTGCATCGCCGGCACCATTGAAGGCTTGCGATAGCACCATCCCATACGCATAGAAGAAGTAGCCGAGGCAAACGATGCGGAGCGCCTGGGTCCCGACCAGCACCACAGCTGGGACCTGGGAAAAGAGTCCCATGGCCCATGGCGCACATGCAATGAACAGCAGCGCCATGCTCACCATGTAGAACATGTTGTAATGGCCGCATAACCATGCGCTCCGCTCAGCCCGGTCCGGGCGCTTGGCACCGAGGTTCTGGCCCACCAGCGTGGAAGCGGCATTGGCGATGCCCCATGCGGGCAGCAGGGCGAACACGATGAGCCTCACCGCGATGGTGTAGCCGGCCACGGCATCATTTCCAAAGCCGGCCACGATGCGGACCAGGAACACCCAGCTGGCCGAAGCGATGAGGAACTGCGCCGTCGCCCCGGCGGATACCCGCATGATGTTCCAAAGCGCGGACCACGCCACTTTCATATGCCTCCGGGCGATCATCACACGGCTCCGGCCATTGAACAGATGCCAACATTGGTACAACACGCCGCATCCCCGCCCGATCACGGTGGCCAAGGCCGCACCGGTGACACCCATTGCGGGGACGGGTCCCAAACCGAAGATCAGCAGGGGGTCGAGCACCATGTTGATGATATTGCCGACCCACAATGACCGCATGGCCAGCGCCGCGTTACCCGCCCCCCGAAAAATCGCATTCATGCCAAAAATGAGCAGGATCACCACGTTGCATCCCAGCATGATCCGCATGAACGGTGTGCCCAATTCCAGGACGCTTGGCGCAGCCCCCATCAACCGGAGCACATCCTGCGCATAGAACAGGCCGGGCAAGGCAAAGAGCGCTCCGATGGCCAAGGCGATAAGGATGCCTTGCACGGCGGCCACATCCGCCCCTTCCCTGTCCTTTTCCCCGGTCCTTCTGGCCACTACCGCCGTGATCCCGGCACCTAAGCCCCAGGCGATGCTATAGATCAACATCATCACCCCTTCGGTAAGGCCCACCACGGCTACCGCCTCCACACCGAGCCGGCTCACGAAGAACACGTCCACCAAGGCGAACAACGACTCCATGGCCATCTCCATCACCATGGGGATACTGAGCAGGACCACGGCGCGCCGCAGCCCCATCGCCGTAAAGTCCTTGTCCCCGCCGGCCAGGGCCTCCCGCAATAGCATGAGCGCCTTTCGCGGTGTTCGATGGTCGGTCATGGCATCAAAGTTGCAACAGCCTCCCTCAACAGTGAAAGAGGTGCAGAGCTGTTAAGGATAGGTTAAAGGCAGTTCCTCCCGAAGCCCTCCCCATAGTTTTGTGCCACAAGAACGAAATCAACCAAAAACGACGAATGAAAAAGCTCATCGCAACACTCGGCCTCAGTGTCCTCGTACTCGGAGCGTTCGCTCAGGAAAACACCACGACCGTCGGTGGCAGCGGCCCCATGATCTCCTTGGACAAGGAGGTGCATGACTACGGCACCATCGACCAAGGTGCCAACGGCACATGCGAGTTCAAAGTGACCAACACCGGCGATCAGCCCTTGATCATCAGCAACTGCAAAGGCAGCTGCGGCTGCACCGTTCCCAAGTGCGATACCGCCCCTATAGCTCCCGGCGCCTCTTCCGTGATCACGGTGAAGTACGCCACCGAGCGCGTCGGCCCGATCAACAAGTCGGTGACCATCACCAGCAACTCCTTGAATTCCCCGACCAAGATCATCCGCATCAAGGGTGAAGTGAAGGCCTCTGCCACTCCGGCCCCGACCTCGCCGGTGAAAGCGACCAGCCCCATGGCACCGACCTCTAACTAAGGTCCTACGGATCGTTGTCGGCAAGGGCCGCCCCTTTGGGCGGCCCTTGTTGCGTTCCGCCGTTCCCCATCAACGATCAGCACCGCCGGGCATCAGGCGCTAAAATCCCCAAAGGCCGCCCAATGAGCGCACCTGTGCGTTAAATTCGCGACATTCAAGATCCAGTCATATTACCGTAAGCAGCAGATGAGCGAGACCGCGAAGATCATTTTAGAGGGCAAGACCTATGAATTCCCCATTGTGGAGGGAAGCGAGGGAGAGAAAGCGATCGACATCAGCAAATTGCGTGCGGAGACGGGGCACATCACCTTGGACTTCGGTTACAAGAATACCGGTGCTACCACCAGCGCGATCACTTTTCTTGATGGAGAAAAGGGGATCCTTCATTACCGGGGTTATCCCATTGAGCAATTGGCTGAGAAGGGGTCATTCCTGGAAGTTTCCTACCTGATCCTCAACGGCGAACTTCCGAACGCCAAGCAATTGGAGGAATTCGAGGGAAACATCCGCTACCATTCGCTGGTGCATGAGGACATGAAGCACGGCTTCCAGTTCTTCCCCAGCAATGCGCATCCCATGGGCATCCTCTCAGCGATGATCAATTCGCTGAGCACCTTCTACCCCAAGAGCCAATCGCCCAACCGGCCCAGCAGGGACGTTGAACGCACGATCTACCGCTTGATCGCGAAGATGCCGACGCTGGCCGCGATCAGCTACAAGAACAACTTGGGGCATCCGTACATGTACCCGGACAACAAGCTGAGCTACGTGGAGAATTTCCTCCACATGATGTACGGGCTGCCCACGGAGGAATACACCGCGGACCCGGTCGTGGTGGACGCCCTGAACAAGCTATTGATCCTGCATGCGGACCACGAGCAGAACTGCAGCGCCAGCACCGTGCGCATGGTTGGCAGTTCACAGGCCAACCTGTACAGCGCCGTTTCCGCAGGCATCGCAGCGCTGTGGGGGCCATTGCACGGCGGGGCCAACCAGGAGGTGATCGAGATGCTGGAGACCATCCGTAACGACGGGGGCAACATCCGGAAGTGGGTGGACAAGGCCAAGGACAAGAACGACCCGTTCCGTCTCTTCGGCTTCGGCCACAGGGTGTACAAGAACTTCGACCCGCGCGCCACCATCATCAAGAAGAGCAGCGACGAACTTCTGCGCAAAATGGGTGTGAAAGATCCAGTTCTCGACATCGCCCGACAACTGGAGGAGATCGCGCTGAAGGACGATTATTTCATCGAACGCAAGCTGTATCCGAACGTTGACTTCTACAGCGGCATCATCTACCGCGCCATCGGCATCCCCACACGGATGTTCACCGTGATGTTCGCCATGGGCCGCTTGCCCGGCTGGATCGCCCAATGGAAGGAAATGGTGGAGAACAAGGAGCCTATCAGCCGTCCGCGCCAGATCTACACCGGTGCGGCCGCACGCGACTATATCCCCATGGCACAGCGCAAGTGAACCGGAGGAAGACAAGGGAACTAGTGCCGCCACGCGCATGAAGTCGCGCATTCCGAACATCCTCATTACTTTGCCCCGGCATAACTTGAACAATGAACACACGCAAGATCATTGGCTACGCGCTTTGGTTATTGGCATTCCTCATTCCTTTCCAATCCTCCATCTTGAGCACCGAGGATGTCGGTGAGGTGAAAGGGCTGGTCAGTTTCGTCGCCTTGGTGACCATGATCTTCATAGGCTATTTCCTCGTGGACGGGGCCAACGCTGCGGATAAGGCCAAGGCCGGGCACGGGCATTAGGTTAACCGATCGTGGGGATGTTCATCTCCACCGGACTTGCATCCCATTTCCGACAGGTGCGGCTAATTGCTCGCACTGCACGCTGCATCCGGCTATATTTGCCGCCCTTCGATGGCGGCTTGATCAAGTAGCCAAAAGGAAATCCCGGAGAGGTGCCAGAGTGGTCGATCGGGTCTGTCTCGAAAACAGAAGTACCCGCAAGGGTACCGGGGGTTCGAATCCCTCCCTCTCCGCCAACGCTGCCCCGCGCAGCGGGCGATGCCACAAAGGTCGCGAAGCGGCCGCCGCGTTGAAGCCTCCCCCTCCGGGAAAGCCCGCTTCGGGCAATCCCTCCCTCTCCGCCGATCGGCTCCCGCGAAGCGGGGGCATGGATGCCAAAGGACGCGACCAAGCTCGCTTAGTAAAGCGGCTTTCGGCATTCATGCGGGATCCGCAAAGCAGGTCGCCGATCGAAGCCTCCCACCCTGGGAAAGCGCGTCTCGCGCAATCCCTCCCTCTCCGCAGCACTGCACAATAGCTCGCCCGGCGCGATCCCCAATGGATCTTCACGGCGACCGCCCGCCGCACTACCCGCATGTGCGTTTCCTTTGCGTACCGATGAACCTGACACCGAACCACCGCACGAGCAACTGGTGGATGCTATTGCTCACCCTTGTCGCCTGCACCACTACTCAACCTGCCGTCAGCGGAAGCGAGGAGTACTACTCCCCGCAGGAGTCCCGCAACGACGACCATGTCTACGTGCCCACGGTGCACACGGTGCAATTGTTCAAGAAAGGTTTTGAACTCTCCCCACCGATCCTTGAACTGGGCGGTACGGACCCTTTGATCTTGCGCTTCGACGACTTTTCCCCGGATGCCGAGAACCTTTCCTTCACCGTGGTCCATTGCAACGCCGACTGGCAGCCCAGCGACCTTTCCCCCAGCCAGTACATCAATGGCATGCCGACGGACTTTGTGCCCTCACCCCGCCAAAGCTTCAATACACTTAAACCTTATCTGGAATACGAGCTGGAGTTCCCGAACGAAATGATGCAGCCATCGGTTGCCGGGAATTACATCCTGAAGGTCTATCGGGAGAATGATCAGGACGACCTCATCCTGACCCGGCGCTTCCTGGTCTTCGAGAACCGGGTGCAGATCGATGCGGGTATCGTGCCCACACGTGACATAGAGCAGCGCGACATGGATCAACAACTGGACTTGACGTTGCGATACCCCGGGATCTCCGTGCCGGACCCGTTCACCGACCTGAAAGTGGCCGTGCTCCAGAACATGCGTTGGGACGATGTGCGTACCGGGTTCAAGCCGAAGTTCATCCGCGATTCCGAGCTCATTTACGACCAACCGAAGGAAGGCGTTTTCCCCGGTGGTAACGAATGGCGCGGTGTGGACCTGAAGAGCACCCGCTACTCCACGCTTCGCGTGAACCGGTACATCACCTCACCGGAAGGGCTGGAGGAGGCCATCCTGTTACCGGATGAAAAACGCGAATTCAAGGTCTATCTGGACCTGCCGGACATCAATGGAAAGTACTTGGTGCGCAACGATCTGTACCAAGATGATCCCCTCAGCGCCGATCACATCTATGTGGACTTCACCCTGCCCCGCAGCGCCGAACTGACCGGTGGCGATGTCTATATCTACGGTGCTGTCAGTGACTTCCAGTGCAAGAAGGAGTTCCGCTGCACCTGGGATGCCCATAAGAAGGCCTATACCTTGCGTGTACTGGTGAAGCAGGGTTACTTCGACTATGCCTATGCTTTCTTGCCCACCGGGGCCACGGCACCCGACCTCGCCTTACTGGAGGGATCGCACTTCCAAACGGAGAACGACTACCTCGTGCTGGTCTATGTGCGTGACTATCAACTGCGCTGCGACCGCCTGCTGGGCCTGAGGTTCCTCAATAGCCGGAAAGGCTGAGGTCAGCTCAACGGCGAATGATCACGGCCTTCTTCCGCAGGACCGGAACGTCCACCACGTAGGTGCCCGATGCCAATTCGGTAATGTCCAGCAAGCCATTCGGTGAAAGCGTGCCGCTGGCCACGAGCGTGCCCCTCACATTGAAGACAAGGAAGGGTACCGCGTGCTTCAGTTCCAGATCCAACTTGAGCAATCCGTTCGTCGGATTGGGCCATACCATGAAGGTGCCGTAAGGTGCCGCCTCCGGGACCGCCGTGGTGCAATCCGCGACATCCACCAGCGATACCGTATTGTTGCCGCTGTTGGGCACGCATACGCGGTCGTGGACGGTGTCATAGTCCAGATCGGCCGGATGATCCAGGCCGTTGTCCATCATCAGCACCACTGGCGCTTCGGTAAAGGTGTTCTCATAGCGCGTAAGCTGGTCCGGCTCCCAACTGGCTACAATGATGCGACCTTGGCAGTCCAGCGTTACGCCATCGATGCTGCCGAGGTTGGTGGTATAGCTGCTCAGCTCGGCCCCGCTGTCCCTGTCATAGCTTTTGATCTTGGCATTGCTGCCCCATCCCACCACCCACAGGCGCTCCAAAGCGGGATCCCATACGATCCCGTTCGGCGTGTTCACGGTATTGGCCACCAGTGTGGTGTAGGTCAGTTGCTCCACGTTCACCTTGAAGATCTTTTTGGTGCTGAAATCCGTCGCATATAGAAATGCCCCGTCGGTGGTGATGCCATTGAGAAATGACCCTCCCACGCTGAGGCTGAACACCACCACGCCGTCCACGGTGCTGAATCCGCGGATGGAACCGCCCATGCAGGCAAAAAGCGTATCCCCCTTCAGCTCGATGCCATAAGGCGCCGTCGGCAAATTGCTCGCAAAGGCCGTGACCGTACCGTCATACGCCCGCTGCTTGATGCTGTTGTCGCCTGTATTGCTCACGAAATAGCGCTGACCCTCAGCATCGTGCTCCACGCTCTCTGGTCCGCTGTACTGGGCATTTGCGGAGCAGGAAACGAGCAACAACGCGGGGTAGAAGATCTTCATCAGGCTTTTTCGGTGGCGCAATCTACCGGAACGGTGCTGCTGTGTAAAGTGGACATCAGCAGCTTTTCCTCATTTTAATGTGGATGAGCTGGCCCCGATGACGCACAACTCATTGGTCCGGGTGTTAGACTTGCACATACTACTGAACCCAAAATGTCCACCGCCGTCTCCCACGACATCCGCGTAAGCGTGATGGCCCGGTTCGAGGCCGGGCAAAGCGCCCCGACCGAAGGACGCTTCCTGTTCAGCTACCGGATCACCATTGCGAACCGGGGCCAACGCACCGCACAGTTGCTGCGCCGGCACTGGTTCATTTCGGACAGCCTCGCTTCGCCCTGCGAAGTGGAAGGCCCGGGGGTCGTGGGCGCCGTTCCGGTGCTCGAGCCCGGGGAACAGTTCACCTATACGAGCTACTGCGAACTGCACAGCGGCATGGGCCGCATGCGCGGCAGCTATCGGATGCGCCATATGGACGATGGCAGCGAGTTCGACGTGGCCATCCCGGCCTTCGACCTTCGGTTGCCGTACGCGGCGAACTGAGGCAAGGGGTATCTTTGCAGCCGTTTTAAACAGCCACCGATCACTATATTCTTTCCATGAGCAACGCCATCTTCACCCCTCCCGCACCCCACAATGAGCCCGTACTGAGCTATGCACCGGGCAGCCCCGAACGCAAAGCCCTGCAAACGGAGTACGACCGCCGCATCAAGACCACAATCGACGCACCGATGTGGATCGGCGGCAAGGCCGTGGAGACAAAGGACCTGCTGAAGATGAGCCCACCGCACAAACATGCACACAAGCTGGGCATGAGCCACCATGGGGATGCCAAGCACGTGAAAGCCGCGATCGACGCAGCCTTGAAGGCAAAGCGCGACTGGGAGCGCATGCCCTGGGAGGAGCGCGCGGCGATCTACCTGAAGGCCGCCGACCTCATCAGCGGGCCCTACCGCGCCAGCATCAATGCGGCCAGCATGCTCGCGCAAAGCAAGAACTGTTTTCAGGCGGATATCGATGCGGCCTGTGAGTTCGCGGACTTCCTGCGGTTCAATGTGTCCTACATGGTCCAGATCTACCGCGACCAGCCACAGAGCTCCGCCGGCATCTGGAACCGTTTGGAATATCGCCCGCTGGAAGGGTTCGTGTTCGCCCTTTCCCCGTTCAACTTCACCAGCATCGCGGGCAACCTGCCGAGCGCACCCGCGTTGATGGGCAACACCGTAGTGTGGAAATGCGCCAACGCGCAGATCTATTCGGCCCAAGTCATCATGGAGGTCTTCCGATTGGCGGGCATGCCTGACGGGGTGATCAACCTGATCCACGTGGACGGCAAAGTGGTCGGCGATACCATCCTGCGCCATAAGGACTTCGCCGGAGTCCATTTCACCGGCAGCACGGGTGTGTTCCGCACCATCTGGGGCGAGATCGGCAACAACATCGCCAACTACCGGAGCTACCCACGGATCGTGGGCGAGACCGGCGGCAAGGACTTCGTGGTGGCGCACCCCAGCGCAGATCCGCTGGCCGTGGCCACGGCCCTGTCACGTGGTGCTTTCGAGTTCCAAGGGCAAAAATGCAGCGCCGCCAGCCGGGCCTACATCCCGGATAACCTCTGGCCGCAAGTGAAGAAGGCACTGCTGGAGGATCTCGCAGAGATGAAGATGGGCGACCCACGTGATTTCAAGAATTTCATCAACGCGGTGATCGACGAGAAGAGCTTCGACAAGATCACGGGCTACATCGCCGGGGCGAAGAAGGACAGGAAGAACATCAAGGTCCTTGCAGGTGGGAATTCCGACAAGAGCAAAGGCTACTTCATCGAGCCGACCGTCCTGGAGTCAAAAGACCCGAAGAGCGTGACCATGTGCGAGGAGATCTTCGGCCCGGTGCTCACCGTCCATGTCTACAGTTCCAACCGCTGGATGGACACCCTGAAGCTGGTCGACTCAACCGGGGAATACGCCTTGACCGGAGCGGTCTTCGCACAGGACCGAGCAGCGATCGTACAGGCGACGGAAGTCCTCCGGCAGTCCGCCGGCAACTTCTACATCAACGATAAACCCACCGGTGCTGTGGTAGGCCAACAGCCTTTCGGCGGCGCGCGCGGCAGTGGCACCAACGACAAGGCCGGCAGCTACCTGAACCTCGTCCGCTGGACCAGTGCCCGCACGATCAAGGAGACTTTCATTCCTGCGTTGGACCACCGGTACCCGTTCCTGGGCTGAGGTGAAAGATCGGCCGCAGACCGTGCTACGCCGAAGCGGCTACGCCTAGGCGAGGGCGCGGAGGCGCAGAGAAATGCAGTAGATGAAGGTGGCAGGTGATCGGTGGCGGGGCGCTGCAGGCTGCCGCTGCCGACTGCCCGCTCGCGATCAACGATCGATCGTTGATCGGATGCAATGGAGGCGGTACGGTCCGCGTTGCTTCCTACAGAACTTCACGCCGTGAAAGACAAGGTCCTCCGTTTCGTGCCTAAAATGCTGCGCAACCGCTATGGTGCGGGCGTGCTCGTGCTGCTGCTTTGGATCTGCCTGTTCGCGGACTACGACCTCTACACCATGCTGAAACTGCGCCATCAACTAGGGCAGATGCAGGAACAACGCGACCGCTATGCGGAGGATATCGCCACTACGCGCGAGCAGCTTCACGAGCTCAATAGCGATCAGGCGCTTCTGGAGAAGTTCGCCCGGGAGAAATACCTGATGAAGCGCGACAACGAGGACATTTTTGTACTCGTGCCAAAGAAGAAGTGATCAATGTGGCGGCGGGCCACCTCCGGGTGGAGGCCCCCAGTCCCCGCGCCGACCATCGGGGGGGCCTTCCGGAAGTGGCTCTTCCGCAGAGCCCTTGAAGGCCCGCAGGTTAAAACGCAAGCTGAACATCACGTAGCGCTGGAGCATGTTCGTTACTGTGTTCTGGATGTAGGTGTCGCCAACATCGCGCGTTACGCTCACATTGCGGCCCAGAATGTCGTAGGCTGAAACCCGGAATTCCAGCGCGTCATCCTTCAGGAACTTGTGGCCGATCGCGGCGTTCCACACCAACGCGTCCTGATCATACGCAGCGCCAAGGCCGATGTATTGCTGGTAGTTCACCTCATTCTCAAGCACCCAGCCTTTCAGTCCGCTCAAAGTAAGCTTGCCTGTGAGCTGCCCTTGGTAGTAGCTGTTGTCCAAGGAGGGGCGCAAGTCGCTTTTGGCGGTGTTGAAGTTGGCCGTATACCCGACGCGGAAATCCACGCCTTGGCTGATGTTACTGCCGAGCACGGTGCCCAAATTCCAGTTGGTGTTCCAGGTGAGGCTTTTGGCGCCGTTCACTTCGCCGGGCAACCGCTCGACACTTCCTCCGCCGTTCAAGTTCAGGTTGCTCTTGAGAAAGGTGACCGGGAAACCGTAGTTCGCGAAAGCTTGGGCGGACACATAGCCATCAAGGTTCTTTGGTAGGGTGAGCTGTGCACCCGCTGGCAACACCGTTCCGTCCGCCAAGGTGCTGTCGGTCTGCGGTGCGAAAGTCACGTTGCTGATCCGCCCCGGTTGGCTCTGGAGGGCTAGCAGCGCAAAGAAGGGCCGTGTCTTCGCGCTGTCCAAGGTATTAAAACGCATGGTCAGTGAATGCTGGTAGCTCTGGTCAAGGGTGATGTTCCCGGTGGTCAAGTTCAGTGGATCGGTGTTGTCCACCACGGTCTGTAATTGACTGATGGACGGCGTGTTCACGCTGGTGCGATAGAAGAGGCGCAGGCGCGTGGTCTTGCTCCAGTTCCGGCTTAACATGGCGTTGGGCAACAGGTTGGTGTAGCTGCGGTCCACGGTGAGCGCATAAGGATAGGTCTCTTCACTGTGCATGTTACTGCCTTGGCCGTCCAGCCCGACATTGAACATGTAGCCGGTGCCGCGGTAGCGATAACTCACACCTCCTCGCAATGTCTGGATGGTGTTCTCCGCTTTGTTGCTCAATAGGGCGTTCATCAGTTCATCACCGCTGTCCGGATCAATATCATAGGTAAACTTCTCCGCGTTGCTCAGTTGGATGGACGGCGCCAGCGACAGTTGGACCTGACCATGCCTGCTCACCGGCTCCGTGTAGTTCAGCCGCAAGCCGTGGTTCTGTGTGAAATTGTCCCCGGTGGAGCGTTGGTCGATCGTGGAGGCGATGGCCGAAGTGTCCATGAGGAAACTGTTGTCCGCCAGCAGTGTTCCCGTGCTGTTCTGACCGGACAGTGAGGTGTTGAGGCTCGCGCTGAAGGTGCGGCCCCGCTTGGCAAACCGGTGGCGAAATAGCAGCGAGTTGCTGAAATTCAGCCCATCCCGGCGAGCATAGCTTTCGTTATCCGTGGCACTCAATTGCAGGCTATCGGCATTGAGCACGTTGGACAGTTGCGCATTGTCCGAGGTATTCCGCTGGAACCCAAAATTCGGTGTGATGATGAGCGAGTTCGCGCTGTCGAGCTGGGTCTCGATGCGGAAGCTGAAGCGATGGTTGAAATTATCGGTCGTTTGATCATTGGCACTGTTGGTGACCTGTGCACTGGTATCACTGAGGAAGGTGGTCCGCTCACTGTTCGAGGTATTGATGCTGCGCTGCTGATTAAAGAAATAGCTGCCGGTAACCTTCGTCTTTCCGATCTGGTCGCTATAATTGAGGCCGATGGCATTGGTAGTGTTGATGCCCGGCTGGCTCCCAACGAGGAAGTTGTTCGCGCTGTTCCCCCTGCCACTTCCGCCACGGCCACCACTGCTTCCGGAGGAAACGCCGACGAGGTCCTGCGCGGAAAAATTCTGCTGGTTCATGTTGTTGCTCTGGCCCAGCAGGCTGAGCCTTCGCACACCGTTGAACCAGTTCAGCGAGAGGCTTCCGGCATAGCGGTCGTCCGTTCCGTAGCCGAGGCTGGCATTGCCGAACACGCCGTGGTTCATGCCCTTCTTGGTCACGATATTCAACGTCTTCTCGCTGTTGCCATCGTCGAAGCCGGTGAATTGCGCCTGATCACTGAGTTTATCGAAGACCTGCACTTTGTCGATCACCTCCGCGGGCAGGTTCTTCAAGGCGATCGAGGCGTCATCCCCGAAGAACGCCGTTCCGTCCACCAGCACACGTTTCACGGCTTCGCCTTGCGCCTTGATGGTGCCGTTATCGTTGGTAATGCCGGGCATCTTCGAAATAAGGTCCTCGGCCGTGGCGTCGGGGTTCACCTTGTAAGCCCCGGCATTGAAGATGGTGGTATCGCCCTGCTGCTCGGCGCGGGCCTGTGTGGCCACCTTCTCCACGGCCTTCAACTCGGTAGTGGAGGTGTTTAGCCGCAAGGCGACCCCGGATCGGTCCGCAGCGACGTTCACCGGTTGTTCCAACAGCGCGTAGCCCACGAAGCTGGCCCGAAGGCGATAGTCCCCCGGACTGATCGCATTAAAGTTGAAGTTGCCATCATCATCCGTTATCGCATTGCGCCGCTGGGTGGTATCACGGGCATTGATCAGCAGCACAGAGGCCCCCGGGAGCGTGGTGCCATCGTCCTTGTCGAAAACGGTACCCGAAAGTTGAAAGGTCTGGGCCTGCAAGTTTTGCAACAAAAACAGGGCGATAAGTATGCCCGTCAACCGGAGTTTGATCATAGAGGTGATGGGCCTGTTTTGCATGTAGTTCGGCGCCTGGCAAGCCGCATGCCACATTCTATGGGAACACGATGATGATGCTCTGGAATAGGAAACCTTATGGACGGAAAGCGAGCTTGACCTTCAAGCGGAACGACGCCGGCATTTCTGCTGAAGCACTATCACCGTGGCCGCCACCACCAAGCCCTCCTCGGCTTCCTCCGCCGTTTCTCCCACCGCCGCCATGTCCACCGCCCATGCCTCCGCTCTCTCCCATATCACCGGTGGAGCCCATCCCTGAGCCGCTTCGCTCACGCTGCTCATGCGTATCCCCACCGTCAGTGGAAGCATTCACAGTGACCCGGATGCTCCATGCCTTCAACGTATCGGCGGCGATGATCTCGCGCCCGAGGATAGAGCGGAACGGCACCCGGACATCATAGGTGGCCACATCCATCGAATCCATATCGAAATGTGCTTGGATACCGGCTTCACCACTGGCCGCATGCGCCCCGTCCGGCAGACCCTTGAACCCTAGCGTGTTCAGCCGCATGTTCATCCCGGCCGTGTTCATGTGGTGCCCGGCCTGTGTGCTCCCTCTTCCTCGCCCTCCTTGGGCCTGACCCGCGCCACCGGTGTGCTCATTGTGCGTCGGCAATGGGAACTCGATCGTGGAGCCTCCCTTTTTCTTGCCAAGGGTGTCGATGGTTAGCACCATGCCCATCTGTACCATACGCCGCGCCATCGCGGGATCGGCACCACGGACGGTGACCAGCAGAGCATTGCCATCGTTGTGGAACGCGTACGCCAGCTTGGTGCCGCGGTCGTAATAGCGCATCATGCCGTGCGAGGGCCGTAATGCCGCGGTATCCAAGCGCCAATCGCTGTGGATGACATTCTTTTGGGCAAAGGCTGCACAGGGCAGCACGACCAATGCGATCAACAAGGATCGGACGGCATAGTTGTGGCGGTTCGGCATCTGTGTAGAAAAGACCGCCATGCCCGGCCACGGTTTAATCCGTTTGGGAACGTTAACAGTAGCGGCACTTCCACTGCTGCAACTCAAGAATGGCCTTTAGGATCAATGCTGATGTCCGCCTTCCCCATGTACATGCCCGTGGGAAAGCTCTTCGGCCGTGGCCTCACGCACATCGGTCACCTCCACATCAAAGTTGAGCGTTACGCCGGCCAGCGGATGGTTGCCGTCCACAAGCACCTGTCCGTCCTTCACCTCCCGGATCGTCACCACGCTGTGCTCGCCAGCTTGGAACTGCATACCCTCCTCCACTTTCTGCCCGCCGAAGTTGTCCAAGGGCACTTTTTGCAAGAGGTCCTTGTTGACCTCACCGTAGCCCCGCTCCGGAGCGATGACAGCCTTGAACTTGTCACCTTTGCCCTTGCCCTCCATTTGGGATTCCAGGCCGGGGACGATCATACCGACGCCTTGGAGATAAGTGAACGGTTCGCGCCCATCGCTGCTGTCTAAGACGGTACCGTCGTTGTCCGTGAGCTTGTAATGGAAAGAGACCACGGAGTTCTTGGAAATGTTCATGCTTTGCTTGCTTTTACCGGTTCTTTTTAGGCGGTGCAAAACTAATTCCCTCATCCGGGATCGCAAGGCTCTTCACTCATCCACATCGCTCAGTTCTTCACCACCCGGACGGCCCGTTGCCCGGAAGCCCCCGTCACAGTGAGCATATAGACGCCGCCCGCCAACCCGGAAAGATCGATGCTCTTGCCCGAACAACTCACCGGCATGGACCGGCCCAAAGCATCCAGCAAACGCAGATCTTCACCGGAATAGCCCGTGGGAAGGATGACGTTCAGTACATCCGTGACGGGATTCGGATACACGCTGAGTTGGACGGGACTTCTCAACTCCTGAACACCCACCGAGCTGCAATCCAAGGCATTGCTCAGGTAGTTCGAGCGTGCCGTGATGAAGGACTTCAGCCCATATATGGTGCCACCACCGGGGCCACCGCCCACGTTGATGTCGTTGTTGATGTTGGCCAAAAATTGGGCGGTGGTGTATTGCTTGTGTACATCGGCGGTCACATGCGATTCGATCAAGGTCTTTATAAGATCGATCTGCGGGTCCAGTTGAGCATTGGTAAAATCATCCAGCACCGTGCAGTAGGCCTCAACGTAGTCAGCGTAGAGTGCAGGCACGCCCATGAGTTTCGTCATCAACGGGCGTGAGGATGCCACATAGTCGGGTGCCAGGTTCTCCAGGTTTCCACTGCCCGGACCACCAGTGTAAGATCCGAAGGCCTCGTTCCCATCCCACTTGATCCAGTTCCATGTGAACGTGGTGGCGTCGTGATAGATGTAGTAGTTGCGCGCCGAATTGATGTAGCTGTCCAAGTTGGCGAAGAGGTTGTCCAAGGCCAGTGACCGCAGCATCGGCTGCCACTCCCACTGGGCGGGGAATTGCGTAACCAGATCCGCATTGGGAGAGGTGTTGAGCATTTGCACTAAAGCGATCAAGTCGCTCCAGTCGTTCTCTGTCTCATTGGTCTTCAGTTCATAGCGATCATAGTAGCTGGTGGGATCATCGCCGTAGTAGGCCAGATCAGCAGCGGTACCGCCCCCGGATCCGAAATTGTCACCGGCCTTGAAGAGGTTCCCGTCGTTATCGTCCACCCAACGGTCCAGGAAGTTCTTGTCCACCGCTTCCACCATATCGTAGAATCCCCAGAAGGTGCCGTTCATATACACGTTCGCATATACCACACGCGGTGCCAACACGCCTTGCGACCGGGCATAGTCGAAGAAGAGCTTATCCCGCATGAACGTGGGGTCCTTGAAGCAGTTGTTGAAATGCACCTTCGTCATACCGTGGTACTTCTGCCCACTGACGTTGTCATTGAAATCGATCTTGAAGCTCTTCTTATTGCCCGGATGGCCGTAGCTGCTATTCCCTTTCAGGTCCACCTCCACTTGGGGATAAGCATGTTCCCCGGTGTTGTCCGTGATCGTCACGTCGGCGGTGAGGGTCGCACCCAGATCGGCGACGTAATCCGCAGTGAGGGTGGACCAAAAGTCCGTGTCAGCGAACGTAAGATCAATGGTGACCACCTGGTCGGTATTGAAAAGACTGTCGCTGGGAGCGGATTGTGCGAATGCCGATCCCGCCAAGAGGATAGCTGCGAAAAGGGATGTGGATCTCATGGAAGGAAGACAGCGATCGGTTTGGGATTATCGGCCGGAACAACGGCCTTGCAACACGGGTTGGACGACACTTCCCCCGAACTCCTTCGGTGATCCAGATCCAACCCCGAACTTCGCCACGATGTCCAAAGGAACCCTCTTTGCCGATTTCCCTGCGTTGGATGCCGCCGCGTGGGAAACCCTTATCCTGAAAGAGCTCAAGGGTAAAGCACCCCAGAGCATCGCCGTCACCGTTGAAAGCGGCACCGTGCTGCGCCCTTTCGCCACGGCGGAAAACGCCGCGAACACCAACGAAATGCGCCGTGGCATTAAGCGAACGGGCAACGGATGGCGCATGACCACCGACCTGCGGAAAGCACGCCCCAGCACAAACCAACTGCTGTTGGAGGACCTCATGGGCGGCGCGGATTCAGCCGTGCTTTCCGGAGCCGGTGAAGATGTCTCCAAGGACCTCGCGGATGTGCTCTTTGCCGGTGTAGACCTGCAATTCACGGATGGCACACCGGCCTTGGTGCTTTGGCTGTTGCGCGAAGCGGAACGGCAGCGCGTAAAGTCGACCGAGCTGTATTGCTGTGCTGGCCTTCCGCTGGAAGAAGACGCGCGCGCATTGCGTTCAGCGGTGGAAGCCTATCCGCACTTCCGGCTGTTCAATATCCCGGCCGCCGACCATTCCCTTCCAGCCACGAAGGCCGCCGTTCAGCAAGGCAAACAATTGATCGAGCGCCTTCTCCTACAGGGCTTCACCATTGACGATGCGGCTGCGCGGATCCAGTTCAAGCTGCCCTTGGGTGATGACCTGTTCACAGAGATAGCGCGTTTGCGGGCATTCAGGGCGACATGGGCGGAGGTGGTCTCCGGGTTCAACCCCGAGCATGCCTGCTCGCAGAACACTTGGTTGCAGGCGAAGGTGCGCTATCCCGCGGACGGCGAAGGCCACACGGATATCATCCGCGTCACGTTGCAAGCGGTAAGTGCTGTCGTAGCAGGTTGCGACGGATTGACCATTTCGCCGCCACAGATCCCCGAAGGCGAAGGGTTGGCGCGTCGTGTAGTGCGGAACATCCATCACCTATTGAAGGACGAAGGCTTTTTAGCGCGCGTGGCAGATCCGGTGGGCGGAGCGTATATCGTGGAGGAACTCACAGCAGTTTTCGCGGGCGAATTAGCCATGAGCCACAAGCCTCAAGCCACAAGCTCGACCGAAGCACAGCTTGTGGCTGATGGCTTGAAGCTTGAAGCTGAAATTCCGAACCGGGAAGAAATTCCACTAAAATCCTACTACACGGCTTCGGACACAAAAGGCATGGAACACATCCGCTTTGGCGCGGGTGCTCCACCCTACCTGCGTGGCCCCTACGCCAGCATGTACACCATCCGTCCGTGGACCATCCGGCAGTACGCAGGGTTCAGCACGGCGGAAGCGAGCAACGCCTTTTACCGTCGCAACCTTGCCGCTGGACAGATGGGATTGAGCGTCGCCTTCGATCTGGCCACGCACCGCGGATACGACAGCGACCACCCGCGCGTAACGGGCGATGTGGGCAAGGCCGGTGTGGCCATCAGCAGCGTGGAGGACATGAAGATCCTCTTCGACCAGATCCCGCTGGACAAGATGAGCGTGAGCATGACCATGAACGGCGCGGTGCTGCCCATCATGGCCTTCTTCATCGTCGCTGCGGAAGAACAAGGTGTTGCCCGGGAACTGCTGCAAGGCACCATCCAGAATGACATCCTGAAAGAGTTCATGGTGCGCAATACCTACATCTATCCGCCTGCGCCGAGCATGCGCATCGTGGGCGATATCTTCAGCTATTGCGCGAAGAAGATGCCCAAGTTCAATTGCATCAGCATCAGCGGCTACCACATGCATGAGGCCGGCGCCCCTGCAGATCTGGAGCTCGCCTACACGCTTGCTGATGGCATCGAGTATGTCCGGACCGGCATCGCGGCCGGCATGGAAGTCGATGAGTTCGCGGGAAGGCTCAGCTTCTTCTGGGGCATCGGCATGGACCTTTTTATGGAAGTGGCCAAAATGCGCGCAGGCCGAATACTCTGGGCGAAAATGCTGAAAGAGGTCGGCGCGAAAGACGCGAAGAGCCTCGCACTCCGCACGCACTGCCAGACCAGCGGATGGAGCCTCACCGCGCAGGATCCGTTCAACAACATCGCGCGCACCACCGTGGAAGCCTTGGCAGCAGTGCTCGGCGGAACGCAAAGCCTGCACACCAACTCGCTCGACGAGGCCATCGCGCTACCCACCGATTTCAGTGCCAAGATCGCCCGCGACACGCAGCTCTACTTGCAGAAAAACAGCGGCATCACACAGTTCATTGATCCGCTCGGTGGCAGCTACTACCTCGAAAGTCTCACAAATGAACTGGTACACAAAGCATGGGCACGGATCAAGGAAGTGGAAGAACTCGGCGGCATGAGCAAGGCCATCGAAACGGGCCTTCCGAAGATGCGCATCGAAGAAGCCGCCGCGAAACGCCAAGCCCGCATCGACACCGGCAAGGACCACATCATCGGCGTGAATGCCTTTGTGACGGAAGATGAAACCGAAATGGAACTGCTTGAAGTGGACAACACGGCGGTGCGGGAATCGCAGGTGGCTCGATTGAAGCAGGTCCGCGCGAGCCGGGATGAGAGCGCGGTCCGAAATGCCTTGAAGGAGCTGACGGATGCTGCCGCCCAGCCGGACAACCGACAACTGACAACCAACAACTTGCTGGAATTGGCAGTGACCGCAGCACGAGCCCGAGCCACCCTTGGTGAGATAAGCGATGCACTAGAACTCGTCTTCGGCCGATACAAAGCCACCACCCGCGCCATCAGCGGCATCTATGCAGCGGAAGCCATGAACGACCCCGAGATGAAAGAGGCCATGCGCCTCACCGATGAATTCGCCAAGCAGGAAGGCCGCCGCCCGCGCATCCTCGTGGCCAAGATGGGCCAGGACGGACACGACCGCGGCGCCAAGGTGATCGCCACCAGCTTCGCCGACATCGGCTTCGACGTGGACATCGGCCCACTTTTTCAAACCCCACAGGAAGTGGCGAAGCAGGCCATCGAGAACGATGTGCATGTGCTCGGCATCAGCAGCCTCGCGGGTGGACACAAAACACTCGTACCCGAGGTGATCAAAGAACTGCGCGACACCTACCACCGCAGCGACATCCTCGTGGTGGCCGGCGGCGTGATACCACCGAACGACTACGAATTCCTCAAGCAGGCCGGCTGCTTCGATGTATTCGGGCCGGGGACGAAGATCCCGAAGGCGGCGGGGGGGATCATAGCTCGCCTAATGAAGCGCAGGTCTTGATCGAAGCACCTGTACCGTCGACCCATTGGGTCGACAACACCCCCCACTCCGAATGGCCGCGATCTTCCACAAACACCCGCGCCTTCGGGATCGCGATTACACGCAGGGCGCATACTTCGTGACACTATGCACCAAACCGCGCCGCGAATTATTCGGGCGGATCACGGGCTTGGGAAAGAATGCCATGATGGAATTGAACGACGTAGGCCAAATCGTGGACGAATGCTGGCGCGGGATACCGGAACATTTCCCTCACGCACATCTGGATCAAACGCAGATCATGCCGGATCATCTGCATGCGATCCTGATCCTGGCACCGCAGATCGCACCTGTACCGTCGACCCAATGGGTCGACCCTACAGATGCCATTGGCCGAGCCCGCGCGCATCCGAACGGCCCCAAACGCGGATCATTGGGCGCGATCATCGGTGCATTCAAATCCGTGACGACTAAACGCATCAATTCGGCAACCGGGAACACGGGCAGAACCATTTGGCAGTACGGCTACTTCGAACGCGCCATCCGCCGCAATGGCGGGGAATACGGACGCATTTCGCAATACATTGCGGAAAATCCGGCGAACTGGCGATGATTACACGGCACGGCAAGCGATTACGATGGGCTTCGGATTCAATCTGCTATTCTTTCCGATGCTGCTTCTCAGTGGCATTGTTTGCATTGTATGGTTCCTGCTAACTCCGGCTGATCGTCGACCAGCGACACTCGCAAGTATCGCTCTGCTGTATGCCACCGGGTTCATTGGGTTGGTAGTGATCTTTTTGTTGGGCATGTGGAACGAGGCCCGGCATGCCCCCATCCAACCCACACGGGCCGACATCATCGGCACGTATCGTATTGACCGGGACATGTTCCCCGGGCTCCAAGCAGATTGGCAATATGAGCACTATCGAATCCTTATCACCGATCAAGACTCTGTGGTCTTGGAGGTACTTGACCATGAGAAGGTCATCAGGCGATTTTCACGAGCGTTCGAACAAGTCCCTGTATCTGGCCTACTGCACTACCGTTGGCAGTTCACGAATGATGCTGATAGCCTGACCCATCACATCATTGCGACCGAACCCGTCATGTACCGCCAACACTCAAGCTATTACTATGTATTCCATTCCCGTCGTTACGGCAACATGTTCTTCCGCAAGGAGTGAACTTTCACTGTGGACGTGTTTCGCGTGACGGATTGCAGCGGAAAGCCCGCAAGCGAGGAGGAACGACGAGTGCGGACTTGGGCCCCTCGACTTCGCTCAGGCTAATCTCCAAGCCGGGCCCGCCTGTTTTTGATGCGGGGCACGCCCAACTACTGATCAGAAGATCGGGCGATCAGAAAATCAGATAATGCGGTAAGTGACTTCGTCCTCTCAGGGCTTCGATCTTCTGACCTTCTCATTGCCTGACCGTTCAATCACTTTTGTTGCCTTATGACATCATACAATGGCATATTTAACATCTATGATGCTTATTCACATCTATACAAGAGGACCAGATCGACAAGAAATGCGTATACTTGTGGTGTGAAAGCAGCGTTACTTAACTAAATCGGACGATACGATGGCTATGAACAACATCAACTGGAAGGTCCTGAAGGACGAAAAAGTGGTGATGCAGCTCGGCAAAGAGCTGCGCCGCATGCGTCTGAGCAGCAACATCAGCCAGGCCGAGGTAGCCAAGCGCGCAGGCCTGGACCGCACCACCGTGGTGAAACTGGAAGCCGGTCGCGCCGCTACACTGCTCACCGTGGTGCAGGTGCTGCGCGCCATGGACCGGCTGGATGCGCTGGACGGCTTCCACGAGGAACCGCAACTAACGCCCTATCAAGTGGTGGAGCAACAGGAGAAATACTTGGCGAAGCAGCGCAAACGCGCCTCGCGCAAGAAGCCCACCATCGTTCCACCAAAACCGAAAAGCACATGGTAACGCATGCGAACGTGATGTTGTGGGGCCAAACTGTTGGCTTGGTGATCTGGGACGACCGCCTGCACCGTGCACAGTTCCAATACGACCGCGATTTCGCCAACGGCAACCTGAACGTGGCCCCGGTGATGATGCCGCTCTCGAAAGCGAAAGGCGGCGATGCCGTGTTCACCTTCGGGAACCTGCGTGATGACACGTTCAAAGGTCTGCCGGGGCTGCTCGCAGATAGTCTTCCGGACCGCTTTGGAAATCAGCTACTGAACGCTTGGCTCCAGAGCCAGAACCGCGATCTTGGTACGGAAAACCCGGTGGAACGCTTGTGCTACCTCGGCCATCGCGGCATGGGCGCATTGGAATTCGAGCCTGCGCATGGCGAACTTCAAGCAAGCAGCGAAGCCTTGCAGGTGGATGAGCTCGTACGTGTGGCGCGCAACGTGGTGCAGCAGAAGGAAGCCTTTGCCACCAGCCGGAAGAAGGGCGACCAGGAAGCGTTGCTGGACATCATCCAAGTGGGCACTTCGGCGGGTGGTGCGCGGGCCAAGGCGATCGTGGCTTTCAACTCGAAAACGGGCGAAGTACGGAGCGGGCAAATTGATGGCCTGAAGGATTTTTCCTACTGCCTGATCAAGTTCGATGGCGTGACCAACGTCGTGCTGGGCGACCCGAAAGGCTATGGCCGCATTGAGTATGCATACTACCTGATGGCGCGCGCCTCCGGGATCGAGATGATGCCGTGCCGCCTGCTGGAAGAAAATGGCCGAGCGCATTTTCTTACACAGCGCTTCGATCGCGTCGTGGATGATGAAGGCAAGACACACCGCCTGCACATGGCCACGCTATGCGGCATCGCGCACATGGATTTCAACGACCCGCTGGCACACAGCTATGAGCAAGCCTTCGCAGTGATGCGCTTATTGAGCCTTCCGTATCCCGCCGCTGTTGAGCTATTCCGCCGGATGTGCTTCAACGTGATCGCCCGCAACTGCGACGATCACACGAAAAACACCTCGTTCCTGATGGACCCGCAGGGCGATTGGTACTTGGCCCCGGCCTACGACATGACCTTCGCCTACGACCCGAAGAACCTTTGGCTGCACCAACACCAGATGAGCCTCAACGGCAAGCGCAGCGACATCACACGCGCGGACCTGTTAACGGTGGCCAAGGAGATGAGCATCAAGAAGGCCGACGCGATCATTGACGAAGTGGTGGCCGGTGTGAAGACGTGGAGGAAGTGCGCGAAGAAGGCGGAAATGGACCCTGATCAGGTGGAAGCGATCAAGGGCCTGCATCTGTTGAAGCTCTGAAAGCCGCATACCTTGTTGGCATGGAACGCCCGAAGCACCTTCCCATGCCCAACTTCTTCATGGAACGTTCCCGACCTACGGCTAAAAAGCCATTGGTGGTGCTGATCAGCGCTTGTCTGGGTGGCGTGCATTGCGGCGTGGACGGCAGCACCAACGGTGATCACACGGACCTCCGGAGCTGGCTTTTCCGGCAAGAGGTGCGCATCGTGAAATTCTGCCCGGAGGACTTTTCCTTCGGTACACCTCGCATGACACCGGACAGCCACGACGGCAATGGGTTCGATGTGCTGGACGGCAATGCACGGTCCTTGGCCGAAGACGGCACGGATTGGACCGATGGCATGGTGAAGGCCGCTTATGCGATGAGGGACCTGGCCTTGCATGAAGGTGTTGAATTGGCCGTATTGATGGATATGAGCGGCGCCTGTGGCAGCACCGTGACCTATTCCGGCTCCCGCTTTGCCACGGACAAGGTCTACCAGAAAGGTCCGGGCGTTGCCGCTGCCGCATTGATCCGGGCCGGTATTCCGGTGATCTCCCAACGGGATGACCGGTCGCTGCGATACTTGCGGGATCTATTGGACGGCACGACCACGGAAGGGATCGAGCGTGATCATTGGGAAAAGGAGTGGTACCAGAAGTATTTCAGTAGTTGAGCGAAGAAGCTCTCCCCGGCCATTCCCTCCGCAGCCGTGCAGAACGATCCATGAACCACGCCCAGCGCAAGGCACATAGCTTTGCCCACCTATCCATATTGAGATGAGCAGCGCGATCAAGGACATCAAACGGGTGACCACCCACACCTTGCAGGACATGAAACAGAAAGGCGTGCCGATCGCGATGATCACCGCCTACGACTTCTCCATGGCCCGCCTGCTGGACGGTGCAGGCGTGGACGTCATCCTCGTCGGTGACAGCGCCAGCAACGTGATGGCCGGCCACGAGACCACCTTACCGATCACGCTGGACCAGATGATCTATCACGCGGGCAGCGTGGTACGCGGTTCTTCGCGGGCGTTGGTGGTGGTGGACCTGCCCTTCGGCACCTACCAGGGCAACTCCAAGGGAGCGCTCAATTCGGCCATCCGGATCATGAAGGAAAGCGGTGCCCATGCGGTGAAGTTGGAAGGCGGCGCAGAAGTGTTGGACAGTGTGGAGCGTATCCTCACTGCCGGCATCCCGGTGATGGGGCATCTGGGCCTCACACCACAGAGCATCTACAAGTTCGGCACCTACGTGGTGCGCGCCAAGGAGGAAGAAGAAGCAGACCGATTGCGCCGTGATGCCAAGCTCTTGGAAGAGGCCGGTTGTTTCGCGCTGGTGCTGGAGAAGATCCCGGCCAAGCTCGCCGAGGAAGTGGCCAAGAGCATTTCGATCCCGGTGATCGGCATTGGCGCCGGCGGGGGTGTGGATGGACAGGTGTTGGTGATGCATGACATGCTGGGGATCACGCAGGAGTTCAACCCGCGCTTCCTGCGGCGCTATGCCGACCTGAACACGGTGATCACCGAGGCGGTGGAGCACTACGTGAAGGATGTGCGTTCATCGGATTTCCCCAGCCCCGATGAGCAATACTGAGCCCGTGTCGTTCAAGCCCCTTTTCCAAGACGAATTTCTGGTGCTGGTGGACAAGCCACCAGGGATCCCCGTGCAGCCGGACCGGACCGGGGATGTTAGCCTAATGCAACTGATGCAGGCCCAGTTCCCCGGTGTGATCCTAGGTTCCCCGCATCGTTTGGACCGCCCGGTAAGCGGTGTGACCCTGTTCACATTAAGCGCCCCGGCCTTACGTGCCATGGACACGCTCTTCCGCGAAAAACACGTGGAGAAGATCTACTTGGCGATCGTGGAGGGAAAGACCGCGTCAAAAGGCGAGCTGGACCATAAGCTCAGCCACGCAGGTGGCACCCGGAAGGCGAAGGTGTCCGAAGCGGATGGCGACAGCAATGCTCGGTTACGCTTCACCACGCGTGCCGTGGGCGAACGTTTTTCACTGCTGGAGGTAGTGCCCGAGGGCGGTGCGTTCCACCAGATCCGAGCACAGTTGGGTGCTGCCGGGCATCCCATCAAAGGCGATGTGAAATACGGCGCGCGACGTGGTGAGCCCGATCGCAGCATCGCATTGCACGCGTGGCGGATGCGCTTCATTCATCCCATCACCGGCAAGACCATGGACATCGCAGCACCGATGCCCACCCGCTCGATCTGGCCCGCGCTGCTGGCATTATAGAAAGACCGGACAGCTTATAGCGGATCCACGTCCACCTGCAGCTGCACGGAACGGTGCGGGGCCTCGGCGAAGACCTGGTCGATCACGTCGCGCAAAAAAGCCTTCTCCGCGCGGTAATTCTTCCGCTCCAGCTTCAGGAGCAATACCCGAAGGTGCTTGTCGCGCACCCTGGCCACGGTGGGCGGCTCCGGCCCCAGCACGCGGTCGCCAAGCGAACTCCTAAGCGCATCCGCCAAGGCCTGTGCCGTGGCTTGCGTCCGGCCTTCATCGCGGTGTTTCAACACGATCCGCACCATGCGGCTGAACGGTGGATAGCCGTGGGCTTGGCGTAGTGGCAGTTCCCGCTCGTACATCCCGTCCACATCATGCTTGGCCACGAGGTCGATCAACGGATGATGGATGTCGCGCCCTTGGATGAACACAGTTCCAGGGTCACGTTTTCTGCCGCTTCTTCCCGCCACCTGGGCCATCAGTTGGAAAGCGCGTTCATGGGCGCGCAGGTCGGGGAAGCGCATCAGGTTGTCCGCGTTCAGGATCCCCACTATCGTCACCTGGTCGAAATCAAGCCCTTTGGTCACCATCTGCGTACCCACGAGGATATCGATCGCGCCCTCTCCGAAGCGGGACAAGAGCCGCTCGAAGCCGTGCTTGCCCCGTGTGGTGTCCTGGTCCATCCGTGCCACGCGCGCATCCGGCAGCAACAAGGCCAGCTCTTCCTCCACCTTCTCCGTGCCAAGCCCGACCATCCGCAACCGATTGCTTCCACAAGCGGCACAACTGGTGGGCGGGGTGTAGCGCCTTCCGCAGTAGTGGCAGCGCAGGCCATGATCGCGTTTGTGGTAGGTGAGGCTCACATCGCAGTGGTCGCATTCCGGCACCCAGCCACAGGTCTCACACTGCCAGGCAGGGACATATCCGCGCCTGTTCTGGAAAATGATGACTTGCTCTTTCCGGGCTAAAGCCTGCTCGATGGCCGTGATCAAGGTGTCCGAGAAGTTGCCACGCATCTGTTTGCGCTTCTGCTTGTCCGCGAGGTCCACTTTCACAATGGTCGGCAAGGCCGCGTCTCCGAAACGCACGCGCAAGGCTGCGAAGCCATATTTGCCGTTCCGTGCGTTGTAGAGACTTTCCAAACTGGGCGTGGCCGAACCCAGAAGCACTTTGGCGCTATGCAAGCCCGCCAGAACCAAGGCCATGTCGCGGGCATTGTAGCGTGGGGCGGGGTCGTGCTGCTTGTAGCTGGGGTCGTGCTCCTCGTCCACGACCACCAAACCCAGCCGGTGATAAGGCAGAAAGAGCGCCGACCGTGCGCCCACCACCACCGGATGTGTTTCTGGATCACGCAACATACGCATCCAAAGCTCCGTGCGTTCACGTTGTGAAAGGCGGGAATGGAACACGGCCACCCGTTCGCCGAACCGCACCCGCAACCGTGCAATGATCTGCGTGGTCAGGGCGATCTCCGGCAACAGGTAGAGCACATGTTCACCGCGTTGTAGCACCTCATCGATCAACTCCATGTACAGCTCGGTCTTGCCCGAGGCGGTGACGCCATGGAGGAGGACCGTCCCTTTCTCTTCAAAAGAGGACCGTACTTCCGCCAAGGCCTTCGATTGGGCTTCGGAAAGCACCGAGGCGGGCTTGCGGACGGCTTCATCGGAAGGAACTCCCGCAGGGCGTTCCTCGATCATGAACACCCCTTTTTCACACAGCCGGCTCAGTTCCGCAGCACTGGCATCGCTCCGCTTTAGCAGCTCGTCCCGCCTCACCTCGCGCGGATCATCGCTCAGGCAGCGGCTCAGTTCAATGTAGCGCATCAGCAGGTGCAATTGCTTTGGCGCACGCTCCAGCGTATCGAACCAATGGTGAAGGGCTTCCTCGCTGCGGGCGTCCGGGGACAGGCGCACATATCGCTCCATGCGGGGCTTATAAGTGTCCTTCAGTTCCTCCGCAAGCATCAGGGCGCCCGCGTCCATCAGCTTCTTGATCACGCGCATGGGGTCCTTCAGCCCGATCAGCTCGCCGGCCTCTTGCAAGCTCAGCTCATGGCGCCGTTCCATGGCATCGAGCAGGATGTCGCGCTTGTTATCACCGGTCCATGCCGGGGATGTTCCGGGTGCCGCGACCAGCCGCGTGCTGCTGCTGAGCACCAGCGGGCCGGGCATGGCAGCAAGCATCACCTCGCCCAGCGTACACATGTAATGCTCACTGATGGCCTGCCAGAGCGCGAGTTGTTCCTCCGTGGCCACCGGGGCCTCGTCCAAGACTTCCAAGATGGGCCGCGCGATACGGCCTTCCGGGAGCTTCCCATGCGTCCGAAGCACCAGACCGCTGTACATCTTGCGCCCCCTGCCGAAGGCCGCCACCACACGGATCCCGGCGGTTACGCGACCCGCCAACGCCTCAGGCACTTCATAGGTGAAGACGCCAGGTACGGCCAAGGGCAGGATAATGTCGGCGTAGGTGGGCAAGCTCGTAAAGTAACGTGCAAGTTTACCCCACCTCCGACGTGGCGGCCGGAGAACGCGTATCCGAACCGAAAGTCGCGGGGCTTCTCGATTTTCGGACATTCACGGGTAGCTCTGTTGAAAACTGCTGGCCCGGCCGGGTCTTGCGCGGCCCAGCCGGTCTAATTTCGTCCCCTGTGAACTTCCCAACACTTGAATTTTCCACGATGACGGTGCGCTACACATCCAAATGGGCCGCGGCCATGACCACGGCACTGCTGCTGGCCGCCTGCGGTGGCGGCGGCAATACTGACCAAGTGAAGGCGACCGCCGATACACTGAGCACCGCCACTGACGGCGCCGGCCTGGTCGTGGTGGGCAACAAGCTCTTCAGCATCCCTTCCCCGGTGCAGACGGCCCTGCTGATCCGAGAACTGGGCCTGCCGTATAACAACAGCCTGCCATTGTCCACGGACAGTCTCGCCCGCTTCACTACCAAGGAAAAGCAGGCGTTGGCCATGGGCATTTGCGGCGCGGACCTGGCTTATGTCACCATTCACAAGGATGGCCAACGCTCCTTGAAGACCCTGAAGGCGATCGAACAGCTCAGCGGCCAGCTCAACCTGTCCAACGCCTTCGACAAGGACCTGATGGAGGGTTTCAAGAAGAACATCAACAACCAGGACAGCTTGCTCCGGTTCACGGGCAAGGCTTTCCGGGCCGCGGACATGTACCTGAAGAACGACCAGCGGAACGATGTTTCCGCGGGCGTGCTCGCCGGCGGGTGGATCGAAGGCCTTTATCTCACTCTGGGCTCAACCGGTGAAAAGGTCGACCCCAAGATCGCCGGCCGCATCGCTGAGCAGCGACACACACTGGACAACCTTATCGCCCTGTTGAAGCAGAACAACGGCTCGTCCGCCTTGGTGGATTCCCTGCAGGATTTGGCCACGGCCTACGAAGCGGTGAAGACGGAATACACCTTCGTACAACCCACGTTGGACGCGGTGAACAAGACCACCTATATCAATAGTGTGAGCAAGGCGGAAGTGCCCTCTGAGGCGTTACAAACGATCATCCGTAAGGTGAGGGCAATCCGTTCCTCCATCATAGCATGACCATGAAAAGGACCATTCTATCGCTTTCACTGATCGTTGGCTTGATCAGCACGGGCGGGGCGTTCGCGCAATGCGACACCATCGCTTCACTATGTGAGAAGAACATCACGGCGGAATACATTCCGGACGGCCAGTTCTACCGGGCCTTGTTGCGGGAGGATGAGGTCGCCGAGTTCAACCTCACCCTCTTCGGCGGCACCACCTATCGCGTTGCGGCATGCAGTGGCACCAGTGATGGCAACCTTATTTTCAGCGTGTACGATAAGGACCGCAACCTGTTGTTCACCAACAAGGAGTTCAACAACGACCCGTATTGGGATCTGGCCGTGGCCAACACCTTGGACGTCACCATCAATGCGGAGCTGGACCCGAGCAAAGCCAACAGCGGCTGCGCCGTCCTCTTGATCGGCTTCAAGAAATAGCATACTTCCCTCCGGAACATTGGAACGGCCCTCGCGTAGAAGAGGGCCGTTCCTGTTTTCGGGCCCGCCCGAAGAGGACGGTTTGGGAAGATGACTGAAAAGATCCTCAAGGCCTTACTGCAGCTCTTCGCGATCATCGCGAAGAGCGAGCGGAACACCGTAGGCGCATCCGCCCATGATGTGGTGAGGCGCTTCCTGTTCCGGCAATTCACGGCACATGCGGCCAAGGAGCACATGATGCTCTTCGAGGCCTACGTTGCCGCCTTCCATAGCAGTGGCGGCAAGAGCGATCGAGGCCGCAAGCGAACGAGCATGAACTCGGTGAAAGTGCTGAAGATCTGCGCCGAGGTGAACGAGGAGCTCAACCAGCGTCAGAAGTTCACCGTGCTCGTCCATTTGCTGGAGCTCATACATGCCCGGGGTGAGCTGCTTGATCAGGAGCGTGATTTCGTGTTCACAGTTGCGGAATCCTTCAATATCGCCAACGCCGAATTCCAGCGGTGCAACGCCTTCGTCCAGGCCGATGGCGCTGCCCAGGAGGACCAGGCCGACCTGCTGTACATCAATGCAGCGACCGGGAATGACGCCACGAATGCCAAACATCTGCATGCCCATGGTCTGGAAGGTGAAATGCGGGTGCTCCACGTGCCCAGTGTTTCCCTCCACCTCTTGCGCTACCTCGGAAAAGGTGAGGTGCGGTTGAGCGGAAAGCAGGTGAATGCGGACCAGGTATACGTCTTGGGGAACGGTGCTTCCCTACGGCAGGCCCATGGCCAACCGATCTATTACAGCGAAATCCTTGCGAGCTTCTTCCAGGACAGCGATCGGGACCGCATCGTTTTCAAGGCCGACGCAATTGAATACCGGTTCCCCAATGGCCGCATCGGCCTGCACGAGCTGCACCTCGCCGAGACCAGCGGCAAGCTTATCGGGATCATGGGCGGCAGTGGAAGCGGCAAGAGCACCCTGCTCAATGTGCTGAACGGGAACCTCAAGCCCTGCAAGGGAACGGTCACCATCAATGGTGTCAACGTCCATACCGACGCTGACCGGATCCGCGGCGTGGTGGGCCACATCAGCCAGGACGACCTGCTGATCGAGGAGCTCACCGTGTTCCAGAACCTGTTCTTCAACGCCAAGCTCTGTTTCGGGGACCAAACGAACGAGGAGATCGGGAGGCGCGTACTGCGTCTGCTACAGAGCCTCGGCCTTTTCGAGAGCAAGGACCTGAAGGTGGGCAGTGCCTTGGACAAGACCATCAGCGGGGGCCAGCGAAAGCGGCTCAATATCGCCTTGGAACTTATCCGCGAACCCAGCGTGCTATTCGTGGACGAACCCACCAGCGGCCTCAGTTCCCGCGATTCGGAGAACATCATGGACCTGTTGAAGGAGCTTGCGCTGAAGGGGCGCATCATCTTCACCGTGATCCACCAGCCTTCATCGGAGATCTTCAAGCTCTTCGACCGCTTGCTGCTGATGGACCAGGAGGGCAACCCCGTGTACTATGGCGATCCGGTGGACGCGGTGGTCTACTTCAAGAAAGTGACCGGGCAGGCGGACAGCGAAATGGGCCAGTGCGAGGCCTGCGGCAACGTGAATCCCGAGCAGATCTTCAACATCCTCGAAGCTAAGATCGTGGACGAGTACGGGCATGAGACCGACCAGCGCCGCATCGGCCCGGACGCTTGGAACGAGGTGTTCCGCGCGCAGATGGAGGTGCGCGTGGCCATGGTGCCCGATGAGGCCCGCGTGCCGAAAAGCACCTTCAAGGCGCCCGGAAAATTGAAGCAGATAGCCGTCTACTTCAAGCGGGACGTGCTCTCCAAATTAGCCAATCGGCAATACGTCCTGATAAACCTGCTGGAAGCCCCGGTGCTGGCGTTCGTCATGGCCTTCTTCCTCCGCTACCGCAGCATCGGTCTGGGTGAGGAGGGCAGCTATGTGTTACGCCACAACGACAACATCCCGCAGTACCTCTTCATCGCGGTGATCGTCTCGTTGTTCCTCGGCCTGTCCGTCGCTGCGGAGGAGATCATCCGCGACCGCAAGATCCTGCAACGGGAAAAGTTCCTTTCGCTCAGTCGGGCGAGCTACCTGCTTAGTAAGATCGGACTACTATTCTCCATCTCAGCTATCCAAACACTTCTGTTCGTCCTGGTGGGCGACACGGTGCTCGGCATGACCGGGATGTGGGCGGAACACTGGCTGGTGCTCTTCTCCACAGCCTGCTTCGCGAACGTTCTGGGCCTCAACGTCAGCGCCAGCTTCAACAGCGCCAAGGTGATCTACATGATGATCCCGGTGCTGATCATCCCGCAGCTGATGTTCAGCGGCATCATCGTCCGCTTCGACAAACTGCATCCTTGGTTCGCTTCGGAGAAGAGCGTACCGTGGATCGGGAACATCATGGCCAGCCGTTGGGCGTATGAGGCACTCGCCGTCTCCCAGTTCACCGACAATGCGTACGAGCGCATCTTCTACGACTTCGACCGCCGCATGAAAACGGCCAACTGGAAGAAAGACCTGTGGGTCCGCGAACTGCTGGAACGCAGTGCCCAAGTGCGCCGCACCGTGGACGGGAAAGGGGACAAGGACGAGAACATGGCCAAGGACCTGGCCCTGATCAAGCATGAGATGGCCAAGGAGATCCAAGGGATGCACGGTCTGGAATTCCCGCATCTCGGCATGCTGGACCCGGCCCATGTGAACACCAAGGTCCTGGATGAATTGAATGCGACATTAGACGTGCTTTCACAGCACTATCGGCACACTTACCGCAATGCTGAACGGGAGAAGGAGGCCCTGATCGGCTCCATGACGGCCACCCCGGAGCTGCGCAAAGCCTATTTCGACCTGCTGGACCGGAACCGCAATGAAAGCCTAGCGGATTTCGTGACCAACAGGAACGATGTGAACTTGATCACCGAGTCCCAAGGAGAACTGGTGCAGAAAAGCGATCCGATCTATGTACGGCCGACGGGGGCCGGATTTTTCGCGGCGCAGTTCTATGCCCCGCTGAAGCGCATCTTCAACTATCCGGCCCCCACCCTTTGGGCCAACGTGATGCTGATCTGGGCCATGACGCTTCTGCTGGCAGCGGCGCTCAAGGTCGATCTGTTCCCGTGGCTGGTGGCCCGGCTGGATCGTGGGGGCGGAACGGGTGAATAAGGCACGGATCACTTCCCGTCCACCTCTTCGATCTGGATCATCTTGAACGGCAGGTTGATGATCGCCTGATAATCCTCTCCCGCCTCCAACATGTCCTCGTCATCGGCCTCATAGTGCCATTCCACGATGACGTCCCCGCCCCTGCTCCGCACCGTTTCGAGCTTCTTGAACAGGTCCAGTATGCACTTGCTGGAGCTGGTGTTGAAATACTCGAGTTGCACGCGCAACCGTGTGTTGGCCTTGGGGCTACGTGCATAATGATCGACCCAGTCGATCAGGGGTTTGTAGAATTCGATCGAATTTTCCGGTATCGAACGGCCACGGAGCTCCAATTGCCCCGTCGCACCGTCAAAATGGACCGTAGGGGTCTTCGGGCTACCGTCAAGGAGAATGTTCGTCATGGTCTGATGAGGTCAGGAGGTCACGTTCACGTTCAGGCTGAAAAACGTATTGTCATTGTCCAAAGGCACGAAACCATATTCCAGCTTCTGCCCGCTTTTCCGGGCGATATCGATGATGCCCAATCCACCGCCGCCCGACTTGGTAAATTTACCGTCACCCAATTTGTTCTTGTACAGTTCACGAAGCTGTTGCGGCTCGCATCCGTTCACATGGTCCAAATGCTGCTTCAGCTCACTCACTTCGGCCTTGGCCATGTAATTGCCGGTCAGCACGGAATACCCGGCGTCCTCATGTGCGATCATCACGACGCCTTGCGGATCATCCGTTCGCTTGCTATCACCGGCCTCGCCGATCGTCCGGCTGTTGTGATGGTAGAGGTTCTGAAGACATTCCATGACCACGTTGAACACACGCTTGCGTACCCTATTATCCGGCTCTGAAGCGTTCATCTTGCGTTCCACAAGGCTTAATAGCGCGCTGATGAGATCCGGAGAGAGGTCGCCTTTGAACGACAACATGATCCGTTGCTTTTCAAGCTCGTCGTACAGATCGAATATGCGGTCCACCATAGGCTGTTCGGGATGGTTCCGATCCCTCTGGCAAAGAAATCGGACAACGGGCAAGGTCCCCGTCCGGCCCAATGTAGTTTTCCACGTAATTGTGAACCCCGAGGCCGTTCACACGACGAACCTTTGCCTTAAAGTATGGGCCAGGGTGATGCAGGGACTAAATTTCGCCCCGATCCGAAAGAAGAATGTAGTTGTTCCTCGACCGGATCATCTGACAGATCGAAATAAGCCATGAGCCCGGTGCTGCTTGCCCTGCTATTTCTCGCGTTGCCATTGGCCGCCGGTGCTTGGGTGCGCTTCAAGGCAACCGATGCTGGCTTCGTAAAGCTCCTTTTGGCCTTCAGTGGGGCCTTTTTGCTGGGCGTGACGGTACTTCACATGCTACCGGAACTATATGAGCGCGACAGCGCCAATGTGGGGCTGTGGCTGTTGGCCGGATTCATGCTTCAGGTGGTCCTGGAGTTCTTCAGCAGGGGTATCGAACACGGCCATGTCCATGTTCATGCGAAATCGAGCCGCACGTTGCCCATCGTTACGCTGCTCAGCCTGTTCATCCACTCATTCACGGAAGGCATGCCTTTCGCGGACCCGCGGGTCGGGGGCGATATCCCTTTCGTTGTCGGCGTGCTGCTCCACAAACTACCCATGGCCATCGCCTTGGCCACCGTTATCCAGCGTTCGGGGGTCCGCACCGGACGGTCGTGGGCCATATTGTCGATTTTCGCGGTGGCCGCGCCGTTGGGGATCCTGTTCGGTCATCTTTTCGGCATGCGCATGGGCGAGGATTTCCTCTCTGCGGCATTGGCCATCGCCATCGGCATGCTGCTGCACATCAGCACCACCATCATTTTTGAATCCACACCGGACCACCGGTTCAATGCAAAACGCTTTATCACGGTGTTGCTCGGGGCCTTGCTGGCCATCCTGACGAGCCACTGAGCCATGCGGGGAATTGGCACGCATGCTCCTCATCGCCGGCATACTTGGCTGGCGGTGGCTTTGCCCGCTTGTAGCCTGATGATCGCACTTGGACCGGACAACTTTCCGCTGATCACCGCCCGCGCCTTCCTGCTTCAGGGAGCTGCATTGTTATTGATCGCCGGGATACTGCTGGCCGTGTGCGGGCGAACATGGACGGTGGACGGTGCCGTACTCTCCGCGATGATCTGCATAGGGCCGACCTTCCTGTTGAAGAACAAGACAAATTCCACGGCCACGGGGTCCGTTTTGTTCACATTGGCCCAGATGAACGTGCACCGAACGAACAGCTCCTTTGCCGGCACCATGGCCGCCGCCCGGGCAAGAGGGGCGGATATTCTTTCGGTCCAAGAGGTGGATGCGCGATGGGAAAAGGCCCTTGTGGAAGGCCTCGCCGACCTGTATCCCTACCATGTGGTCCGGACCGCCGATGACAACTACGGCATCGCACTGTTCAGTCGGTCCCCGTTTGAGGATCATGCAGTGTTCGACCTGAACGGGTTGCCCGCCATACGTGCCACGGTACGGCTGAATGAACTGGATATTCTAGTGCTCGCCGTACACCTGCGCTCCCCGGAGAGCCGGGCGGACCTGAAGCAACGGAACATGCAATGGGCCGCACTTGCGGACCTGGCGATCAACGCCCCCGGACCGGTCTTGGTGGTAGGAGACCTCAATACTGTTCCTTGGGATAATGCCGCGAAGCACTTCAACATGGTCACGTCCCTGGCTTGGGGGCCTCACCCTCTATCGCCGACGTGGCCTTCCATCGCCGGACTCTCCTTGATACCCTTGGACCACATGCTGACCTCCCCCGGCCTTTGCATTCTGGACCCTCGCACCTTTATCATCCCCGGATCGGACCATCAGGGACTCTCTGCCACCATTGCAGTGAACCGCTGAAGGAGGTTCTTTTGCCCACGGTCCATCCGGCAAAAAGCCATCGTTCCTTTTGGATCGAGATCCATTAAGTCCTTATCAATTGCCACCTATATTCCGTACCCTGCTGCCATAATTCACCATTCGTTGTTCACCCTCTGACAAAAATCACTTGCGCCGAGCCCGCACTTTACCCCAATTTTGCTCCACAAGCCAGAGAAGGGGATGAACCGATGAGGAGGGAAACGCCCCCGTTGATGGCAACCAACAAAGCATTTGTACGTTTTATGGTCATGTACACGGTCGAACATCGCCAACCTTGGTCCGCCATGCAAAAGCAAACATGGCCACATACCGCCGACCAGGAACAGTGCCCGGCCACGGCGGTGGACACCTCATTCACACACGCTGCGGAGTGCTTGGATCCGTGCAGCAGCCCAACCCGATCCCTTTTATCATGCTAACAGACAGCCGCACGTTCATTCGCCTAGGTCTGCTATCCCTCTTGGGCCTCGCTTTCTATTACGCCCATCTTTTTCTGGGCATGTTCGGCAATGCGGTCCTGTTCAAAATGATGGCAGTGACCTTCCTCTTGGCCACCGTGCCCCTGCCGATCATCGCGGTGAACAACCGGAAGCTCTTTCCGGCCTTGGAAAAGCGCACCAAACACCTGCTGGCCATGGGCACCTTGCTCATGCTCATGCACCATTTCATGATGACCTTCATCTTCGTGATGTTCCTGCCCGAAGGTTCGGTTTTTTGAAACGTTCCGGAGGTTTCCGGCTGCCCTTATAGCACTATCGGCCTCGTGCCGTTCCCCGATGGGCCAGGGTCTCGTGTAACCCTTTTTTCTGCTTCCCGTTCCAATGGTCATGGTCACTAAGACCACGGAACAGACCTGAGACCCCTGGTCGTGTAAGGTGCGAGCATCTTCACATTCGGAGCCCGTAAGCAACGAGACCAGGATATTCGAAACGCGCCCTGTAAGGCGCGTTTCGTCATTTAGGGCGAGCTGCCGACCCCGTAAACAGAGATACTTCACTGCTTCGGATGGTCCGGAGCCGCTGTTCAATGCTCGATCACGATCGACTCTGCCGAGGCCCCGAGACCGGAAAGTATCTCGCTCAGGTGTTTGACGAAATCCGCCGGACCGCAGATGTAGAAGTGCTGATCAAAGTCCTGCACCAATGCGACCATGGTATCCCTGTCGATACGCCGCTCTTGGAACCCGATGACATGTTGCCTGGTGAAGATGTTGAGGAATTTTTTCCCCAGCATCTTGGTCAGTTCATCATCCAAGATCACGTCCGAGGCCGTCTGGTTGGAGCAGACCAGCGTATTGACGCCGAGCTTCTTCTTTTTCTTCAGGTCCCGCAGGATGGCGATGAACGGTGTAACACCCGCCCCTCCGGCAAAGAAATAGCCGGGACCTTGATAACTGATCGCTCCGAAGGGTTCCCCTAGGAACAGTTCATCGCCTTTGCGTGCCAGCCCTATCTGATGGGTAACACCTTGTCGGTCATCATAGATCTTGATGATGAACTCCAAGGTCCGTGAAGTGGTCAGCGAGGTGAAGCTGAAGGGGCGTGGCTTCCCCTCCCAATGTAGTACTCCCCAAAAACTGGACAGGTAGCTAAGGTGGCTAAACTTGTCCAAGGATGACCCGCAAAAGCAGAAGGAAGTTCACTCCCGCATTCAAGGCGCAAGTTGCGCTTGAGGCCGTGAAGGAGAACCATACGATGGCAGAGCTGGCGATGCGCTTTGGAGATCGCACCAGCACAGATCGGCCAATGGAAGAAGCAGTTGGCGGAGAACGCCGCTGGGGTCTTTGAAGGGACCCCGACGGCGTCCTCCGCCATGCCAGGTGGTCACGACCCCGAAAAATTGTTCGCCGAGATCGGCAGGTTGAAAATGGAGAACGACTTGCTAAAAAAACGGTCCGATGAGCGTGGCACAAAAGCGGCATGCCATTGCCACCGTTCAGGAAGGCAGCATCATGGAGCGCTGCCGGGCGCTGGACCTTGCACGCAGCAGCTTCTACTATCAGCCCAAAGGAGAAAGCGCGTTGAACTTGGAATTGATGCGTTTGATGGATGAAGAGTACACCAAGCATTGCTTCCATGGAGTGATCGGCATGCGCGACTTTCTGAGGCTTGAAAAGGGCTATTGGGTGAACGAAAAGCGGGTGCGCAGGCTCCTTCGGCTAATGGGCTTGGAGGCCGTTGCGCCCAAGCCTGACCTGAGCAAACCCGCCAACGGGCATAGGGTCTATCCCTACTTGTTGAGAGGTGTGCAGATTGAAGCTCCGGGGCATGTTTGGAGCACCGACATCACCTACATCGCCATGGGCAAAGGGTTCCTGTATCTCACCGCCGTGATGGACTGGCACAGCCGCTACGTGCTCTCTTGGCGATCAGCAACACCTTGGACACCTCCTTCTGTCTGGAAGCTTTGCATGGTGCGCTGTTGCAATATCCTGCACCAATGATCTTCAATACCGACCAAGGCAGCCAATACACCAGCGACCTCTTTACCGGGGCGTTGATCCAGGAAGGCATCAAGGTGAGCATGGATGGCAAGGGCCGGGCTACGGACAATGCGTTCATCGAACGACTTTGGAGAAGCGTGAAGCAGCAATGCGTCTATCGCCATAGCCCCGCCGATGGGAATGAGCTGCGCAGCCTTCTGGCCGAGTACTTCGCCTATTACAACCACCAACGACCACACCAGCACCTGGATGGACTGACCCCGGCACACCTTTACTTTGGTCTGCCCGATACCCGGAACCGTACCCTGACACCAAACCTTGTTGAACCCCAATTCACACTAACAACCGCCTGAAACCTGTCCAGTAAATCGGGAGTACCTCACAAGCCTCCTTCTTCAAGGCGAGCATAGCGGCTTGGCCCGGGGTGAAGGAGTAGCCTTCCGGCCTTTCCACCTTGAAACGCTTCACATTGTGGGTGATGAACGCCGTATCCAAGATCTTAACGCTATGCTTCGACATCAGGGACTCTTACAATAGACGGAGGTAAAAGGGGAACAGGGGTCAACTCAAGGACCTCTACCGAGAGGCTTGGTCCTACGCACAAGCCTGTGGCTTAGCTTTTCATATTATCGAACTGGAGGGGCACATCGAATTCCTCCCCTTGAACACTGTTCATCACGCCCTGCAGGTCGTCGATCTTCTTTCCGGTCACCCGTACCATGTCGTCCATGATCTGGGCTTGCACCTTCAACCCGGTCTCCTTGATGAACTTGACGATCTTCTTGGCGGTTTCGCGATCGATCCCCTGCTTCACCTTCACGGTGCGGTAGAGCAGTTTCCCGCTGGGCATTGGCTGATCGGAAAGATCATAGCTCTTCACATCGACCTTCTGCTTGGTACTGCGCTCCAGCAGGATGCTCAGGATGGAGTCCAGCTTAAGGTGATCCTCCGTGGACAGCTTTATGGAAAGTGCTTTCTTGTCGAACTCCACATTGCTGTTGCTGCCCCGCAGGTCGTACCGGGTTTCCAGCTCCCGCTTCACAGTATTGATGGCATTGTCCAAGGTTTGGGGATCCACCTTTGAAAGGATGTCGAAACTGGGCATGGCGCTAGGTTTGTCCGGAGTTTTGTTGTTGCGGACAGGTCCAAAGATAGTCGGGACATGCCGCTTGGGCAGGGCGTTGGACCCATTGGGCCACTACCCGCCAACGACTCTGACGACCGGATTAACCGATCACTTCCGCCTTCGGATAACGCTCCTTCCAGAACGCCAACTTCTTCAGGTCGGACAGGGTAATGATCGTGCGCTGGTCCAGCCTGACCTTGATCGCTTTGATCCCTTTCCGGACCGGCTGGGTAAGGATGAGCTTCTTTTTCTTGCGTGCCATTGTTCCGTGTTTTGCCAGATACATACGGAATAGCGTGCCAAAAGGCTCGCTATTCCGCTTCATTGGGATTTACTAACAAAATGTCGGTCCGGGCAGGGGCCCCACCGTCAATTTGGCGCGGATCCGGGGGAATTCTGGACGAGGGCCCGCATGGAAAGGAACGTTCGATCGATCAGATCCGCGCTTGATAACGGTGCAGTTCACTATACCGCCCGTTCAATGCGAGGAGTGTCTCATGATCTCCGCGTTCCACGATCAGCCCGCGCTCCACCACCAGGATCTGCGTTGCCCCGCGGATGGTGCTCAACCGGTGCGCGATGACAAAGGTGGTGCGGTCCTTCACCAGCTCCCGCAGGCTTTTCTGCACCAAGGCCTCGCTTTCCGTGTCCAAGTTGGAAGTGGCCTCGTCGAGGATCAGTATCACCGGATCGGCCAGCATCGCTCGGGCGATGGCCACACGCTGCCGTTGGCCACCGCTCAACTTCACGCCGCGCTCGCCGATCACCGTTTCCAGCCCCAGCTCGAACCGGTCGGAAAATTCATCCACATAGGCCCCACGCACCGCACGTTCCAACTCCTCCACCGTTGCTCCCGGACGGGGATAGAGGATGTTCTCCCGGATCGTTCCCTCGAACAGGAAATCATCCTGCAGCACCACGCCTAAGCGGCTTCTGTAACTGGCCAATGAGACTTTGGACAGGTCCTTCCCATCGATCGTGACCATACCGGAAGTCGGGGTGAGAAAGCTGGCCGCCAAACCGGCGATAGTGGTCTTTCCCGAACCGGAGCTCCCCACCAATGCCGTTACCGAACCGGGCGGGGCATCGAAGCTGATGCCATGCAGAACGTCCTTCCCCTCTTCGTAGGCGAATCGGACCTCCTTGAAGCGGATGTGGCCTTGAACATCCTCCAGTCGGACCGGGCGCTTCATGGGGTCGTCCTCCTCCGCCATCCCCATGATCTCCTCGGTACGGTCCAGCCCGGCGAAGGCCTCGGTCAATTGACTGCCGATGTTGCTCATTTGCACGATGGGTGCGATCATGAACCCGAGATAGAGGGTGAAGGAGAGAAACTCACCCAAGGTCAGCGTATCCTGGATCATGAAATAACCACCGATCCCCATGATCCCCGCAGAGGCCAGGCCAAGCAACAGCGTGGAGGAGCTGGTGATGAGCGCGGTGGTGGTGAGGCTCTTCCGGACGTTCTCGAACAAACGCCGCACCCCTTCCTCAAAAACGGCATGTTCATGCCCTTCCGCATTGAACCCCTTGATGATGCGCACACCATTGAGCGATTCGGTGAGGCGGCCCGTCACCTCGGCATTGATCACCCCGCGGGTGCGGAAGATCGGGCGCATCCGCCCGAAGGCCTTTCTGGCGATCAACGCGAAGAGCCCCACGGGGATCAAGGTCCAGAGGGTCATCACCGGACTGATGCGGATCAACAGGAACAAGGATGCCACGGCGGTGACCGTACCCCCAACGAGCTGCACCAGCCCTGTGCCGACCAGGTTCCGCACGCCTTCCACATCGCTCATGATGCGGGAGACCAATGCCCCGCTCTTCGTGCTGTCGAAAAAGTCCACGGGCAGAGAAAGGACTTTGCGTTGCACTTCCGCACGCAGGTCGCTGATCATCCGTTGCGCTTCCACGCTCAGCAAGCGGGTCAATAGGAAGGAGGTGATGCTCTGCACGACGATGGCGCCCACCACGGCCGCGATCACTACGCGCAACATGGCCAAGTCCTTGTGCATCACCACATCATCGATGAGGTATTTGGTGGCTCCAGGCAACACCAAGCTCGCCCCCCTGCTGATCAGGATCAACAAAAGCCCTGTAAGCACTTGTTTTCGACGTGGCCAGATGAACTTGCCGAACGCTTTGCGCCAGCCCATGGAAGGGCGGGATGTTCCAGCGGAACCGTTGGCCCCACCTTCGCGTGGCCGCATGCCGCGGGTCCGCTCAACACGGCCCGCCCGAACAACGTTCCTAAACACGGGTTCCTGAAAAAACGGGGGTCATATCACAAACGTCTTCCTTGCTTGACGTCGGCACTTGTCCCGATGTCCGCCGCTCAATCTTTGATCACCTCCGCCTTCGGGTAGCGCTCTTTCCAAAAGGCCAATGCCTTGGGATTCTTTACCATGACGACCGTGCGGGAGTCCAAGCGCACCTTGATGGCCTTGCCTTCACGGACAGGGGGAGTGAGTATGAGGTGCTTTCTTCGAGTGGCCATGACTTGCTGCTTAGGTCGGAGGAACACACGAGAGGCTTAATTGCCGCGCAGTGCGCCGGTTTTTTCATTGACCGGCTTCCCCAATAGTCGTGCAAAATAGAGCAATTTTCAGTATTTCCAAGCCCTCCGGAAGAAACACGGTCCAATGCCCCTCAGATCCAGCCGTTCAACTTGTAATAGGCAAGGGCGGCATATTCCCGGAGGCAGGTGATCTCCAGCTTCAGCTGGTTCCAGAAGTTGTACCGCAGATCGAGGTTGCCGGAAACATCGGGCACGTAATTCCTTCCACCGATCTTCCCGTGTGCATATCGGAGGTCGTCGAAGAGGGCATGGTCGAAAGCCGGGCTACCGCATGCCAGTGAAAAACCGGCCTTCCGAAACGTGAGAAGCGTACGGTACATGTTCTCCGGTGCCGTGACCAGCGCGATCCGGAGCGGCACCAGCCCGGGCCCGGAACGCAGCAGGTCCAGCGCCTGCTCGCGCGTGTTTCGGCCATGAAGCACCAAGGTGATGCGCTCCGGGGGTATGCCCTTCAAGCCGAGTTCGTGTACCATGGCATCCGCCAAAGCGGTGTCGTTCGGTAAAAGCAGGACAACGGGAGCGGACACGGTCTTTCGGGCCAACGCGGCGGCGGCGTTGCAGCGCATGAGCTCCGGGCCGGAAGGCATGCCACTTCCACCCAGAAGTACGATGGCCGCAGGATCGCCCGTACACGATCCACCGGCGGTGCCCAACCAACGGTGCGCATCGAACGGCAAACGGGTAAAGGCCAGCACCAGCATGGCCCCGGCGACCACACCAAGCACTATGCACGATGTTCTACAAACCGACTTCACCCGGCTCCAAGACCGGGCGGCCCAAGTGTCTGAAGAGGTAAGGCTATTGAATTTTGGCATCCTATACACCTTGGCCTACCGGCATGGCAGGACGGAATAGTACGCTCAACTGACCACCTACCCTGGCAATGGGCTGCCAACAGGAACGGCGCAGTCATGTCCCGGCTCACCATGGGCGGGATTCAGCTTGCCCGAACCAGCCCCGGGGGAAGTAACCGGTGAAGCGACGGGACTGACGGCTGGCGGCATGGTCACCGTTGCGGGGGTGGGACCGCTACCGTCCAACGGTGCACCGACGGGGATCTCACAACGGTGCCCGGGATCGCCGTGCGCGGGGTTCAGTTGGGCGCCCAGTGGGGCTTGCGTCTCCGCGGCCACGTCATTCACAGGTGCCGGCATTTCCACTTCCGTAGTGAGGGGTGGAACAACCGACTGCGGCGCAGGGTCATTGGCACAAGCGGCCATGATCAGGGCAGTAACTATCGCAATGCCCGAGAGGGTGGATGTGGTCGTTGTCATGAACGGTCAAGTAGATGATCTCGCGGTGAAAAACCACGGCAAGTGTTGCAAAGATACCCTTCAGAGGCCCGGCGGACCGGGCCGAAACGCAACACCATGCAGCAAGGCCCTGAGTCCTTGTCCATGGCCTCTTTCCAATGATCGCAACTGCTCCTGCCCGGTCAGTGCTTGAAGCGCACGAACAACCTGCCGAAGTTGTCGCTGTCCTTGTCGATGCGATGGTACAGCTTCTTCACCCGGGGCTGCTGCAAATAGCGGATGACCTTCTTCTTCAATTGCCCGCTCCCTTTTCCCGGGATGATCTCCAGCAAGGGAATCCTCCTGTCCACACAGTATTCCATGGCCTCGTCCAGGGCTTGGTCGATCTCCTTGCCCTTGTTGAAGATGTCATGGAGATCGAGCTTATGCTTAGCCATTGAAGGTGGAATGAGCGGGTGATGATACGCATGCAGTCGAATTCCTTGCGGGTCCGATATGCATCGGACCACGCTCCATTCCCTTCTTTAAGCGGGGGAGCCAGTTCCGGGAGAGTATTCTGAAAAGTGTGTCAAGGATAGTTTGACAAACCATTCAGAAACTTGCCCCATGAAAAAGAGAAAAGTTGAAAAAGAGAAGGCGTTCGACTACGCCAAGTTCGAGCAAGAAGCCATCCAAGGATTGACAGAAGGCAAGGGCCCGATCGGAGAACACGGTGTGCCACACCGGCCGCCTGCTTTCCGCCGCCTTCGAAGGGGAGATGGACGCATTTGGACCAGGAGAAGAAGCGGAGCAATAGGCGCAACGGCTACACCGACAAGACCGTGAGAACGGCACTGGGTCCCGTTTCGGTCAGGCCTCCGCGAGACCGCAACGGCAGTTTTGAGCCGACGATCATCAAGAAGTGGGACCGGTCGCTGGCCCCCGAACTGGAGAACCAGATCCTGCATCTGTACGGCAAGGGCACCAGCTACGAGGACATTGGGGACCATCTAAAGAAGATGTACGGGGTGAGCTACTCCCCATCGTTCATCAGCTCGATCACCGACCGGGTGTTCGAGGAGACCGAGACATGGCGCAACCGCCCGCTGGAAGAGGTGTACGTGGTCATTTATCTCGATGCGGTCCACTACAAGGTCCGGGAGAATAGAAAGGTGTTGACCAAAGCCGTTTACTCGGTATACGGGGTGAGGATGGACGGGGAACGTGATGTTCTCGGCTTGTTCATCGGCGATGCGGAAGGAGCACGCCATTGGGCGCGCGTTCTGGAGAACATCAAGGACCGCGGGGTAAAGGACTGCTGTTCTTCAGCGTGGACGGCCTGAACGGCTTCAGCGAGGCGATCCAAGGCGTATTCACGCGAGCGGTCGTGCGCTGCATCGTCCATATGGTGCGCACCAGCTTGAAGTTCGTCTCTGGAAGGACTACAAGACAGTTTGCCAAGGACTGCGTTCGACTACCAGCAGGATAGTCCCGAAGCGGCCTGGGAAAAGCTCCAGGAGTTCAAGGGAATGGGTAGGGAGATATCCGGAGCGGCCAAGTGGGAGAAAGACTGGTGCGAGCTAGCCCGTTCTTCGATCATCCCGATGCCATACGCAGGGTGATCTACACCACGAACCCGGTGGAGGCCCTGCACCGCATTCTTCGCAAGGCCACCAAGACCAAGGGTGCGTTCATCAGCGAAAGTGCCTTGGAGAAGCAATTATATTTGACACTTAAGCACAACGAGAAAAGCTGGAAGAGAAAGGTCCGCAGCTGGCCGCAGATCCTTCAGTCGTTGAGCAACATGTACCCCGAAAGATTGGCCCATGTGCTGGTCTGAGGATCCGGCACGGAGACATTCTCCTTTGGCTTGGGGCCAGGAGAATGTCACCGTGCCTCAGTGCAGATTGACACACATTTCGGAATACTCCCGTTCCGGTAGCTGGTTGACTTTGACCGTTCCCATAGGCTTCCATACCTCTACCCTTCCTTGGCGTGTCCCCACGGCACCGCGTCTTATCTTCGCCGCCCATCTTCCCCCGAACATGTCCTTACGCCCCTTTCTCCTTGCCGGTATCGCGGTCGTTGTGCTGTCCTCCTGCAACCAGGACCTCGACATCACCGCACCTTACAAGGAGAACACCATCGTCTATGCCTTGTTGGACAAGGACAGCGCCATCCAGTACGTGAAGATCAACAAGGCATTCCTAGGGCCGGACAATGCGTTCATCTATGCCCAAGTGCCCGATTCCACGGAATACCAGGACGGCCAGCTTCAGGCGGAGATCCAGGAGGTGATGAACGGCACCGTGGTGAACACCTATGCGCTGCGTGACACGTTGCTGCCGCACGACCCCGGAACGTTTGCAGGCCCCATGCACAAGCTGTACTATTTCAATGCGGTGCTGGACGCCTCGGCCACCTATCGCCTTGAGGCCACGGCCAAGGGAAACCACGTCTCCGCCGAAACACCCATCGTTGGGGAGATCCAACCTTCGGGGACCATCATCAGCCCGGCACAGCCCTTAAACTTCCGCTCCGTGTTCAACACCTACGCCAACCAGACCATCAAATGGACCTCCTCGGTGAACGGCAAGCGCTACGAGATCTCCTACCGTTTCAATTGGGATGACGTTGTGGGCACGGATACGATCCCGCGCAGCTTCACCCGGTCCATCGGCACCTATGTGGCCAACGGCACCGGAGGCGGGGAGAACATGGAGGCCCCGTTCCAAGGAGAGTCCTTTTTCGAAACGGTGGGCCAGCTGACAGGCGATAACCCCGCTGCCACCAGCAGGATCTACAGGGGTGTGGACATCATCTGGGCCGTCGCCGGGCCTGACCTTCACCTCTACTTGCAACTGAACAGCCCCATCTCCGGCCTGGTGGAAGATCGCCCGTCCTACACCAATGTGGCCAATGGCTTCGGCCTCTTCACCACGCGGCGTTTCCGGGAGATACACAAAGCCTACCTCGGCTCCACCACCGTCCCCGAGCTGCTGGAGGGTCAATACACCGTAGGGCTGGGCTTCGTGTACGTGTACTGAGCCGTTGGCATCGCCAACAAATACGACATTCTGTCCTTTTGGCAGTGGCAAATCCGCCATGGAGCGACAGGAACTGCCGATCCGTGCGCCGATCCTTCCACTGGCATGATCGTTGAGCGCGGCGACGGCGAAACTGAAAAATACACGGGGCCGGACCAGAAGCCCCAAACGATAAACCAACAATGAGCAAGATCATCGGTATCGACCTGGGCACCACGAACAGTTGTGTTGCCGTGATGGAAGGCAGTGAACCTGTCGTCATCTCCAACAGCGAAGGCAAGCGCACCACCCCCAGCATTGTCGCCTTCGTTGAGAACGGCGAGCGGAAGGTGGGCGACCCGGCCAAGCGCCAGTCGATCACCAACCCGAAGAACACCATCTACTCCATCAAGCGCTTCATGGGCAACACCTATGAAGAGGATGCCAAGGAGATCGCCCGCGTGCCCTACGAAGTGGTGCGCGGCGACGGCGGCATGCCACGCGTGAAAGTGGGCGATCGCCAATACACCCCGCAGGAGATCAGCGCGATGGTGCTGCAGAAGATGAAGAAAACCGCCGAGGATTACCTCGGCACCACGGTAACCGAGGCGGTGATCACCGTGCCCGCCTACTTCAACGACGCACAGCGCCAAGCCACCAAGGAGGCCGGCGAGATCGCCGGCTTGAAAGTGCGCCGCATCATCAACGAGCCTACTGCTGCCGCATTGGCCTACGGTCTCGATAAGAAGCACAAAGACCAGAAGATCGTCGTGTTCGACTGCGGCGGCGGCACCCACGACGTGAGCGTACTGGAACTGGGTGACGGCGTGTTCGAGGTGAAGAGTACCGACGGCGATACGCACCTCGGCGGCGACGACTTCGACCATGTACTGATCGACTGGCTGGCCGACGAGTTCAAGAAGGACGAGAACATCGACCTGCGCAAGGACCCCATGGCACTGCAACGCCTGAAGGACGCCGCTGAGAAGGCAAAGATCGAGCTGAGCAGCACCACCAGCACGGAGATCAACCTGCCCTACATCATGCCGGTGGACGGCATCCCGAAGCACTTGGTGCGCACCCTCAGCCGTGCCAAGTTCGAGCAGCTCGTGGACCCTTTGATCAAGCGCACGATCGCACCCTGTACAAGCGCGTTGAAAAACGCGGGCCTGAAGGCGAGTGACATCGACGAGATCATCCTCGTTGGCGGAAGCACCCGCATCCCCGCCATTCAGGAGGCCGTGAAGAAATTCTTCGGCAAGGAGCCGAGCAAGGGCGTGAACCCCGATGAAGTGGTGGCCGTGGGCGCGGCGATCCAAGGCGGCGTGCTCACCGGCGAGGTGAAGGACGTGCTGCTGCTGGACGTCACCCCCCTCAGCCTCGGCATCGAGACCATGGGCGGCGTGATGACCAAGCTCATTGAGGCCAATACCACCATCCCCACCAAGAAGAGCGAGACTTTCAGCACCGCCAGCGACAACCAGCCCAGCGTGGAGATCCACGTGCTGCAAGGGGAACGGCCCATGGCGAGCGGCAACCGCACCATCGGACGCTTCCACTTGGACGGCCTCCCGCCTGCACGCCGCGGAACCCCGCAGATCGAGGTCACCTTCGACATTGATGCCAACGGGATCATGCACGCGAGCGCCAAGGACAAGGCCACGAGCAAGGAGCAGAGCATCCGCATCGAGGCCAGCAGCGGCCTGAGCAAGGAGGAGATCGAGAAGATGAAGAAAGAGGCTGAGGCCAACGCCGACTCCGACAATGCCGCCCGCGAAAAAGCCGACAAGCTCAACCAAGCGGACAGCCTGATCTTCCAGACCGAGAAGCAGCTCTCCGAATTCGGTGACAAACTGCCGGCCGACAAGAAAGGCCCGATCGAAGAGGCCGTGGCCAAACTGAAGAAGGCGCACGAGGCACAGGACATCCCGGCCATTGACACCGCGATGAACGAGCTCAACACCATCTTCTCCCAGGCCAGCGAGGAGATGTACAAGGCCGCTCAGGAAGCCCAGACGAACGGCACTACCGGTGGTGCCGCCGACCAAGGCGCGCCTGCCGATCAGGAAGTGACCGACGTGGACTTCGAGGAGGTAAAGGACGAGAAGAAGTAAGCGAACACCGCAAAATTAAAGCCGCCCCCGGTATTCCGGTCGGGCGGCTTTTTGCGTTGAAGCCTGGCCTGATACCAATTCGCATTCACTGGCGTTCGGAACAAGTGCGGCCAAACACTTTCGCGATCCCGTCCCGGCTCGGGGGCCGGGATGACCGCGCGGAATGACATTCGCTCATGGAGCTGGTGCTTGGCCTGAGCCACTTCACCGATGCTTGAAGATCGGCCACCGGACCACTTGGACCTTCACGAGGGATCGCCGACGGGCGCGTGGACGCACGGCCGGGTTATGGGTTGCCTCCTGTTGAAAACATTTTATTCCTTGGTTGCTGTTGAATTGTGTTATTCCTTAGACGCCGAAAACCCCGATGCAGGTTTTATTAACAGCATGCACGAGAGCTCCCTCATCCTGCACCTGATCATTACCGCTGCCAATGCACACCGGGCCTCCTCCTACATGAGAGAGGCTTGACCAAGAAACCCGTTGCCCAAGACGATCCATACCCACTATACCCCACGAACCCCAAACCCCGCTGCCATGACCTCTTTCAACACCGCCCCGACCGCCACGTCCCTCCGCACTTGGTGGCAAAAGTTCTTACTGTTGACCCTGCTGGTGGCAGGAGCCTTCGCCACAGGTGCGAGCGCGCAGACCGTGACCATCGGTTCGGGCACGAGCACTAGTAGTTACTTGCCGATGTACAACTACTACGGCTACAACTATACCCAGCAGATCTACACGGCGGCCCAGATCGGCCAAGCGGGCAAGATCGACAAGATCCGCTTCATGGTGAACGCGGGCGGCCTGGTCAACGGTAATAGCTGGGTGGTCTATATGGGCAACACCACGAAGACCACCTTCGCCACCACGACCGATTGGGTGCCTTTGGCGAGCATGACCCAGGTGTACAGTGGCACACTGTCTACAGCCCCACCAATAACCCCGTTGTGGATGGAGATCACGTTGACCACGCCGTTCGTGTATAACGGCACGGACAACTTGGTGATCGCCGTGGATGAGAACACCTCCGGTTATACCAGCGGAACAACGTGGAGGGCCTTCGCCAGCGGAACGAACACGGGGATCTATTACTACAACGACACGAACAACCCCGACCCGGCAAGCCCTCCCACCGCCAGTTCACGCTCGGGCACCATCGCCCAGCTCCAGTTGAACTTCCTTCCTCCTTGCGTAGGAGTTCCTACCGCCGGGTCCATCCCCGCCTCTACCCCGGCCTGCATCGGTTCCACGGTATTGCTGACGGCCACCGGGGGTACGGTGGCGGACGGCCTTACCTACCAGTGGATAGAATCCCCCAACGGTCTCAGCCCCTGGGTCCCGGTATCCGGCGGCAGCGGTGCCACCACCCAGAGCTATACCACCCCCGCTTTCAGCAGCACGGCCTATTACCGCATGGTGGTGACCTGCACGGCCAGCGGCCTTACCGACAGCACGAACGTGGCCACGCTCTTCGATGGCACCATCCCCCCTTATGTCCCGTTCGACGGCGTCTCTTTGGTCCAGAACTTTGAAGCATGGGTGAACGGCTGTGCCACCTCGGACAAACCCTCGGTGAACTGGGTCAACACCCCCTCAACCGGCTTCAGTAGCTGGCGCCGTAACGACCAAGGAACAAGTGCCGGGTGGACCTCCACCTCCGGCAACTATACCCCGGCCTCCACCTCGGGTACGTATTCTGCACGTTTTCACTCCGTGGAAGCACCGCTCGCTTCCACCGGCACCATGGACCTTTACGTGGACATGTCCGCCGCGTTGGGCACCACGAAGTTGAAATTCGCCTACATCAACGTGGACGGGTCGGATGCTCTGAACGTATCGGTCTCCACCAACGGAGGGAGCAGCTTCACCGCGCTGACCTCCCCTGCTCTGGGCCAAGCCGCCACGTGGACGGAGTATGAATATACCGTCACCAGCACCTCGGCCACTACGGTCCTCCGCTTCCGGGCCACCTCCGATCTGGGCCTTTCGGACATCGGTTTGGACAATATACGCTTGGTGACCCCGTGCAACGGCACGCCCGTGGCCGCCTCCGCATCCGCCATCCCGGCCACGGTCTGCGTGGGCGGTACCACTGTGGTCACGGCCACCGGCATCGACCCCTTGGCCGGCATCTCCGTGCAATGGCAGCAATCCGATGACGGCATTAACGCCTGGGCGCCCGTCACCGGCGGCAGCGGTGCCACCACTACCGTGTACACCACACCGGCCCTCAGCATCCCGCGCTACTACCGCTTGGTACAGACCTGCTTCTACAGCGGCCTGCTCAGTTACTCCAATACGGTGCCCGTGCTGATGAACGACCCCGTGTATGCCACGTACAACAACGTTTCGTATGCTGAGGATTTCGAGGCTTGGCAGAACGTCTGTGGCACCACCGATGTCCCCTCCACCTCTTGGCGCAACACGCCCGTCACCGGTAACACGAGCTGGCGCAGGAACGACCAAGCTGCATCCGCCGCTTGGACCAGTCCCACCTTGGGCGGCTACACCCCTGTCTACAGCACCGGTGCCTATTCCGCCCGCTTCCATAGCTACACCGCCGGAGCCGGCCAAGGCAGCTTGGACCTCTATTTGGACATGAGCGCGGCCACGGGCGACAGCCGCCTGAGCTTTGACCACATCAACACCAGCGGGACGGACATCCTCCAAGTGATGGTCTCCACCAACGGCGGTGCCAACTTCACCCAGGTGGGCAACACCCTCGGCTTGAGCGCCACGTGGACCAACCGCTTCTTCGACTTCGCCAGCAATACGGCCACCACGGTGATCCGCCTGATCGCCACCGGCAGCGGCACCACGGACATCGGCGTGGACAACCTGCTCTTGGCCCCGGCACCTACCTGCATCACCCCGCTGAACTTGACTGCCGTGGCCACCTCGCTCACCAGCGCGAACATTTCCTGGAATGCCAGCCTCTCCAACCCGACCAATGGCTACCAGTGGGAGGTGCGCACCTCCGGTGCCGCCGGCAGCGGTGCCACCGGCCTTGAGGCCAGCGGTACCGTGGGCGCGGGCATCACCACCGCCTCCGCCACCCCGCTCACCACGGGCCTCACCTACAGCATCTACGTACGCGGGGATTGCGGCGGCAGCGATTACAGCGCATGGACCAGCGCTTTCAGCCTTTTCCTCGGCTATTGCACCCCGGCCCCCACTACCATCAACGGGACCGGCATCACCAACGTGGCCTTCGGTACGCTGAACAATCCTTCCGGGGACGAGGCGGGCCATTATGGCAACTACACGGCCCTCACCGGAGGCGATGTAAAGCAGACCCTCAATGCCAATGTGGCCATAACGTACAGCACCGGCGTCACTTACGGCACCAAGATCTGGGTGGACTGGAACAACAACTTGCTCTTTACCGATCCGGGCGAGCTGATGTACACCGGGCTTTCCTTGGCAACGAATCCCACCACGCTCAATGCCTCCTTCAATGTGGGCACACAAGCGATCGGCACCTACCGCATGCGCATCGGCGGCACCGACACGGACGCCGGCCCCTCCAGCCCCTGCTACACCGGCACATTGGGCACCTTCGAGGACTATACCTTGAACATCACCGCACCGCCGACCTGCATCGCACCGACCGCGCTGATCGCCACCCCCCAGCCCACCTCGGTGGACATGAGCTGGACCGCCAGCATCAGCATCCCCTCCATCGGTTACCAATGGGAGGTGCGTGCCAGCGGTGCCGGAGGCAGCGGTGCAACGGGTCGTGAGGCCACCGGCACCACCGGTCCGGGCATCACCACCGCCAACTCCGGGACCATCCCCACGGACTTGACCCACTATGTCTACGTCCGGGCGATCTGTGCCGTGGGCGACAGCAGCGTGTGGATCGGACCCGTGAGCTTCTACAATGGGTACTGTGCCGTTTCGGGGACGAACTCGACCTACTATTTCTCGAATTTCTCCACGACTGGCGGGTACACGAACATCTCGAACCTCAGTTCAGGTTACTCAGCGGGAGGTTATGGGAACTTTACAGCCCAAACCGTTTCTGCCAGCGCCGGGAATAGCTTCACCTTCATCGCCACTTGGCCGTCCTCAACCTACACCTTGGCCATCTGGGTGGACTGGAACGGTGACTTTGACTTCGCCGATGCAGGTGAGGCCGTCTATTCCTCCGGCGGGACCTACCTTCCGACACCCGCATCGAGCACGATCACGGTTCCACCCGGAACTCCTCTTGGTTCTTACCGCATGCGTATCCGGAACGGCTACTTGGGCGGGGCTCCATCCTCATGCGGTTCTTCAGCCTATGGAGAGGTTGAGGACTACACCCTATCCGTGGTCACACCGCCTGCCTGCTTGGCCCCGACCGGGCCGGCCGCCAGCAACGTCACGGCCACCTCGGCCGATCTGGCTTGGACTGCCAGCACCTCCCTGCCGGCCAACGGCTACCAGTGGGAAGTGCGCACCAGCGGCGCGGGCGGCAGCGGTGCCACCGGCCTCACCGATAGCGGGAACACCGGTGCCGGTATCGTCACGGCCAGCACGGCTGCCTTGGCGGCCAGCACCACCTACAACCTGTATGTGCGCAGCGATTGCGGCAGCGGCTTCAGCGCATGGGCGGCCTCGTCCGGCTTCACCACGCCCTGCACCTCTTTCTTGGCGCCATACACCCAAAACTTCGATGCCGCAGTGAGCCTGCCCAACTGCTGGGCGAACATCGGTGCGGAGCAATGGCTCTTCCATGTCAGTGGCCCCCCCGTCGGCCCGGATTACGGCCTGAACAGTGCAGTGGACCACACGTCCGGTTCGGGCAACTTCGCTTGGATCGACGGCTCCGGGGATATCCAAGCCAACAGCTTGGAGACCCCGATGATCGACATGAGCGCCCTGACCACCCCGCAAGTGGGCTTCTGGATGCTGTCCAACAACACCAATGACGTGGCGCAGAACCAGATCCAGTTGGATGTGTGGGACGGTGCCGTATGGATCACCCTGCTCACCTATGGCGGGAATTCACCGGCATGGCAGGAGCATACCGCCACCGTTCCCGGAAGCGTGCCCACCACGACCAAGTTCCGCTTGGTTGCACTACCGTCCATTGTTGGAGGCAGCCAGTTCTACAACGACCTGTTGATCGACGACTTGAACGTGATCGAGACCCCGAGCTGCTTGATCCCCACGGCCTTGGCCGCCTCGAACGTCACCGCCACCAGCGCCGATCTCTCGTGGACGGCAAGCACCTCCCTGCCGGCTAACGGCTACCAGTGGGAAGTGCGCACCAGCGGTGCGGGCGGCAGCGGTGCCACCGGCCTGACCGACAACGGGAACACCGGGGCCGGCATCACCACGGCCAGCACGGCTGCTTTGGCGTCCAACACCACCTACAACTTGTATGTACGCAGCGATTGCGGCAGCGGCTTCAGCCTGTGGGCGGCATCGTCCAGCTTCCATACCCCCTGCGATGCATTCCCCGTACCCTTCCAAGAAGGCTTCAATTCCGCATCCACCACCGAGGCCTGCTGGAGCGTGCTCAATGTGAACGCGGACGGCGATGCTTGGGACATGAACTATGCTACGAGCCCCTACGAAGGGGACCAAGTAGCCACGATCTACACGGACTACAATGCCGGGGCCAATAATGACTGGTTGATCTCCCCTGCCATCACCCTCACCGGGGCGGAGCAGCTCCGGTACTGGTACCGCGTGCAGTCCGCCGGTGAACCGAACGACTTTGAGGTGCTCTTGTCCACTACGGGGAACAGCCCCGGGGACTTCACCAACACCCTGATAGCGACCACCTCCTATAGCAACATCACCTATGCGGAGCAGATCACCAGCCTGACCTCCTATTCCGGCAATGTGTACATCGCATGGCACGTCCCCAGCGGCGGCCTTGATGGCTGGCGCTTGTATATCGACGACGTGAACGTGGAAGTCATACCGGTATGCTTCCCGCCCACCGGCATCGCGGTGAACCTGCTTTCCACCACCAGCGGGGAGCTGACCTGGACGGACAATGCTTCGGGTAGCTACAACTGGGAGCTGCGCACCAGCGGTGCGGGCGGCAGCGGTGCCACCGGTCTGGTCAACAATGGATCGGCAACCTCGGGTACGCCCGTCATCAACCTCGGCACATTGACCGCCAGCACTAACTATCAAGTCTACGTGCAAGGTTCGTGCAATGGCGGAGCTGACCTGAGCATCTGGGGCGGCCCGATCAACTTCTATTCGGGTTACTGCATCTCCACCGCCACCGGTGGAAGCACCTACTTCACGAATTTCACCACCACGGGCGGTTCAGCCACCATCTCCAATGCGACCGGCTATTCGGCCGGCGGCTATGGCGACTTCACGGGCCAGGCCGCAGCGACCTACGCCGGGGCCAGCGTGGGCTTCGCCACCACCATCGCGGGCGGCTCGGCTGGCACGACCATCTGGGTGGATTGGAACAACGACCTGGACTTCGCCGATGTGGGTGAAGTGGCGTACAACTTAAACGGCTACGGTTACAACCAAAGCGGTACGATCACGGTCCCCGGGGGCACTCCCTTGGGCAACTACCGGATGCGCATCCGTTGCGATTGGAACGCGACCAACCCCGTCGCCTGCGGTAACATCTCCAACGGGGAGACCGAGGACTACACCTTCACGGTGACGGCCCCTCCCGCATGCCTTGCCCCCACCGCACTCTTAGCTGTTCCCACGAGCACGACCGCAGCCAACCTGTCGTGGACGGCGAGCACCTCCCTCCCGGCTGACGGGTACAATTGGGAAGTGCGGACCAGCGGAGCTGGCGGCAGCGGCGCCACCGGCCTTGTGGCCAGCGGAAGCACCCTCGCCGGTGTGACCACGGCATCCGCCTCGGGCATTCCCGCCAGCACCACCATGGTGCTCTATGTGCAAAGCAATTGCGGCGTGGCCAACACAAGTTCATGGGCGGCATCGTCCAGCTTCTACACAGGCTATTGCACCCCTGCGCCAACCTCGGTGGACAATAGCGGTATCACCAACGTCACCTTCAGCGGGATCAACAACACCACGGGTGCCGAAGCGGGCAATTATGCTGACTACACCGGCCTGACCGGAGGTGACGTGCAACAGACCACGACGGCCTCGGTGAGCATCACCCTCGCCACGAGCTACACGTACGGCACGAAGGTCTGGGTGGACTGGAACAACAACCTGAACTTCAACGACGCCGGGGAACAGGTGTTCTACGTCCTGTCCAGCAATGCGAACCCCACCACGGTGGTGGCCAACTTCAGCGTGGGCAGCAACCCCTTGGGCAGCTACCGCATGCGCATCGGCGGTACGGACAACGACCTTGGCGGTGATCCCTGCTACACGGGTTCCTACGGCACCTATGAGGACTACACCCTCAACATTACCGCCCCACCTGCCTGCCCGACCCCTACCAACGCGGCCATCACGGCGATCACGGCCACCAGTGCCAGCTTCTCTTGGACCAACAGCGCCTCCGCTTTGACCTACGACTATGAGATCCGCACCAGCGGCGCGGCCGGCAGCGGAGCAACAGGTTTGGCCTACAGCGGCAACGTGGGCAGCAGCCCGGTGGCGCTCACGCTCATCTCGAACACCAGCTATACGGCTTACGTGAGGGGCATCTGCACCGTGCCCGACGTGAGCGCATGGAGCACCGGGGTGAGCTTCACCACGCCCTGCCTCCCTGCCAACATCCCCTACACGGAGGACTTCAACGCTGTGACCACACCGGCCATTCCAAGCTGCATGTCCATCCAGACCGTGAACGGCGCGGCATGGACCACCTCCGCCTTCCCTCCTGCAGGGATGACCGGAAATGCCGGATACAACTATGGCTATGCGACCAGTACCTCCAACACCAGCTCTTGGCTTTACACGGCGGGGTTGAACCTCACTGGTGGCGTCGCATACCGAGTTTCGTACAAGTACTCTAACCAGTACAACTTCTATACGGATGCACTGAAGGTGGCCTATGGCACCTCTGCACAGGAATCGGCCATGACCACGCAATTGGCCAACTATCCGGCGATCAACGACGGCCTCGTGCATCCTGCCACGGTGGATTTCACCCCCGCAACGACCGGTGTCTATTACATCGGGTTCCAGAAAAAGTCACCGACGACGGCATCTGGTTACTACATGTACGTGGATGACATTTCGGTGATCTTGGTTCCAAGTTGTGAGGCCCCCACTGCATTGGCCACCACGAGCGTTACCAGCACCTCGGCCTCCTTCTCCTGGACGGCCAGCACCTCCAACCCGGCCAATGGCTACCAGTGGGAGGTCCGCACCAGCGGCCTCGGCGGCAGCGGGGCCACGGGCCTGATCGATCTTGGGAACACCTTGACCACGACCGCGTCGACGGGCGTGGCACTCACGGCCAATACCACCTACCAACTGTATGTGCGCAGCGATTGTGGCGGTAGTAGCTTCAGTTCATGGGCGGGTCCTATGGCTTTCTACACCGGCTATTGCCTGCCCGCACCCAGCTCGGTGGACAACAGTGGTATCACGAACGTCAACTTCGGCGGGGTGAACAACACCACGGGAACCGAGCCCAACAACTATGGCGACTACAGCGCCATGGTGGGTTCGCTGATCGAGAACACCACGGCCACGGTGAACATCACCTTCCAGACCAGCTACACCTATGACACGAAGATCTGGGTGGATTGGAACCATGACCTGGACTTCGTTGATGTCGGGGAGAACGTCTATACCGGCGTCTCTTCGAGCAGCAGCCCCACCACGTTGGTCGCCACCTTCCCCATAGGCGCTAACCCTGTGGGCCAGTACCGGATGCGCATCGGTGGCGTGGATGTGGGACCTCCCACACCTTGTTACACCGGCACCTACGGGACCTATGAGGATTACACCTTGAGCGTGATCGCGACCCCGAGCTGCTTCGCGCCGACAGCGATAACGATCAGCAACGTGACGAGCACGTCCGCAGGACTGAGCTGGACGGACAACACCTCCGGCAGCTACAACTGGGAGGTACGCACCAGCGGCGCGGGCGGCAGCGGCGCCACCGGTCTGGTGCTCAGTGGCACGGCCGCATCAGGAATGCCGGCCACCGCCATAACCCCACTTACGGCCAACACCACCTACTATGCCTATGTGCAGGGTGTGTGCGGCGGTGGTAGCAGTGTTAGCATATGGGGAAGTTCAAGCAGCTTCTTCACCGGCTACTGCACACCGGTGGGAACGGGTACCACACACTACCTGAACTCATTCTCCACCACGAACGGCTTCACCAACATCAGCAACGTCAATTCCGGCTTATCTGCCGGGGGCTACGGTAATTTCACCGCCCAATCCGTGAGCAACATTGCCGGCGGCTCGGTGAACTTCTCCGCAAGCACCGCCGACGGGGATGATTACGTTTACATCTGGGTGGACTGGAACCACAACTTGGTCTTCGACGACCCCAGTGAACGCGTCTTCGGCACCACGGGCTACACGCCCAACCCCGTCACGGGTTCCATTGCCGTACCCGGTGGTACGCCCAACGGGAACTACACGATGCGGGTCCGCAACAGCTGGATCGGAGCGCCCACGACATGCGCCTCCAGTGCCTACGGTGAAGCGGAGGACTACACCTTTACGGTGAGCCCTCCCCCCACCTGCTTAGCCCCCACGGCCCTACTGGCGGCCCCTGGGCTGAGCACGGCCACGCTGAACTGGACGGCCAGCACCTCCGGCCCGTCGAACGGCTACCAATGGGAAGTACGCACTAGCGGTGCGGGTGGCAGCGGAGCCACGGGCCGAGTGGACAACGGCAACACTGCAGCCGGCATCACCACCGCGAACGCGACCGGACTCTCCAGCAGCACCACCTACTTCATGTACGTACGGGCCAACTGCGGCGGCGGCGACTTCAGCACATGGGCCAGTGGTGCGGCCTTCACCACGGGCGCGGCCTGCGGTGATGGCTTCACCGACACCGGTGGACCCACGCTCGACTATGCGAACAACGAGAACTGGGTGAAAACCTACTGCCGCTCCACCCCCGGCGATCAGGTGCGCGTGCTCTTCAGCAGCTTCAACACCGAGGCCAGCTATGACAAGCTGTTCATCTTCAACGGCAACAGCACCGCCGCACCGAAGTTCGCCAGCGCCAATGCTGCCGGATCTGGCAACACCACCTACGGTGCCGGTGGCTGGTGGGGTGATCTGACGACCGCCCTCCCCGGCCCCTTCACCTCCAGCAACGCCAGCGGCTGCCTCACCTTCGCCTTTGTAAGCGACGGCAGCGGCATCGCCCCCGGCTGGGCGGCCACCACCCAATGCGTAACGCCGAACAACACCTGTGCTGCGTCCACTCCGGTGCTCTGCGGCAACACGTACAACGGTGTTACCACGGGCGTTGCCCACAGCATGCCTGCCAGTGCCTGCCCATACAACGGCGCTGCGAGCACCGGTGGCCAGAACTGGTGGCTTTATACGGCCGCAGCTGACGAAGCGGTCACCGTGAGCACTTGTGGACTGTCCGACTTTGACACCCGGATCTCTGTGTTCTCCGGAACGGCCTGCAACAACTTGAGCTGCGTGGCCATGGTGGACAATAGCCCCGGATGCGCCAACGGCAGCGGTACTGTGACCTTCAACGCCACCACCAGCACGTCCTACTGGATCGCCGTGCATGGCGCCGGAGCGGCGGAGGGCACTTACCAGATGACCGTGAACTGTGCGACTGTCTGCACCCCGCCCGCCAATGACCAATGCGGCGATGTATTCCCTGCGTTGACCAACACAGTGGCTGACGGAACGGGTACACCTGCCCAGTACACCAACGTCTGCGCCACGGTGGACGCCCCGACAACTTGCTCCGGTGCTCTGCCCGTGCAAGGCGTCTGGTTCACCTTCAACACCGGCAACTTCGATCATACCCTGATCACGCTGCTGGACAATGGTGAGGACAACCAGTACTCGGCCAGCACGTTGAATTACGCCGTCTATTCGGGCCTATGTGACGGGCTCGGTGCCACCATCAGCGAAGGCTGCACGGTCGACGCCGGCGGGATCAATGTAGAGAGCCTGACCCCGAACACCGGGTACCGTTTGCTGGTGTACAATACCGGCGGTGCAGGTGTGGAGGGCACCTTCGGCCTGATGGTGGAACACCCGGCGCATAACGACGCGTCGATCAGCGCCATCCTCGATCCGGCCCCGGGCCTGCTCTGCGGCTCCACGATGGCCCCGCAAGTGACCCTGCTGAACAATGGGGACAACAACCTCACCAGCGTACAGATCACCTATGGGCTCTCCCTCGGGATCCCGTACGTCCACAACTGGACGGGCAACCTCGCCTACGGGGCATCCGCGACCATCACCCTGCCCACGGTCCCGGCCCAAGCGGGTCTGAACCAGACGCTCTCCATTTCCACCAGCCTCCCCAACGGTGTGGCGGATGACATTCCGGCCAACGATGGCCAGAACGTTGCTGTCGACGTGGGCGGTGAGGCCTTGGTAGTGGTCATTCAGAACGATGCCAATGATGGGAGCGGGCTGTACTGGGGAGATCTTTGACGATGGTTACAACACCGTCGCGAGCGGTCCCTCCTCAGTACCAGGGACCAATGAGCTGGTCAGTGAGTACCACTGCCTGCCCGTCGATTTCGGCTTCTGCTTCTACTTCCACTTGTACGACAGCTTCGGGGACGGCCTGTGCTGCTCCAACGGGAACGGGTACTGGGAGCTGCAACGACCGGACGGCAAGGTCCTCCTTCGTGACCTCTTCGACGGAGCCGTGGACGGGTCGTCTTCACCCACCTATTCCCCGGCCTACTCCGCCTACTTCGACCATGTCGTCTGCCTGCCTCCCGGCCCGGCCCAGATCGCGAACAAGTCCTGCGACATCTTCAACTTCACCATGAACAGCAAGGTGTATTGCCGCGAGGTGGTGGGAGCGACGAGCTACCAGTTCGAGTTCTCCAACCCCGATGCGGGCTACATCCGCCGGATCGCGGTGAGCACCAACTGGGTGCGCTTCAGCCAGATGCACACCAGCCCGCTGTCGCCAGGCGTGAAGTACTTCGTCCGGGCACGTACCAACGACGCTTAGCCCCGTTGCCAGCGCACACTTCGGCACAGGTTGCGAGGTGGGCATGACGCCGACGGTGCCTTGCACGGAGCTGATCAGCGCGCCCACCTACGGGCACTCTTGCGGCGAGGAACGCGCCTTCAACACCAACAACAGCTTCATCTATGCCACGCCGGTGGTGGGTGCGACGGAGTACCAGTTCCGCATCTTCATCCCCAGCGAAGGCTACGATGAGACCTTCATCCGCAGCACCTACATCCTGCAGTTGAAGTGGAACAACCGTCCGCCGATGGTCAACGGCTCCACCTACAGCGTGCAAGTGAACGTGAAAGTGGGCACGGAATACAGCGGCTTCTGCGGCCAGACCTGTACGATCACCATCAACAACGGCAACCCCCGCCCCGAGGCCAGCATGGCACAAGCCACTGGAACGGCGACGATGTGGCCGAACCCGGTGCGTGAAAGTCAGGTCAATCTGAGCATCGATGGTATCCAGGACGCGGACCAGAACATCACGGTGGACATCCAGGACATCTACGGCAAGCAGGTCTTCGCCAAGGAGTTCGGGAACAGCGGTGAGCGCTTCACCACCATCCTCGACCTGCCGAGCGACATCGCCAGCGGAGTGTACATGGTGAACATCACCGTCAACGGACAGAAGACCGTCCAGCGGTTGAGCATCATCAAGTAACCGATATAGCACCAAACGCCGAAGGGCCGCCTCAAATGAGGCGGCCCTTCGTGCTTTACGGACGGCGGCGAGCAACTACGTAACACGGCTGTGGCCGTACCTGCGGTAAATACCGTAGCACAATTCAGAAAACACTTGAACTTCCGGCCAGCTTCAACTCTCGCCGACCACTGTTTCCATCATTGGGGAGACCCGGCCGATCGGATCGCGTACTTCTTGCCCCGCATGGGACCACAATGGGGACCACTGCCATCTTCGAGCTTTGAATTACCGCGTTCCGATAGGCGTCGGACCGGGAACCGGCACTTCGAAGAATAATCTCGAACGGTCGTCACACGGATCCGATCTTCAGCCGGACGACCTACTTCTGGCAGACCGTGGTGCGATGAAGGAGGATGTTGGCACGATGTATCCAAAAGAAAACCTGGGTACGGTGCGACCGGCATGGGTCGAAGTCACGATGATACCGGAACGTGAAGTGGCCGCCGCACACCAGAGTGCGATGGCAGCGCTCTCCAGAACCATCCAGCCCATTATTGTAGGAGGGGGGGTGCCCCTTCCGGGAACCCTGACGATCAGCCCGAACTACTAATAGCGGTTTTGCAGGACCCGGCTCAACTCCTCCGCATCCACCGGCTTTGCCACGATCCGCATCTTATCATCCAGCAGGAAGAAACTGGGGGTCGCCTTTATCATGAAGGCTTGGGCCGCTTTGGAACCCCATCCGTTGAACTCACTGTAGCACTTCCAAGGAATGGCATTCTCTTCGATGCTCTTCAGGAAATCCACGCTGTCCACATCCAGTGCGATGCCAATGACGCGGAAGCCCTTGGCCAAGAATCGGGCCCGGTCCTTTTTCAACATGGGCATTTGGGCATGGCAATGCTCGCAAGTACTGGAGTAAAAGAATAGCGCGGTATAGGTATTGGCCTTGACCAATTTCGACAATGGCGTGATCACACCGCGATCGTTGAGATCGACATCCGGTGCGGTGCTTCCCACGGAAACCTGCATGAGGGCCTTCACCTTGGCACGCAATTCCGGTGCGACTGAACCGCTGTCCCCATCAGGCACCACATATCGATCGACCAAATGTTGCAAGGCGGTCTCCGGGCCATAGGTGGAGAACAGGTCGATGAGGTGATCGAGCATGTAGGACCGGCATTCGGGGTTGCGTTCCGCAAGGTGCATGAGCGTGTCGGCGCCCACAATGAACTGGTCCTCGATGACCACGTTGAGATTTTGCAGGAACACCATCACGGCCTTGTCATAGACGGAGGAGCGCATCAGCTCAGGGTCACTGAAGTCACAGGTGGCGGCCACTGCCATAGGTCCATTCCCCCTAACACCCCGTATGGCGTCATCCACTGTGAGCACCTTGGCAAAATAGCCTCCATTCCCATTGTGGACGAGTTGGTGGACATACTGTTCCTCCATGTGCATGGCCCGTTGCTCCACGGCATTCAACAGATCCAATTGCGCCGTATCCGTCGGGAGCAGCGTCAGTCTCTGCTGGGCCACAGCGGTACGCACGGCCTTGGTCTCTTTGGAAATGTACTTGAATTCCCACAATCGCTTGTTCTCGTCCGAGGTGCGGACCTGAACATGGTCCACGAGGGGGATGCCGTCAAAGCTGAGGTCCACCACCGGCTCGCGGCCATCCAGGATGAGATCCATCCGGTCCGTGTCGTTCAATGCCAAGCGATAAAAGCCGGCTGCTTTGAAGTCTTCCGGGAAACTGAAATCACCGGCATCATCCGTCCGGACGGAATCAACGGGCCTGAAGTCGTTGCCCCGGGCCACGGAAAGTACGACCTGCAAGCCCCCTGCGGCCTCTGCGATATGGCCTTGCAGGCGCTGCGCGCAAAGGTTGCCCCCCGCCAGCCCCGCGATCAGTGTGATGGAGAATACGAACGAATGCTTCATGTGCGGATGCAAAGGAAACATCATGCCGGACCATTCCGGTATGGGTAAAAAAAGAACCCCGCCTTTTGAGGGGCGGGGTTCAGATCGGCGACGACATACTCTCCCAGGACATCATCCTAGTACCATCTGCGCTGGTGAGCTTAACTTCTCTGTTCGGAATGGGAAGAGGTGGACCTCACCGCAATAGTCACCTAAAATCGTAACACGATCTTAAGAAATACTGCTAGACTGAACCAAAACAGACGATCGATAAATCCACCGTGAAGACCTTTTCAGGTCAAAGTCTACGGGTAATTAGTACTACTCGGCTTTGCCATTGCTGGCTTTACACCTGTAGCCTATCAACGTGGTGATCTTCCACGACCCTTAAAAGAAGTCTCATCTTGAGGTGGGCTTCGTGCTTAGATGCTTTCAGCGCTTATCCCATCCGAACATAGCTACCCAGCTATGCCACTGGCGTGACAACTGGTACACTAGCGGTTCGTCCACCACGGTCCTCTCGTACTAATGGTAGCTCCCCTCAAACTTCTAACGCCCGCAACAGATAGAGACCGAACTGTCTCACGACGTTCTGAACCCAGTTCACGTGCCACTTTAATCGGCGAACAGCCGAACCCTTGGGACCTTCTCCAGCCCCAGGATGTGACGAACCGACATCGAGGTGCCAAACCATTCCGTCGATATGAGCTCTTGGGAATGATCAGCCTGTTATCCCCGGCGTACCTTTTATCCTATGAGCGATGGCCCTTCCATACGGAACCACCGGATCACTTTGCCCTACTTTCGTACCTGTTCGACTTGTCGGTCTCACAGTCAAGCACCCTTATGCCAATATACTCGTCGCACGGTTACCAAGCGTGCTGAGGGTACCTTTGGAAGCCTCCGATACTTTTTTGGAGGCGACCACCCCAGTCAAACTACCCACCACACACTGTGTCCCTGTTTCGCAGGGATTAGACATCAGATGACAGAAGGGTGGTATTTCAACGATGACTCCATCACGCCTAGCGACGCAACTTCAAAGTCTCCCACCTATCCTACACATCGGGCAGCCGATGTCAATGTGAAGCTATAGTAAAGGTGCACGGGGTCTTTTCGTCCCGTTGCGGGTATCCGGCATCTTCACCGAAACTACAATTTCACCGAGCTCGTGGCCGAGACAGTGTCCAGATCGTTACACCATTCGTGCAGGTCGGAACTTACCCGACAAGGAATTTCGCTACCTTAGGACCGTTATAGTTACGGCCGCCGTTTACTGGGGCTTCGATTCAAAGCTTCGCCTTGCGGCTGACCTCTCCTCTTAACCTTCCAGCACCGGGCAGGTGTCAGGCCTTATACGTCATCTTTCGATTTCGCAAAGCCATGTGTTTTTGTTAAACAGTCGCCTGGACCTTTTCATTGAAACCCACTTGCGTGGGTAGCGCTTATCCCGAAGTTACGCGCTTAATTTGCCTAGTTCCTTAGCCACGGATCACTCGAGCGCCTCAGGATACTCTCCTTGACCACCTGTGTCGGTTTGAGGTACGGGCGGCCCATATCTGAAGCTTAGAGGTTTTTCTCGGAAGTCTGATTAGGGTCAATGCATTCTGCCGAAGCTTCCTGCTACTGTCGGGTTTCAGCAACACCGGTGGATTTTCCTGCCAGCGTTATACCTACGTCCTTCACCGTGCTATTCCGTCAGCACGGAGACCTTTCACTCCTTCGTCACCCCATCGCAATATGGGTCGGTACCGGAATATTGACCGGTTGTCCATCGGCTTCGCCTGTCGGCTATACCTTAGGTCCCGACTAACCCTGATCCGATTAACGTTGATCAGGAAACCTTGGTCTATCGGCGGGCATGTTTTTCACATGCCTTATCGTTACTTATGCCTACATTTTCTTTTCCGGACGCTCCAGCATAGCTCACACTACACCTTCTACGCAGACCGGAATGCTCTTCTACCACTGCGTATTGCTACGCAGTCCACAGCTTCGGTGGTGTGTTTGATGCCCGATCATTATCCATGCCGGATCGCTCGACTAGTGAGCTGTTACGCACTCTTTAAATGAATGGCTGCTTCCAAGCCAACATCCTAGCTGTCAGTGCAATCCGACCTCGTTAGATTCAACTTAACACACACTTGGGGACCTTTAGCCGATGGTCTGGGTTATTTCCCTTTCGCGCACGGACCTTAGCACCCGTGCGCTCACTCCCGGATATTGAGTTATGGCATTCGGAGTTTGTCCGGGTTTGGTAGGCGGTGAAGCCCCCTAGCCCGATCAGTAGCTCTACCTCCATAACTGTACGTCCGAGGCTGCACCTAAATGCATTTCGAAGAGTACGAGCTATCTCCCAGTTTGATTAGCCTTTCACCCCTAATCACAGCTCATCCGAAGACTTTTCAACGTCTACCAGTTCGGTCCTCCATTCCGTGTTACCGGAACTTCAACCTGGCCATGAATAGATCACTCAGGTTTCGCGTCTGCCGCCACTGACTACACGCCCTGTTAAGACTTGCTTTCGCTTCGGCTGCGGGACTTAATCCCTTAACCTTGCCAGTGACGAGCAACTCGTAGGCTCATTATGCAAAAGGCACGCCGTCATTCCGTCGAAACGGAACTCCGACCGCTTGTAGGCGTACGGTTTCAGGGTCTATTTCACTCCTCTGTTCGAGGTTCTTTTCACCTTTCCTTCACAGTACTGGTTCGCTATCGGTCTCTCAGTAGTATTTAGCCTTGGCGGATGGTTCCGCCGGATTCAGACAGGATCTCACGTGTCCCGCCCTACTCAGGATACCACTAGGTATCGCATACATGCCGTGTACGGGACTGTCACCCGCTATGGTCCAACTTTCCAGAAGGGTTCCACTATGTATACGAAGTCCACGTTGTGGTCCTACAACCCCGGTCCCGCCGAAACGGTACCGGTTTGGGCTGTCCCCTGTTCGCTCGCCACTACTAGGGGGATCACTATTTGTTTTCTTTTCCTCCGGGTACTTAGATGTTTCAGTTCCCCGGGTTAGCTTCCTTTTCAGGATAACCGGTCTTCAACCGGCTGGGTTGCCCCATTCGGAGATCCACGGATCACAGGTCATTATGCACCTCCCCATGGCTTATCGCAGCCTATCGCGTCCTTCATCGCCTCTGAGAGCCAAGGCATCCACCATACGCCCTTAGTAACTTTTCGACCTCTTATGGTCTTGCTCGGTGGACCGATCTCTCGGTCTGTCTTGGTCAGTCTAACAATACGTCAAAGAACAGTGCGCTCTTTCGAGCTTTGTCCGCCGTCGCCTTCGCAAAAGCGGACATTGAGTGGAGAATATCGGAGTCGAACCGATGACCTCCTGCTTGCAAAGCAGGCGCTCTAGCCAGCTGAGCTAATTCCCCGTTCCCTATCCCTGGTAGTCCTGCGCAGATTTGAACTGCGGACCTCTACATTATCAGTGTAGCGCTCTAACCAACTGAGCTACAGGACTAGGAGACGGCAACGGTGGCACCGTTTGAAAATATTATCCATCTGAGAGAAAGTAAGTGTCAACCAACTTGCGTTGGCCGGAAGCTCCAAAAGAGCAGTCCTCTAAAAAGGAGATGTTCCAGCCGCACCTTCCGGTACGGCTACCTTGTTACGACTTAGCCCCAGTCACCGACTTTGCCCTAGGTAGCTCCTTGCGGTCACCAACTTCAGGCACTTTCGGCTTCCATGGCTTGACGGGCGGTGTGTACAAGGCCCGGGAACGTATTCACCGCATCATGGCTGATATGCGATTACTAGCGATTCCAGCTTCACGGAGTCGGGTTGCAGACTCCGATCCGAACTGAGACGAGTTTTAGAGATCAGCATCCGGTCACCCGGTAGCTTCCCATTGTTCCTCGCCATTGTAGCACGTGTGTAGCCCAGGACGTAAGGGCCGTGATGACTTGACGTCGTCCCCACCTTCCTCACCGCTTACGCGGGCAGTTCCGTTAGAGTCCCCGGCATTATCCGCTGGCAACTAACAGTAGGGGTTGCGCTCGTTATGGGACTTAACCCGACACCTCACGGCACGAGCTGACGACAGCCATGCAGCACCTCGCACGTTGTCCGAAGAAGAGGACGTTTCCGCCCCTGTCAACGTACGTTCAAGCCCTGGTAAGGTTCCTCGCGTATCATCGAATTAAACCACATGCTCCACCGCTTGTGCGGGCCCCCGTCAATTCCTTTGAGTTTCAATCTTGCGATCGTACTCCCCAGGTGGATCACTTAACGCTTTCGCTAGGTGACTGACAGTGTATCGCCAATCACGAGTGATCATCGTTTACGGCGTGGACTACCAGGGTATCTAATCCTGTTCGCTCCCCACGCTTTCGTGCCTCAGCGTCAGTTTCGTCTTCGTGAGCTGTCTTCACTATCGGTGTTCTGTGCCATATCTAAGCATTTCACCGCTACACGGCACATTCCGCCCACGTCAAACGTACTCAAGAACAACAGTATCAACGGCAGTTCTGCAGTTAAGCTGCAGGCTTTCACCGCTGACTTATTGTTCCGCCTACGCACCCTTTAAACCCAATGAATCCGGATAACGCTTGCACCCTTCGTATTACCGCGGCTGCTGGCACGAAGTTAGCCGGTGCTTATTCCATCGGTACCGTCAACCCGGGACACGTCCCGGGGTTTCTTCCCGATTAAAAGCAGTTTACAACGCGTAGCGCCTTCTTCCTGCACGCGGCATGGCTGCGTCAGAGTTGCCTCCATTGCGCAATATTCCTCACTGCTGCCTCCCGTAGGAGTCTGGTCCGTGTCTCAGTACCAGTGTGGGGGATAACCCTCTCAGGCCCCCTAACGATCGTAGTCTTGGTGAGCCGTTACCTCACCAACAAACTAATCGTGCGCATGGTCATCCTTTACCGCCGGAGCTTTCAAGACAAGATGATGCCATCTCGTCTAGTATGGGGCATTAATCCGGATTTCTCCGGGCTATTCCCCAGTAAAGGGCAGATTCCATACGTGTTACGCACCCGTGCGCCGGTCGTCAGCGGAAGCAAGCTTCCCTGTTACCCCTCGACTTGCATGTGTTAAGCCTGCCGCTAGCGTTCATCCTGAGCCAGGATCAAACTCTCCATTGTAAGTTTGTTTGATCTGGCTCTTCTTAGTGCCCCCCATGTGAAACCTTACAGTACACAGGGACACTCACTTTTCTCAGAATGGACAATAAGTCAAAGAACGTTTCAAGTCTCCGGGACCGTCCCGGGCTTGAGGAAATTCATTTTGTGCGCCTTCCGTCCCACGAACGTGTTTCGGAAGGGGGTGCAAATGTAGGCTGATCTTCCGATCCACCAAACAGTGTTGAAAATATAATTCTCAACCTCTACTTGGCCACCCCTACATGTCATCCCCGATCCGGGGCGCTCAAAGAACGTTTTTGCTGAAAGCGGCTGCAAAGGTAGATAGAATTCCTTTCCGTCCTAATTCACACAAGAAAAAAATTCAAAGACCCCGTTATGGGGTACTCACGGCCAAGGGCAACACCTTGCCGTTGAAGAGATTATGGCCCTCCACCACGAACCTGGAAATGTACCGTCCCACCTCTTCCGCACCGACCGGAGCGGTGTATCCGGGGAAGGCGGTACGCAACATTGCGGTGTCCACGGCGCCCAAGCAGATGCAATTGCACCGTACCCCGCGGTCCTTCAACTCCTCGGCCATGCACTCGGTGGTGTTGGCCAGTGCGGCCTTGCTGGCGCTGTATGCGGCCAGGCCAGGGAACTTCACACTGCCTTGAAAGCCGCCCATGCTGCCGATGTTCACGATGTGCCCGGGAGGATCCCCTTCCAGTAAGGAACTAAGCGCTTGGGATAGCAAAAGAGGCACGGAAGCATTGAGCAGGTAGAGCCTTTGCAGGTCGTCCTCCGTCCACTCCCCCCATTCCCGCTTGATCAGCAGGCCGGCGTTGTTCACCAAGCCGTGCAGCCTTCTCCCGGCCAGATGCCGCCTCACATCTTCAATACCGCTCGTGGAGACCAGGTCCACTTGCAGCGCCTCCAGCAGCCCTGCCCTATCGCCGCATTCCGTTTTTAAGGACGCCAGACAGTCCTCATCTCGCGAAACGGCAACGACCGTGCAACCATGCAGTTCCACTAATGCCTTTGCTGTCGCCCGCCCTACACCGCGGCTGGCACCGGTGACCAAAACTAATCGTGCAGTTCCGGGCATACTGTCCTTCTGTTCCGTCATGATCAATTGCGATCGAGGTCTTCTTGCGGACCAAGGTAACGGTGCCCTGTTGTCAACGCTTGTGCCTTTTCTCGCGACGATCGCGGAGGTCGTTCAAGCGCTCGCGCTCCAGGGGATCCATCTGGTTCCCGAGCTGCCTCATCTGGCGCAGTATCCACGCCTGCCTGCGTTGCACGAAAGCCGAGGGAGAACAGGCATTGAACCTGCGCGGTGACGGCAACACAGCTGCGATAAGCGCGGCCTGTGAATCCGTGAGCTTGGACGCCGAACGCTTAAAACAGTGCTGCGCGGTAGCCTCCGCGCCAAAGCGGCCCTTCCCGGTCTCGGCCACGTTGAGGTACATCTCCAGAATGCGGTCCTTCGACCAAAAGGTCTCCATCAACAGCGTGAACCAGGCCTCCAGGCCTTTGCGCACAAAATTCCTACCCGGCCAGAGGAAGACGTTCTTGGCGGTCTGCTGGCTGATGGTGCTCGCACCACGCACGCGCTTGCTGCGGTCGTTATGCGCCATTGCCTTCCGCATGGCCTCCATATCGAATCCGAAGTGGTCGAAGAACTTCTGGTCTTCCGCAGCGATGACGGCCAATGGCATGGCCGGGGAGATCTTTGACAGCGGCACCCACGTGCGCTCAACACCACCTTGGGCCTTGGCCTGCGCGACCATCTCCCACGTTACCGGTGGAGGAACGATAAGCAATAGCAGGACCCAGAGCACGCACACGAGCAAAGCCCAAAATGCAGTGGCGGCAAATACGGTGAAAAAGCGTCGCAGCATTGTTTACCAAGTGCGGCGAAATTAGGGTCGGGCAAGATCCGAATGCCTGCGGCACCCTACATCGGAGCTACTTTCCCCTGCTCCGCACCACGATCATGTGATGTCCCACCAGAGCCGCGCCGCCGCATATGGCCACCATCACGAAGTAGGGCAACGGGTTGTCCTCCCCATTCACCATGGCGTAGGTTTGGAAGAGGTAGCCCAGCAACAGGCCAAAGCCTACGCCAATACCAAGCAGACCGAATTTCAAGCTGCTGAACCGGTCCACTTCAGAGGCGGGTTCAGCCGTCGCAAGACCTTTCTCGATCATGGCCATGCGCTGGCGGTGGCGGGCTGTCACCCATATGTAGAACATGCCAAAGGCGGCGGAGAAGACGATCAAAGGGACCAAAACTTCAGATGCGGGGGTATCCATGCTTTTCAGGGGTTTGGGCATGTGACGAGCTTGCTGCCCTTCGCGGTTACGATCCACTTATCCAGCCCATGTATCCGTCATCCTTCACCGGAATCACCGTTCATCGAAAAACCTTGAGGAACGAGGCTTGAAAGTTGATCTTCGTGTAACCGTGGGCTGAAGGAACCGCGTCCCATGGCCGAGATCTTTTGGACGACACCAGCACCATATCCTTGGTCCTTGCGGGCGACCGCAGCGCCTTTGTCTCCCTGATGGAGCGCTATATGCACATGGTGCATACAGTGGCCTTCCGGGTGCTCAGGAATGAGCTGGATGCGGAAGAGGCTACGCAGGACACGTTCTTGAAGGCCTACCAGCGGCTGGCGGAATTCAAGGGCGAAGGGAAATTCTCAACGTGGCTCTACAGCATCGCATACCGCACGGCGATCACGGCGTTGCGGCGGCGAAAGGAGGTCCCCAATTCACTCGATGAGCTTTCCGAAGTTGGAAAAGAGCCGACCACCGCATGGGTGGAACCGATGGATGAACGGGCCGCGATCCTTGACAAGGCGTTGCGGACCTTGTCCCCGGAGGACGCCGCGGTGATGACGATGTTCTACTTGGAGGAGCTGAGCGTGGAGGAGATCGTAACCGTTACCGGGATGAGCGCGTCCAATGTGAAGGTGAAACTGCACCGGTGCCGGAAGCGCTTATATGACGTGCTGCACCTGCAATTGAAGAATGAGACATGGACTTTGGTGACGAGCGCGTAAGCCGAGAAGACCCGCTGAGGGGGCTATTCCAAGAGTTGGGAAGGCACCCTGCACCTTCCGGCTTGAAAGACCGGGTCATGGCGCGCATTGATGCCAGCCCGGTCCCTTCCGTTCAATCGCTCCCGTTGATCGGAAGATCGGGTTGGTGGGCCCTCGCTGCACTGGTGTTCACGATGGCGATCGTTGCCTTCACCCTGCCCACAGGCCCCCTGCCCACGGATACGGCGGGAACGTGGTTCACCACCACAATGCACGGATCATTGGATCTGCTATCCTCGCGCTGGGCCATGGGCAGCCTTTTATGCGCGGCGGGGTTGTTGTTGCTGGATAATTGGGTATCCGCGAGACCTCTTGTGGAACCCTCGAATTGAACGGCCACAGCCGTTCTTCCCCTCTTGATAGCAAGGAATCGCCGTCCGGCCGATCAACGTTTCCTGCCCACCTTATGCACGTCGTGGTATTGTGCAAGCTGGAAAAGCAGTTCGCCAGATCCAAGGACTTGGACGGACCTATTGTTCGTCCATGATCTGCGGAATGGCCCCCTCGTACACGGCACTGGCATCCAGAACGTTGCCGAAGGATTCATCGTCCACCATGAACTTGCCCTTGGTAACGTGGCCAAGCAGCAAGAACGGCACTTTGCTCAGGCGCATCAGGTCAAGGAAGCCGTCCTCTTGGGCTTGGGTGATGGTAACGACCACGCGGCCTTGGCCTTCACCGAAGAGGAAGGCATCCGGGCGGACCTCGCTATCGGTGACAATGTCGAATCCAAGCCCGTTCGGCATGCCCATTTCCACCAGAGCGGTCCATAGGCCACCGTCGCTGACGTCATGCACGGCCGTGACCAGCCCGCGTTTGATGAGGTGTGAGGTGATCACATGGACCAAGTGCTCCTGGGCCAGATCGAAGTAGGGGGCAGGTGAGCGGTGGATGTTGTGGTGGCGCACCAAGTATTCGCTACAAGCGATGTCGTCGGTGATCTTTCCGATGATGAAGATGAGGTCGCCCTTCTGCTGAAAGGCCAAGGTCATGCGGTTCTTGATGTCCGGCACCACGCCGACCATGCCGATGGTGGGCGTGGGGAACACGGCGACCTCGTTGCCTTCGATCACGGATTGGTTGTAGAAGCTGACGTTCCCGCCGGTAACGGGCGTCTTGAATTCGATGCAGGCCTCGCTCATGCCATTGATGGCCTGTTCGAACTGCCAATAAACCTCGGGGTCGTACGGATTCCCGAAGTTGAGGCAGTTGGTGACGCCGGCCGGTTCCCCTCCGCTGCATACGATGTTGCGAGCGGCCTCGCTCACAGCGATCATGGTGCCCACGTACGGGTCGGCCTGCACGTAGCGGGCATTGCAATCCACCGTGACCGCAAGGGCTTTGTTCCCACCGGCCTCTTTCAACAGCACCAGTCCCGCATCGCTGGGTGCGTTGGTGCTCATGTTTCCGGTGCGCACCATGGTATCGTACTGCTCGCTCACCCAGCGCTTGCTGGCGATGTTGGGGCTGGCCAAAAGTTCATAGGCTACCTGTTCCAGGTCCTGCGGCACCGGCACCATGTCGGTCTTGAACTTCTTGTTCTCGGCGATGTACGCCGGTTCTTTGCTCTGCCGCTTGTACACCGGAGCCCCGCCGCCCAGGACGAGGCTTTCCGCTGGCACCTCGGCCACGAGCTCCTTCTGCCAGAAGAAGCGTAGTGTATCGCCTTCAGTCACGGTACCGATCTTCACGCAGTGCAGGTCCCACTTCTCAAAAATGTCCTTCACCTCCTGATCGCGTCCCTTCTTCACCACCACGAGCATGCGCTCCTGGCTTTCGCTGAGAAGGATCTCCCACGGACGCATGTCTTCCTGGCGCAGGGGCACCTTGTCCAAATAGACGTCCATGCCGCAACCGCCCTTCGCGCTCATCTCACTGGTGCTACAGGTGATACCCGCAGCGCCCATGTCCTGCATGCCGATGATGGCATCGGTCTGTGCCAATTCCAAGGAAGCTTCCAACAGCAGTTTCTCCATGAAAGGGTCGCCCACCTGCACGGCAGGGAGGTCGTCCATGCTGGTGCCGGTAATGTCCTTGCTGGCGAACGAGGCACCGTGTATGCCGTCCTTCCCGGTGGCGCTGCCCACGATATAGACCGGGTTGCCCACGCCATGGGAGGTCGCACTGATCAACTTGTCCGCGCGCATGATGCCCACGCTCATTGCGTTCACCAGCGGATTGGTGGTGTAGCAGGGATCGAAGTAGACCTCGCCCCCGAGCACGGGCACCCCGAAGGCATTGCCGTAGTCACCGATGCCCTTCACCACGCCGCGCATGTGCCAACGGCTGCTGGCCTGATTGGCGATGTCTCCGAAGCGGAGCGAGTTGAGCTGCGCGATGGGCCGGGCACCCATGGTGAAGATGTCGCGGTTGATGCCGCCCACGCCGGTTGCGGCACCCTGGTAAGGTTCGATGGCACTGGGGTGGTTGTGGCTTTCGATCTTGAAGGCACAGGCCCAACCATCGCCGATATCGATGAGCCCAGCGTTCTCCTCGCCCGCCTCTACCAACAGCTTGGGACCTTTCCGTGGAAGGGTCTTCAGCAGTGCGATGGAATTCTTATAGGAGCAGTGTTCGCTCCACATCGCGCTGTAGATGCCGAGCTCGGTGAAGTTGGGCACGCGGCCGAGGATCTCCTGAATGCGCGTGTATTCCTCTTCGATCAGGCCCAATTTCTTGGCTGTTTCGAGGGTTGCCGCCTGATCGGCGGGCGCGAGTTTGGTCTTTGTTGGCATGGGGCACAAAGAAACGGCTTTGCGGGGGGATGATCGTAGATCCTCAATAAAGGAACCACGGATGCACACGGATGGACACTGATGATTTCCCAGAGGTAGCGGCTTCGGATTCTACCGCAACGGGCGCGACGAACGCCACGAAATGCGGTTTTCCGGAGGTTTCGGCTTCGGTCTTTTAACAGTAGAACATGCTGGGAGGACGTTGGGGCCCGGGGCTACTCATGGTTGCTGGGCACTTCTCTCCCACCCTACTCCTCCGAATACAGCAAATAGGGCTTGCGCATCCGCTTGAAATCCTCCAGATCGGCCTGCCAGGTGGCGCGGATGTCCTCCTCGGAACGGTCGGCGATGATAGCCTTGCGCAGCGCCGTTCCTCCTGCGAGCTTGTCGAAGAAGGCATTGAAGAACTTGCCCTTGTCCGTGCTGGCGTTGTACATGCCGATGAGCCACTCCAGGTTCAGCCTTGGGTCCATCCGGCTGTAGAACTCGCCGAACGAACTGAGATCCATGCCGGTGCAGGCCTCATCCTTGTATGGCGGGTTCCTTGCCCCGGGGACGGAGCGCGGGGTGAACGCGAACGTTCCGAGCGGGCAACCCGGATAGCCAATGCACTGGAAAGGCCGATCAGTACCGCGTCCAACGCTTACTACCGTCCCTTCGAACAGGCCCAGCGCGGGATAGAGGTACACGGCTGCCATGTTCGGCAGGTTCGGTGAAGGTTTTTCCGGAAGCTCGTAGTAGCTGGAATGATCGTATCCCGTGCAGGGGATCAAGGTGAGGTCGCACTTCACACCACCCTTCAGCCAGCCTTCGCCATTGACCATTCGTGCATACTCTCCAACCGTCATGCCATGGACCAGCGGCACGGGGTCCATGCCGACGAAGGACTCGAACGCGGTGTCCAGCACAGGGCCGTCCACATAGAAACCGTTGGGGTTGGGCCGGTCCAGTACGATCATCTGCTTGTGCTGCTCGGCGACCGCTTCCATCACATAATGCACAGTGCTGATGTAGGTGAAGAAGCGAACACCCACATCTTGAATGTCGAAGAGCACCACATCCACATCAGCGAGTTGCGTGGGTTGCGGCTTCTTGTTCTTGCCATAGAGCGAGATCACCGGAAGACCGGTTTGCTTGTCCTGCTCATCGGCCACATGCTCGCCCGCATCGGCCTCGCCGCGAAAGCCGTGTTCGGGCGCGAAGACCTTCACCACGTTCATGCCGATGGAGACCAGTGAATCCACCAGATGTACCGGGCCGATCATGCCGGTCTGGTTGGTGACCACGGCGACGCGTTTTCCGCGCAGCAAGGGGATGTATTCAGCGGTCCGCTCCGCTCCTACTTTGATCTTCGCATTGGCGTAAGGAGCTGCTTCGATCACCGCGGCACCGGCTTCCTGCGCCGGCACCGGGCCATTACATCCGAAGAGCGCCACGAGCACGGCTATCTTCGCCGCGATCCCCATGGGCTTCGCACATTTCATCGCCCGCCGCATCCTTAGCGACAGGGACCGGCAAGACCGGCTCTCACGGCCTATCGTGCTCATTGCGATACTTGGCATTGTCATCGGCATGGCGGTGATGCTCCTCACCGTGGGGATCAGTACGGGCTTCCAAGGCGAAGTCCGGGCCAAAGTAACAGGCGCCGGGGCGCACATCGAGATCCTCCCTTTGACGCAGAGCGATCCGAAGGAGTCGTCCCGGGTGAATATCCACCAGTCCTTTTACCCCTTTCTTGACAACGTGCCCGGTATCGAGCACATCCAGGTCTTCGCCTTGAAGCCGGGCATCGTGGAGACGGACAAGGAGATCCAGGGCGTGGTGGTGAAGGGTGTTGGTGCGGACCATGACTGGAGTTTTATGCGCGCCCACCTGCTGAAAGGGACCGTGCTGAACATCGGCGACAGCGTGCGCAACGAGGTATTGATCAGCAACTGGATGGCCAAGCGGTTGCGGCTGGACGTCGGCGATCAACTTGTGGTATATCTGATCAAGGGCCGTGAGGACATCCGCCCGCGCAAGTTCCGGGTGACGGGGATCTATGAGACCGGCTTGGAGAAGATCGATCATCAGGTGGTGTATGTGGACATCGCACATATCCAGCGCTTCGCGCAATGGGGCCTGCAGGCGGAGATCAGCGTTTCGGACATCGATCATGCGGACGGAGTGCAGATCGAAGGGCTGGCGTTCGGCGGCGACCTGTCCTACAGCTACGATTGGCCGGGAACGAAGCTGCACGGAAAGGGGCCGCACACGATCTGCACCGCGACAGACACGACATTGATGCTTGTGGTGAACGACAACAACGGCACCTTGCCCGATACGGCCTGGGTCACGCTTCATCCCAAGGAGAAGCTTCCATCCGCGGCCTGCCTGCCCGCGAGCGCGCTGGCGATCACGCGGCGTTCCACCGGTGGAAGTTCCAAGGACTACTGCGGTGGCTTTGAGGTGGCCCTGAAGGATTTCCGGGACCTGACCACGATGGACGACCTGATCTACCGCGACTATCTGGGCGCCGGCCTCCGCACGGTGACGGTGCGGGAGCGCTTCCCGGAGATCTTCTCCTGGCTGGAGTTGCTGGATACCAACGTGATCGTGGTGATCGTGCTGATGGTGCTGGTGGCGATCATCAACATGACCTCGGCGTTGCTGATCATCATACTGGAGCGCACGAACATGATCGGCGTCCTGAAAGCGCTGGGCACGAGCAACGGCACCATCCGTCGCATCTTCCTGATCGATGCGGCCTACATCCTCGGCATCGGCATCGTGCTGGGCGATCTGTTAGGCATCGGGCTTGCGCTGTTGCAAAAGCAGTTCGGGCTGGCCCGGCTTCCGATCGAGAGCTACTACGTGGACAAAGTACCGGTGGACCTCTCCCTCGGCCCCATCGTGGCGCTGAATGTCGGCGTGCTGTTGGTCTGCGTGCTGGCGTTGGTGATCCCCAGCATGTATGTGTCGCGCATCGCTCCGGCGAAGGCGATACGGTTCACATAGAGAGGTACCACGTAGAGCGCGAAGGGCACATAGAGGGTCCACGAAAACCTTCGTGTCCTTCGCGTTCTTCGTGTTAGAAACCAGACCAAACGCACGACCGTACCTTCGCGGCGCATGAAGATCCACGAGAACATCCTGAGCACCGTCGGCAATACGCCCATGGTGAAATTGAACCGCTTGGTGGCGGACCTGCCCTGCACCGTATTGGCGAAGGTTGAAACGTTCAACCCCGGCAACAGCATCAAGGACCGCATGGCGCTGAAGATGATCGCCGATGCGGAAAAAAGCGGCCTGTTGAAGCCCGGCGGCACCATCATCGAGGGCACCAGTGGCAACACCGGCATGGGCTTGGCGATGGCAGCGATCATCAAGGGCTACAAGTGCATCTTCACCACCACCGACAAGCAGAGCAAGGAGAAAGTGGATGCCCTGCGCGCCTTCGGGGCCGAGGTGATCGTCTGCCCCACCAATGTGGAGCCCGAAGATCCCCGCTCCTATTATTCCGTGAGCTCACGGCTGGAAAAGGAAACGCCGAACAGCTGGAAGGCCAACCAGTACGACAACCCGAGCAACAGCAAGGCGCACTATGAAAGCACCGGTCCGGAGATCTGGGACCAGACCGACGGCAAGATCACCCACTTGGTGGTGGGCGTGGGTACAGGCGGTACCATCAGTGGAACGGGGCGCTACCTGAAAGAGAAAAACCCTGCGATCCAGGTGTGGGGCATTGACACGTACGGGTCTGTCTTCACGAAGTACAAAGAGACGGGCATCCTGGACCCCAATGAGATCTATCCGTACATCACTGAGGGCATCGGCGAGGACATGCTTCCGCAGAACGTGGACTTCAGCCTGATCGACCACTTCGAGAAGGTGACGGATCGCGACGCGGCGATCTATACGCGCAAGATCACCCGCGACGAGGGCATCTTCGTGGGCAACAGCGCGGGCGCGGCCATGGCGGGGCTGATGCAGATGAAGCACATGCTGAAGGCGGGCGACGTGGTGGTGGTGATCTTCCACGACCACGGAACGCGCTACCTCGGCAAGATGTTCAACGACGATTGGATGCGCGAGCGTGGTTTCTTGGTGGAGGAAAAGCCAACTGCCGGCGACCTGCTGAAAGGGAGGGACACCGAACTCGTGAGCGTGGAAGCTGATGAGCCCGTACTGCTTGCGATCGACCGGATGCGTGCGCACAACATCGACCAATTGCCGGTGATGGAGAACGGGAAGCCGGTCGGCACCATCACGGATGCGCGCCTCTTCGACGCCATCCTCGAAGACACGGATGTGCGCCACCAAAAAGCACGCGTGGTGATGGATAAGCCCTTGCCGATCGTAGGGCCGGAAGCCACCTTGGCGGAGATCGCTAAGCAGTTGGGCAACGGCAGCCAAGCCGTGCTAGTGAAGATGCAGGAGCGCTACGGCATCATTACAAAGCAGGACATCATTGGGAAGTTGAAGTAGCGTCCCAACGAGGGTGCCTACAGTGGTGCGATGCTTATCGGACCCGCGAGGACTTCAGAGGCCACCCTACCTTTGCGGCCCGCCGCAAAAGCGGACACCTTGATGTCCCGCCAAGTTCTCCTCCTTTCCCTTCTTCTGCTTGCCACGGGCATGCGGGCGCAGCGGATCGGTGTGGTGCTGAGCGGAGGGGGCGCGGTTGGTCTCACGCACATCGGTGTACTGATGGCCTTGGAGGACAATGACATCCCCATCGATTACATCACCGGGAGCAGCATGGGCGCGCTCGTCGGTGCCCTCTACGCTTCGGGTATTTCTCCGGAGGAAATGGATTCCCTCTTCCAAAGTGACCTCTACCAACAAATGTCGCGCGGTGGTGTGGAGCCACAGTACACGTACTACTTCAAGCAGGACATGCCGGATGCTTCAATGATCACCTTAGGGGTGAACGTGGACACCACCCTGCAGATGTCCCTACCCACCAACCTGCGTTCTCCGGTCCTTATCGATTTCGAGCAGATGCGGAGCTTCGCCGGTGCCTCTGCCGCTGCCGACTACAATATGGACAGCCTGTTCGTGCCCTTCCGGTGCGTGGCCTCGGACATCACTGCACGCCAGGAAGTGGTGTTCTCCAAGGGTGACCTGGCGGTGGCGGTGCGGGCCAGCATGAGCTATCCGTTCTACTTCAAGCCGATCCTGGTGGAGGGCCACTTGATGATGGACGGGGGGATGTACAACAACTTCCCGAGCGACGTCATGTTCAATGCCTTCCTGCCTGATTACATCATCGGCAGCAACGTGGCCTACAACGCGCCCGAACCAAGCGCTGACGACCTGATGAGCCAGCTGAAGGCCATCATGACCCAGCCCACCAATTATGTTCTTCCGTGCGACCCCGGCATCATCATCGAGCCCAAGACCAGCACGACAATATTTGATTTTGCCAGCGCCAAACAAGCGGTCCTTGATGGCTATGCCTCGGCGATGGAACGGATGCCGGAGATCAAGGTGGAGGTTAAAAAACGGCGGGCCAAGGCCGAAGTGGAACAGGCACGTACCCGGTTCAAAGCCAAGTGCCCCCCGGTGGTCTTTGGCGACATCCAGTTCAAGGAGCTGAACAAAGGGCAGGCCCTGTACTGCGAGCGGCTCGTGAACAAGCGGAACGAACCGCTCACGGCCGATGCCCTGAAACCACGCTATTTCCGGCTCTATGCGGACTACAACATCGGCGGGCTTTTCCCACAAGCCACCTATAACAAAACACGGGGAAATTTCGACCTCGATATCCAAGTGAAGCGGGAAAGGAAATTGGAGGTGCGGTTCGGGGGTCTGGTCAGCTCCCGCCCGGTCAATACCGGCATGTTATCCGCACGGTACAACTTGTTCGGGCGCACGAGTAGCCGTGTGGAGGCCGTTGGCTACTTCGGCAAATTCTATACGGCGGCACAATTGCGCTGGCGCACGGACCTCAGTTCGCGCAAGCCGGTCTATATCGAACCCCTCATTACCTTGAACCGGTGGGACCATTTCAACGGTTTCACCTCGTTCTTCCAGGAAGTGCGGCCCTCCTACATCGTCCAGAAGGAATTCTGGGGAGGGGCGAACGCGGGCATGGCCATGGGCACGAAAGGGCTGCTCCGGTTAGACGCCAAATACGTGCAGACCAAGGACAGCTACTACCAGAACGGAGATTTTGACGCACGCGACACCTCCGACGTGACCGAGTTCAAGTACGCCACAACGGGCCTGACCCTGGAACGCAACAGTTTGAACCGGAAGCAGCAACCGAACAGGGGCGAACTGCTCCGGGTGAGCCTACGCTATATCGGCGGGAACGAGAACACGCTTCCCGGTTCACAATGGACCGACCGGCAAGCCTTCAACGCCCGGCATGACTGGCTATCACTCAAGGCCACATTGGACAAGTACTTCCTGCCGAAAGGGATCTTCAAATTCGGCATGCTCGCCGAAGGCGTATACAGTACACAGCCCTTCTTCCAGAACTACACGGCAACCACCATCCAAACGCCGGTGTTCCAGCCCACGCCCGAGAGCAAGACCTATTTCCTGCAGAACTACAGAGCAACACACTACGTGGCAGGTGGCGTGCGGACCATCGTGGCCGTGGCCCGGAACAAGTTCGACCTGCGGCTCGAAGCGTATGTCTTCCAGCCCTACAAGGCGCTGAAGCGTGCGGACGACAACTCTGTGACCGAGGGCAGCGCCATCAGTACACGCCATTACATCGGCAGCGGCTCGTTGATCTACCAAAGCCCGCTCGGTCCGCTCTGGTTCAACAGCAGTTACATCGACGGGCTGAGCGAGGCTTGGGTCTGGAGCTTGAACTTCGGGTATGTGATCTTCGCACAGGGGGCGAGGGAATAGTCAACAAACCCAGAACATGAAAAAGCCCCGATCGCTCGGGGCCTTTCAATTCAGTTCGGCAGGGTTCACGCCTGTGCCGGCGGTCCACCAAAGTTCATCGGGATCTCCGGCATGTCGGTCTCCCGGATCGGCCCATGCACGGCCTCGTACTTCTGCACATTGTCCGCCAGTGCGCGCATCAGGCGCTTGGCATGCTGCGGGGTGAGCAGGACACGGGCCTTCACCTTCGCTTTGGGCACTCCGGGCATCACGCGTACGAAGTCCAGCACGAACTCCGAGTTACTGTGGGTGATGATCGCCAGATTGCTATAGATGCCGTCGGCCACTTCCTCGCTGATCTCGATGTTCAGCTGGTTCGGCTTGGCTTGGTCCTTTTCGTCCGCCATTTTACTTTTCATAAGCCCTTCACCGTTCACGGAGAGGGATCGGGTTAAGAAAGCCCCCTCTCCGGAAGGGAGAGGGGGCTTGGAAGTGAGGCTTACTCTTCGATCTCCTGGGCGGTAAGTTTCGCCGCCATCAATCGGGTATACTCGTCCTTGCCATAGACCAGTTCCTTCTGGAAGGCCCTGGTGCCTGTGCCCGCAGGGATCAAGTGGCCCACGATCACGTTCTCCTTCAGGCCCTTCAGGTTGTCCTCCTTCGCAGCCACGGCAGCCTCGTTGAGGACTTTGGTGGTCTCCTGGAAGGAAGCCGCGCTGATGAAGCTCTCGGTCTGCAAGGATGCGCGGGTGATCCCCATGAGCAACTGGCGGCTGGTGGCCGGAGTGGCGGAACGTGTCTCCACGAGCTTACCGTCCTTGCGCTTCAGCACACTGTTCTCATCACGCAGCTTCCGCAACGTGATGATCTGGCCTTCCTTCACCGAGGCGCTTTCCCCGGCGCTGGTCACCACGAGCTTGTCGAACATGTCGTCGTTCTCCTCCATGAACTCGGCCTTCATCACGGCCTGGCGCTCCAGGAAACGGGTATCGCCCGGATCCTCGATCTCCACCTTCCGCATCATCTGGCGTACGATCACTTCGAAGTGCTTGTCGTTGATCTTCACGCCCTGCATACGGTACACGTCCTGCACCTCGTCTACAAGATACTCCTGAACGCGTGTGGGGCCTTGGATATTGAGAATGTCACCCGGGGCGATCGATCCATCGCTGAGGGACTGACCGGCCTTCACGAAGTCGTTCTCCTGCACGAGGATGTGCTTGCTCAGCGGCACGAGGTAGAACTTGTGCTCGCCAGTGCGGCTTTCCACGATGATCTCACGGTTGCCCCGCTTGATCTTGCCATAGGAAACGATACCATCGATCTCGCTGACCACTGCAGGGTTGCTGGGGTTACGGGCCTCGAAGAGTTCCGTAACACGGGGCAGACCACCGGTGATGTCACCGCCTTTGCCGGAGCTGCGTGGGATCTTCACGAGGATATCGCCTGCCTCCACTTTGTCGCCTTCGCTTACCACGATGTGTGCACCCACGGGCAGGGAGTAGCTCTTGATCTCCTCCTTGCTCTTGGCGTCGATGATCTTGATGGTGGGGTTCTTGCGCTTGTCGCGGCTTTCCACGATGACCTTCTCGGTGAATCCGGTCTGTTCGTCGATCTCCTGACGATAGGTCACGCTTTCCTCGATGCTCTCGAAGCCCAATTTACCGGAAAGCTCGGAGATGATGACGGCGTTGTACGGATCCCACTGGCAGATCATCTCGCCTTTCTTCACCTGCTTCCCGGCCTTGCCATAGAACATGGCCCCATAAGGGATGTTGCTGGTGGTAAGCACGATGCCGGTGTTGTTGTCCACGATGCGCATTTCGGCGCTGCGGCTGATGACCACTTCGGCGTCCTCGCCCTTGCGGTCCTTCTTCTTCACCGTACGCAGCTCGTCGATCTCCAGTTTACCGTCATACTTGGCCACGATCTGGCTGTCCTCGGTGATCTTGCCCGCCACACCACCGACGTGGAATGTGCGAAGGGTAAGCTGCGTACCAGGTTCTCCGATGGACTGTGCGGCGATCACGCCGACGGCCTCACCGATCTGGACCATGCGGCCCGTGGCAAGGTTGCGGCCGTAGCACTTCGCACAAACGCCATGGCGCTGTTCGCAGGTCAGTACGCTGCGCACCTCCACCTCTTCGATAGGGCTACTGCCGATAATGTTCGCGACCTCCTCACCGATGGTATCACCGCTGGCGATGATCAGCTCACCGGTCTGGGGATGCAGCACATCATGCACGACGGTGCGGCCCAGGATCCTGTCGCGCAGGCTTTCCACTACTTCCTCGTTCTTCAACAGGTCGGTCGCCACCAAGCCGCGAAGAGTACCGCAGTCGTCGTTGGTGATCACTACGTCCTGCGCCACGTCCACCAATCGGCGGGTGAGGTAACCGGCGTCAGCGGTCTTCAGCGCGGTATCGGCCAGGCCTTTACGCGCACCGTGGGTGGAGATGAAATACTCCAAGATGGACAGTCCTTCCTTGAAGTTCGAAAGGATGGGGTTCTCGATGATGTCCTGTCCGCCGCCGCTCTTCTGAGGCTTGGCCATCAGGCCGCGCATGCCGCTGAGCTGACGGATCTGCTCTTTTGAACCACGTGCGCCGGAGTCCATCATCATGTAGATGGAGTTGAAGCCCTGGTTATCGTTCTTCAGGCGCTCCATCAGCGTATAGGTGAGCTTGCTGTTGGTGTGTGTCCAGATGTCGATGGTCTGGTTGTAGCGCTCATTGTTGGTGATGAGGCCCATGTTGTAGTTGCCGGTCACCTCATCCGCCTCTCCCTGTGCGGCCTTGATCAGCTTGTCCTTTTCGGCGGGGATCACCACGTCGGCCAGGTTAAAGCTCAATCCGCCACGGAAGGCGTTCATGAAGCCGAGTTCCTTGATATCGTCCAGGAACTTGGCGGCTTTCGCGGTACCGCTTTCGCGCACCACACGGCCAATGATGTCACGCAGCGAACGCTTGGTGAGCACTTCGTTGATGTAGCCCACTTCCTCGGGGACCATTTCATTGAAGAGCACTCGGCCCACAGTGGTCTCGATAAGGCTGGTCTCGCCTTTGGCGTCCATCCAGCGCACTTTGATCCAGGCGTGCAGGTCCAGCCTGCCCTCGTTGTAGGCGATGTTCACTTCCTCGGAGCTGTAGAAGATGGACCCTTCCCCTTTGATGGGATGGTCCTTCTCGCTCTTGCGACCTTTGGTGATGTAATAAAGGCCGAGCACCATGTCCTGACTGGGCACCGCGATGGGCGCTCCGTTGGCCGGGTTGAGGATGTTGTGGCTGGCCAGCATCAACAGTTGTGCTTCCAAGATGGCGGCGTGGCCCAGTGGCAGGTGAACGGCCATCTGGTCACCGTCAAAGTCAGCGTTGAAGGCGGTGGTCACCAGCGGGTGCAGCTGGATGGCCTTGCCCTCGATCAGTTTCGGTTGGAAGGCCTGGATGCCTAAGCGGTGCAGCGTCGGTGCCCGGTTGAGGAGCACGGGGTGGCTCTTCAGCACGTTCTCCAGGATGTCCCAGATCACCGGCTCTTTCTTGTCCACGATCTTCTTGGCGCTCTTCACCGTCTTCACGATGCCGCGCTCGATGAGCTTGCGGATGATGAACGGCTTGTAGAGCTCGGCCGCCATGTCCTTCGGCAGCCCGCACTCGTGCAGCTTCAGGTCAGGGCCCACCACGATAACGGAACGTGCGCTATAGTCCACGCGCTTACCGAGCAGGTTCTGGCGGAAGCGGCCCTGCTTGCCTTTGAGCGAATCGCTCAGGGACTTCAGCGGGCGGTTGCTCTCGCTCTTTACGGCGCTGCTCTTGCGGCTGTTGTCGAAGAGGCTGTCCACGGCCTCCTGCAGCATGCGCTTCTCGTTTCGCAGGATCACCTCCGGCGCCTTGATCTCCACCAAACGCTTGAGGCGGTTGTTGCGGATGATCACACGGCGGTAGAGGTCGTTCAGGTCGCTGGTAGCGAAGCGGCCGCCGTCCAAGGGCACTAACGGGCGCAGCTCAGGCGGGATCACCGGTACCACCTTCACGATCATCCACTCGGGCTTGTTCTCGCGACGGCTGTTGGCACTGCGGAAGGCCTCCACCACGTTGAGGCGCTTGAGGGCCTCGTTTTTGCGCTGCTGGCTGGTCTCGGTGTTGGCCTTGTGGCGCAGGTCGTAGCTGAGAGTGTCCAGGTCGAGGCGGCGCAGCAGGTCGTACAGGCCCTCCGCACCCATCTTCGCGATGAACTTGTTGGGGTCGGTTTCCTCCAGATGCTGGTTCTCCTTTCCTAATCCCTCCAGGATGTCCAAGTATTCCTCTTCCGTAAGGAAATCCAGGTACTGTACGGCCTCACCCTCCTTGTTCATGATGCTTCCATCACCGGCCTGGATCACCACATAACGCTCGTAATAGATGATCTGGTCGAGCTTCTTGGTGGGCAGGCCCAGCAGGTAGCCGATCTTGTTCGGCAGGCTGCGGAAATACCAGATGTGTGCCACCGGCACGGTCAGCTGGATGTGGCCCATGCGCTCGCGGCGCACTTTCTTCTCGGTGACCTCCACGCCGCAACGGTCGCACACGATCCCTTTGTAGCGGATGCGCTTGTACTTGCCACAATGGCATTCGAAGTCCTTCACAGGGCCGAAGATGCGCTCGCAGAAAAGGCCGTCACGCTCGGGCTTGTAGGTGCGGTAGTTGATCGTTTCCGGCTTGATCACCTCACCGTGGCTGCGCTCGAGGATCTTCTCGGGGCTCGCCAAGCTGATGACGATCTTGTCGAATTGGCTCGTCAGCTTCACCTCCTTCTTGATCATAGTCATGGTGCTCAGGAGTTCGACTTGTTGTTGTTATCGCCCTCGTTCTCCAGGCTCACTTCCAAGGTGAGGCCGCGGAGTTCGTGCAGGAGGACATTGAATGATTCGGGGATGCCCGGCACCGGCATCGGATCGCCTTTCACGATCGCCTCGTAGGCCTTGGCGCGGCCCATCACGTCATCGCTCTTCACGGTGAGTATCTCCTGCAGGATGTTGGCGGCACCGAAGGCCTCCAACGCCCACACTTCCATCTCGCCGAAACGCTGTCCGCCGAACTGTGCTTTACCGCCCAACGGCTGCTGGGTGATGAGGCTGTACGGCCCGATGGAACGTGCGTGCATCTTGTCGTCCACCATGTGGGCGAGTTTCAGCATGTAGATCACACCTACGGTCGCAGGTTGGTGGAAGCGTTCGCCGGTACCGCCGTCGTAGAGGTAGGCCTTGCCGTAGCGGGGGATGCCCGCCTCATCGGTCTCGGCATTGATCTCATCGATGGTAGCGCCGTCGAAGATCGGGGTAGCGTACTTGCGGTCCAGCTTCAGACCGGCCCAACCGAGCACGGTCTCATAGATCTGGCCCAGGTTCATGCGGGAAGGCACGCCCAAGGGGTTCAACACGATGTCCACCGGTGTGCCGTCCTCGAGGAAGGGCATGTCGGCGTCGCGGACGATCTTGGACACGATGCCCTTGTTCCCGTGGCGGCCGGCCATCTTATCCCCCACCGTGAGCTTGCGCTTGTTGGCGAGGTACACCTTGGCCATCTTCATGATGCCCGTGGGCAGTTCATCACCGATGCTGACCTGGAAATTTTTGCGCTTGAACGCTCCGCTGATGTCGCCGTAGCGGATGGTGTAGTTGTGGATCAACTGACGGACGAGCTCGTTTGTCTTCTTGTCCGCGGTCCAGTCCGTGGGGTCCGCGGTGATGTAGTCCACACCGCCCAGCACTTTCGCGCTGAATTTCACGCCCTTGCGGATCTGCTCTTCCTTGTACTTGTTGAAGACGCCGTTGGAGTTGACGCCGCCGATCAGCGCCATCAACTTGTCCACCAGCAGATTCTTCAGTTCGGCCAGTTCCTTCGCCTCTTCCTTCGCGATCTGCTCCAGTACGGCCTTCTCGCTGCCTTTGGTCTTCTTGTCCTTCACCGCGCGGGCGAAGAGTTTCTTGTTGATCACCACGCCTTTGGTGCTGGGCGGGGCCTTCATGGAAGCGTCCTTCACATCTCCGGCCTTGTCGCCGAAGATGGCACGGAGCAGCTTCTCCTCCGGGCTGGGGTCAGTCTCCCCTTTCGGGGTGATCTTGCCAATAAGGATGTCACCTTCCTTCACCTCGGCACCGATGCGGATCAGGCCGTTCTCATCAAGGTCCTTTGTGGCCTCCTCGCTCACGTTCGGGATGTCCGCCGTGAGTTCCTCTTGACCGCGTTTGGTGTCGCGGACCTCCATGCTGTACTCGTCGATGTGGATGGAGGTGAACATGTCCTCGCGGGCCACCCGCTCGCTGATCACGATGGCATCCTCGAAGTTGTATCCCTTCCATGGCATGAAGGCCACCACGAGATTGCGGCCGATGGCCAGCTCTCCGTCCTCGGTACTGTAGCCTTCGCAGAGCGTCTGCCCCGTGGTCACCTTTTCGCCCTTGCGGACGATGGGGCGCAGGTTCATGCAGGTGCTCTGGTTGGTCTTCATGAACTTGGTGAGCTTGTACTCCTTCTCGTCACCATCAAAGCTCACGGAGCGTTCGTCATCGGAGCGCTTGTACTCGATCACGATCTTCTCGCTGTCCACGTATTTCACCGTGCCGTCGCCTTCTGCGGCAAGCAGTACACGGCTGTCGTGCGCCACTAATTCCTCCAGGCCCGTACCCACGATGGGGGCTTCCGGAAGCAACAGGGGAACCGCTTGGCGCATCATGTTGGAACCCATCAGCGCACGGTTGGCGTCGTTGTGCTCCAAGAAGGGGATCAAGCTGGCGGCAATGGAGGCGATCTGGTTCGGGGCCACGTCCATCAGCTCCAGTTCCTTCGGTTCCACTACGGGGAAGTCGCCCATCTGGCGGGCCTTCACGCGCTTGCCGGTGAATTCGCCGGTCTCCGCCACCTGGGCGTTGGCCTGGGCGATCATCTTCATGTCCTCCTCCTCGGCGCTGAGGTAGGTGGGCGTGCCCTTCAGGTCCACCTTGCCGTCCTTCACCTCACGGTAGGGCGTTTCGATGAAGCCCAGGCTGTTGATCTTGCTGTACACGCAAAGCGAACTGATCAGACCGATGTTCGGTCCTTCCGGCGTCTCGATGGTGCAGAGGCGGCCATAGTGCGTGTAATGCACGTCGCGCACCTCGAAACCGGCGCGCTCGCGGCTGAGACCTCCTGGCCCGAGTGCCGAGAGGCGGCGTTTGTGGGTGATCTCCGCCAGCGGGTTGGTCTGATCCATGAACTGGCTCAATTGGTTCGTTCCGAAGAACGAATTGATCACCGAGCTCAGGGTCTTGGCATTGATGAGGTCCGTGGGAGTGAACACCTCGTTATCACGCACGTTCATGCGCTCTCGGATGGTGCGGGCCATACGCGCCAGACCCACGCCGAACTGGCTGAACAACTGCTCGCCCACGGTGCGGACGCGGCGGTTGCTCAAGTGGTCGATGTCGTCCACATCGGCCTTGGAGTTCACCAGTTCGATAAGGTAACGGATGATGGCGATGATGTCCTCCTTGGTGAGCACCCGCACGCTGAGCTCACTTTCGAGGCCCAGTTTTTTGTTGATGCGGTAGCGGCCCACCTCACCGAGGTCGTAGCGCTGCTCGCTGAAGAACAGCTTGTCGATCACGCTGCGAGCCGTCTCCAGATCGGGGGGCTCAGCGTTGCGCAATTGGCGGTAGATCACCTCCACGGCCTCCTTCTCGGAGTTCGAGGTGTCTTTTTGCAGGGTGTTGTAGATCAAGGCATAGTCGGCCGCGTTCACGCCCAACTTGTGCAGGATGATCGTCTTGGCGCCGCTCTCGAGGATCTGCTCCACGTGCTGCTCCTCCAAGATCGTCTCGCGGTCGATCAGCACCTCGTTCCGTTCGATCGAGACCACCTCACCGGTATCCTCGTCCACGAAATCCTCCACCCAGCTCTTCAGCACACGGGCGGCGAGCTTGCGGCCCACGGCATCCTTCAGGGAGGCCTTGGTCACCTTGATCTCATCGGCCAGGCCGAAGATCTCCAGGATCTGCTTGTCACTTTCGAAACCGATGGAACGCAGCAGGGTTGTCACCGGCAATTTTTTCTTACGGTCGATGTAGGCGTACATCACGCCGTTGATGTCCGTCGCGAATTCGATCCAGGATCCTTTGAAGGGGATCACGCGGGCGCTGTACAACTTGGTGCCGTTGGCGTGGCGGCTTTGGCCGAAGAACACGCCCGGGCTGCGGTGCAGCTGGCTCACGATCACGCGCTCGGCGCCGTTCACCACGAACGAGCCTTTGGGGGTCATGTAGGGGATCTGGCCCAGGTATACGTCCTGTACAATGGTCTCGAAATCCTCGTGCTCCGGATCGGTGCAATAAAGCTTCAGCTTGGCCTTCAGCGGAACACTGTAGGTGAGGCCGCGCTCGACGCACTCGTCGATGCTGTAGCGCGGGGGATCGATGAAGTAGTCAAGAAATTCGAGCACGAACTGGTTCCGGGTGTCCGTGATGGGGAAATTCTCCATGAACACCTTGTAGAGACCCTCGGTCTCCCGGTTCTCGGGGAGGGTCTCGATCTGAAAGAACTCCTCGAAGCTCTTCAGTTGGATGTCAAGGAAATCCGGATACTGCGCCGGAAGGAACGTGGAACCGAAATCGATGCGCTTGTGCTTGCGCTGGAGGGACTTCGTCTGGGCCATGATGGGAATGCTGGGGAATTATCGAACGACCGACGACCTACTGGTACCTGAAAAGCCCCCGGTACATGGGGTTATTGATGGCCCTTTAACGGGCACAAAGACCCGATCGGCCGGGTGCTCCCGCTTGTGGCGGGGCACCCGGCCTTCGCTGTCCTTCGGACCGGGTGAGCTTATTTGACCTCAACTTCGGCCCCGGCTTCCGTCAGTTGCTGTTTCAGGTTCTCGGCGTCCTCTTTGGACACCCCTTCCTTCACAGGCTTCGGGGCACCGTCCACGAGGTCCTTTGCCTCCTTCAGTCCGAGACCGGTGAGTTCTTTCACCAGTTTCACCACGGCGAGCTTGCTCTGTCCACCGGACTTGAGGATCACGTCGAAGCTGGTCTGTGCCTCGGCGGCATCAGCGCCACCACCGGCGACGGGGGCGGCCATTGCTACTGCGGCAGCTGCCGGTTCGATCTTGTATTCGTCTTTCAGGTACTGGGCCAATTCGTTCACCTCTTTCACGGTGAGCCCTACGAGCTGGTCGCCCAGGTTCTTGATGTCTGCCATCTTTTGTTTTTGTTACTTACGGTTGTTGGGAAGCTGTCGTGTGCGTAACGCGTTTAGTCTTGTTGTCGGGGCGTTTATGGGCGACGCCTGCATCGCCCATATACGCCCTTACCGCTTTAGGCGGCTTTTTCTTGTAATGCCTTTACCAGGCCGGCGATCTTGTGCCCGCCGCTGCCTTGGAGGGCGCTGATGACGTTCTTCATCGGGCTTTGCAGCAGGCCGATGATCTCGCCGATGAGCTCTTCGCGGCCCTTCAGCTCGCTGAGCATCACCAACTGGTCGTCACCGATGAACACCGCCTCGTCGATCCAGGCGCTCTTCAACGCCGGGCGTGTACCCTTCTTTTGGCGGAAATCCTTGATGAGCTTGGCCGGAGCGTTGCCCTTCTCGGCGAAGAGGACGGCCGTTTGGCCGACGATGGTGGGATACAGCTCGCTGTAGTCCTTCCCTTCCACGCCCTCCATCGCTTTGCGAAGGAGGGTGTTCTTCACCACCTTCATCCGGATGCCGCCCTTATGGCAGGCACGACGGAGTTTGCTGGTGCTCTCGGCGTCCATGGAACTGGCGTCGGTGAGGTAGAGCACGTTGGTGCTTTCGATCTCACCGATCAGCTCGGTGATGGCTTGGTCTTTTTCTGCGCGGGTTGCCATTTTCTTTTTCCTTTTGGGGACGTGATCACGGGGGCGCGAAGTCTCGCGCCCGTACGATCTCTTATCCCACTACGCGAGTGTCTACTTTAATACCTGGGCCCATCGTGCTGCTGATGAAGATGCTCTCGACATAAGCACCTTTTGCGGTGCTCGGCTTGAGCTTCATCAACGTCTGCAGCAGTTCATTGGCGTTCTCGGTCAGCTTGGCCGCATCGAAGGAGACCTTGCCGATCACCGCGTGGATGATGCCGGCCTTGTCCACCTTGAAGTCGATCTTACCGGCCTTCACCTCCTGGGTGGCTTTGGCCACGTCCATGGTCACGGTGCCCGTCTTGGGGTTCGGCATCAGGCCGCGGGGGCCGAGGATACGTCCCAGTGCACCCACTTTGGCCATCACGTTGGGGGTGCAGATGATCACATCCACGTCCGTCCAACCGTTCTTGATCTTTTCCACGTACTCGTCCAGCCCGGCCATGTCGGCACCGGCGGCGACGGCCTCCTCGCACTTGGCGGGGTCGGCCAGCACCAGAACGCGCACGGTCCGGCCGGTACCATGAGGCAGGCTCACGGTTCCGCGCACCATCTCGGTGCTCTTCTTGGGGTCCACTCCGAGGCGCACGGCGATGTCCACCGTGGCGTCAAACTTGGTGGTGCTGGTTTCCTTTACAAGGGCGGTGGCCTCTTGCAGGTCGTAAGCCTTGGTCGCGTCGATCTTACCGGCGGCAACCTTTCTTTTCTTGGTCAGTTGTGGCATGGCTTCCGGTTATTTGCTGATCGGGCTTTCGCCGGATACGGTGATGCCCATGGAACGGGCGGTGCCGGCCACCATGCTCATGGCGCTCTCTACGGAGAAGCAGTTGAGGTCGGCCATCTTGTCCTCGGCGATCAACTTCACCTGCTCCCAAGTGACGCTGCCCACCTTGTTGGTCTGGGGCACGCCGCTGCCCTTCTTGGCCTTGGCGTGGTCCATCAGTTGCACCGCTGCGGGCGGGGTCTTGATGATGAAGTCGAAGCTCTTATCAGCGTAGACCGTGATCACCACCGGTAGCACCTTGCCAGCCTTGTCCTGCGTGCGCCCGTTGAACTGCTTGCAGAACTCCATGATGTTCACGCCCTTCGCGCCGAGCGCGGGACCGATCGGGGGGGCCGGGTTCGCCGCCCCTCCTTTTACTTGGAGCTTCACCAGCCCCGTTATTTCCTTGGCCATTTTTTGGTTGTTGTGTCCTGTTTGGCGTCCGCCTTGCGGCGGACTTGGACTGGTTTTTCTTCGTTGGGGCGGTGTATGGGCGATGCATGCATCGCCGCTACACCGTTACACCTCTTTCTCTACCTGCATGAAGCTCAGTTCCAGCGGCGTCCTTCTTCCGAAGATCTTCACCATCACTTTCAGCTTCTTTTTCTCTTCATTGATCTCTTCGATGATGCCGTTGAAGCCATTGAACGGCCCGTCGATCACCTTCACGCCCTCACCCACGTGGTAAGGATTGTAAGGGGACTCATCGGCATCAGCCAGTTCATCCACCGTACCAAGGATGCGGTTCACCTCGCTCTGGCGCAAGGGCACTGGGTCACCTCCTTTCTCCGCACCGAGAAAACCGATCACGTTCGTCATCTGCTTCAACGTGTGTGCTGTCTCACCTGTGAGGTCTGCCTCCAACAGGACATAGCCCGGGAAGAAGTTCCTTTCCTTGCTGACCTTTTTGCCATCACGGATCTGGTAAAACTTCTCCATGGGGATGAGCACTTGGGCGATGTAGCTGCCCAAGTTGGAACGGCGGATCTCCGTATCGATGAGTTCCTTCACCTTCTTCTCCTTCCCGCTGATGGCGCGGAGCACGTACCATTTCTTGGTGGTGGTGACGGCCATCTTACTGTCCGATGAATTTGTAGATGAACCCTAAAATGCCTTTCCAGAAGTTGCTGTTGCCCATGTTGTGCACCCCGAAGAGGAAGTCCATCAGGAAGACGATCAGGGAAACGATGAGCGCGGAGACCAGCACGAGGATGGAGCTGCTCTGCAGATCCTTCCAAGTGGGCCAACTGACCTTATGGACGAGCTCGTTGTAGCTCTCGCTCAGGTATGTCTTGAAGCTTGCCACTGTATTTGGTCTTTTTGTTTGGGGCGCGGGACCCCGCGCCTTGGTTTGCTTTGGCACGGGAGGCAGGAATCGAACCCGCAGCCTACGGTTTTGGAGACCGTCGCTCTACCAATTGAGCTACTCCCGTTCGTTCCTCTATGCTTCCCGTTCATTTCGGCGGCAAAGGCCGCCCGCCCTTCGGCGGACGGCCCCGTCGCTTCTTGTTCCGGTCGGATTACTTGATGATCTCGGTCACCTGGCCGGCACCCACGGTACGTCCACCCTCACGGATGGCGAAACGCAGGCCCTTGGTCATGGCGATCGGCACGATCAGTTTCACATGGATGGTAACGTTGTCACCGGGCATGATCATTTCACGACCTTCCTCCATGGTGATCTCCCCGGTAACGTCCGTCGTGCGGAAGTAGAACTGGGGGCGGTACTTGTTGTGGAACGGGGTATGGCGTCCGCCTTCCTCCTTCTTCAACACGTAGATCTCACCTTTGAATTCGGTGTGCGGGGTGATGCTGCCGGGCTTGGCGATGACCATTCCACGACGGATCTGGTCCTTTTCAATGCCACGCAGGAGCATGCCCACGTTGTCGCCGGCCTCGCCGCGATCGAGGAGTTTCTTGAACATCTCCACACCCGTGCAGGTGCTGGTCATCTTCTCCTCCTGCATCCCGATGATCTCGAGGGGATCGCCGGTCTTCACGATGCCGGTCTCGATACGGCCAGTGGCCACAGTACCGCGTCCGGTGATGGAGAACACGTCCTCCACGCTCATCAGCAAGGGCTTCTCGGTGTCGCGGGGCGGGATGGGGATCCAGGTGTCCACGGCATTCATCAGCTCCATCACGCTCTCCACCCACTTGGCTTCGCCGTTCAGGGCGCCGAGGGCGCTGCCACGGATCACCGGGGTGTTGTCACCGTCATACTCATAGAAGGAAAGCAGCTCGCGCACTTCCATCTCAACGAGGTCAAGCAGTTCGGCGTCGTCGACGAGGTCGACCTTGTTCATGAAGACCACGATCTTGGGCACGCCCACCTGACGACCGAGCAGGATATGCTCGCGGGTCTGGGGCATGGGGCCATCGGTAGCGGCCACCACGAGGATGGCACCGTCCATCTGGGCGGCACCCGTCACCATGTTCTTCACATAGTCGGCGTGGCCCGGACAATCCACGTGTGCGTAGTGACGGCTCTCGGTAGAATACTCCACGTGTGAAGTATTGATGGTGATGCCGCGCTCCTTCTCCTCCGGCGCATTGTCGATGGAGTCGAAACTGCGGGCTTCGGAAAAGCCTTTATCGGCCAGCACCTTGGTGATGGCTGCTGTCAGCGTGGTCTTGCCGTGGTCAACGTGTCCGATCGTACCGATGTTCACGTGCGGCTTGGTCCGTTGGTAGGTCTCCTTTGCCATGGTCCTTTAAATGATTGTGGTCGTTTGGTGTTGTTCGTTCGTTCGTTCCGGGCTGATCCCTTCTCGTGTGCATGCCACCCCTTGCGGGGCAATTCCGTCGGCCTTGTCGTGGAGCCTTTGGCGGGAATTGAACCCGCGACCTCTTCCTTACCAAGGAAGTGCTCTACCTCTGAGCTACAAAGGCCGTTGTATCGTTGTTGCGCCGCGCCCCTGGAAGCAGGGCTTGGCGGTAGAGCGGGAGACGAGATTCGAACCCGCGACATTCAGCTTGGAAGGCTGATGCTCTACCAACTGAGCTACTCCCGCTTGGTGCCGGTCGACCCCACCTGTTGGGGGCTTCCGGAATTTGGCTCCGTTGTTGTGGGGAGAGCAGGATTCGAACCTACGAAGTCGTAAGACAGCAGATTTACAGTCTGCCCCCGTTGGCCGCTTGGGTATCTCCCCTGGTCCTTTCACGGAGCCAATGGAGGGACTCGAACCCCCGACCGGCTGATTACAAATCAGCTGCTCTACCAGCTGAGCTACATTGGCATGTACAGCAAGAAAAAGAACGTTCCCGACCCGTTTCCGGAGGCAATACCCCCGGAATTGGGCCTGCAAATGTATACAAAAGCACGACGCCACCAAATAACGACGGCCACGATGTTCATCATGGCCGTCGTTAAAGGTTGATAAGGGGCGTAAACACCTTGCCTTGGACCTATCCGCGCACCTCGCGCAGGCGGGTCTTGTCCTTCTCCACTTGGCTGCGGAGCGCCTCGATGGTGTTCACCGCCGCCTCCTCGAAGCTGGAGGCCTTACGTTTTGCGAAGAGGTCGTTGCCCGGCACGGCCAAGCGGATCTCCACATGTTTGTTCTCGGGCCGCTCCCCGTCACTCCCCACCCGGAGAGTCACATCACCGGTGAGGATGTTATCATGGAACTGGGTGAGCTTGTTCAATTTCTCCTTGATGAAATCAATGAGCTTGATGTCGGCGTCGAAATGGAGGGAATGCACGGTCACGTTCATATCACGGTTTTTTTTAAGGTGCTTTCGTCGGTCCGGTCCCGCCGCGCGGATGCGCTTGCCGGTGGGCCTGTTTCAGTTTTTCAACGGTATTGTGGGTATACACTTGAGTGGCCGCAAGGTTCGCATGGCCGAGCAGTTCCTTCACGGCGTTCAGGTCGGCACCATGCTCCAACAGATGGGTCGCAAAGGTGTGGCGCAAGACGTGGGGGCTTCGTTTATCCTGGGTGGTCACCGCACTAAGGTAACGCTTAACGAGGGATTGTATGGTGCGTCGCGGCAGGGGTTGTCCGTCTTCCCTCACCAGCAAGGGCGTACCGGGCGGAGGGGGGACCGGCAACGCCTCCCGCGTTTGAAGGTAGCGCCGCAGCAACTCCAGCAACGGTGTGGCCAACGGGATGATCCGTTCCTTATCCCGCTTTCCCAGCACGCGCACCGTGCCCCGCCGGAAGTCGATATCGGCCGGCACCAGGCCTGTCAGTTCGGCCAAGCGCATTCCGGTCCCGTACAAGAGTTCCAGAAGTAGGCGGTCCCGTTCCCCGATGAAGCCCTCGGGCCAAGGGATCTCCTCCAGGAGCATCTTCATGCTGCGCTCGGCAACGAACTCTGGCAGGCGCTTCGGCGTCTTCGGCGGTTCGATCAAGGCCGTGGGGTCCGCATGCACTACGCCCACTGTGCGGGCAAAGTGATAGTAGGCGCGCAACGCGCTCAGCTTCCGGTTCACCGAGCGGGTGCCCACACCCTCTTCCAACATCCGCATCATCCAGCCACGTACCGCCTTGTCCGTGGCCTCTGCCGGGCCCTTCAAGCCGATCTCCTCCTCCAGAAAGCGGGTGAACTGCTCCAGATCCCCGCGGTACGCCTTCACCGTAAGCGGACTGGCGCGCTTCTCAAAGGCAAGGTGTTCCAGAAAGCGCTCGACGGGCATCAATGCGAAAAAGGCGAAAAGACCGATCGGTCCTTTCGCCTTTCAAGGCTTGTTGTCTACAAGGTCTTGGTGACATGTAGGGGGCGATGCATGAATCGTCCCTACATATCCCTACTGTTCGCCGCCGTACTTTTCCTGCTTGTAGGTGGCACGCAGCACTTCTTTACGGCGCTCCACCGAAGGCTTGTAGAAGGCTTGGCGCTTCCGCAAAGCCCGCAAGGTGCCCGTGCGCTCGAACTTCTTCTTGAACTTCTTCAGCGCCTTATCAATGGGCTCGCCTTCTTTCACCGGGATGATCAGCATGGTCTTTTTCTCAATGGGGGCGCAAATATAGCTTTTTCGGGGATCGGTGCAATCCCGGCCACTGCACTATTTCACTTCTTCAGCGAAGCCTTATTGAACACCGTCTCCGGGATCTCCACGTCGAACAGGATCTCGGTCGCGATGAAATCAGTGCCTTGGCCGTCCTTCAGCATGTCCTTGTAATTGATCTTGGTAGGGTACCAACGCTTGCCGAACTGCTTCACACCGCTCATCACGGTCTGTTTCAGCAGTTGGCCGCTCTTGGCGAACAGATCCTCCTTCATGGGTACGAAGCGTTCCTTGTCCACCCAGATCTTGCGCTTCTCGTAGCTCACATCGGGCACCTTGGCGGTCAGTTCCAGCACCCAGCAGGCACGACCTTCCAAGGATTCTTCACCGACCACTTTCGCGGTGTACATTTCCATCAGTTTGCGGTCCTCCATCATGTCCTCGTAGCTGAGGTCGCTGCCCATCACGCTTTGGCGCAGCATGTGGCCGCTGAGCTGGATCGTTCGGTCGGTGCTGGGGGAATAGATCCACAGTCGGTCGTCCAGCTTCAGCATCTTGGTGCCTTTCTCACGGGCTGGAGCGAGGTATTCCGTGAAGCTGCGCGCGGTGCCTTCCGTGTAGCCCTTCGAGGTAACGGTGCGATCGCCGCGCCGTCCGTGGATCACCATATCGGAGGTGGTCACGTTGGTGCGCGAGTTCATGTTCTCGTCCACCTTGTTCATGATGGCGACAGCGTCGGGAGTTTGTGCGGATGCTATGCCGGTGATGGTGGCAAAAGCAAGTGTGAGGAGTGCGGTTTTCATAGTGCGTGTTGGTTGGATAGGTCGACCCAGTGGGTCGACGGTACAGGTGCTTCGATATCGATCTTGGGCTTCCTCACACTTCCAAGTCCTTGAAGAGCGTGGCCGTTTCGCGCTTGTATATCCCGATACCTGAAAGCATCGTGCCAAGTACCATCGCCACCACGCCGGGGATGAAGCCGAGGTAGAAGAGGTCCGGTGTCAGTTTGGCGCGCATGATCGACGGCATCATCATGGTGGAGTTCTGCAGGAAGCTGCTGATGTCGATGCCAACCACCTGCAGGTAGTACACGCCCGCCAAGCCGAGCACCGTACCGATCACCGATCCGATCGTGCCGATCAGCAGGGCCTCCAGGACCATGGTGCCGTAGATGCGTCCCTTGCTTTCGCCCAAAGCCAGTCGGATGCCATATTCCTTGTAGCGCCGCAATCCGCCGAGTAGGCCGGTGTTCCAGAGCACGATGCTCATGGCGGCGATGAAGATGAAGACGAAGAGCCCCGCCATCAGGTCCGCGTAGTCGAGCAGGTCGGCAAGTCCGTTCTGTTGTTTCAAGGTCTTCATCACCGGCGCGAATTCATCGCTGCTGTTCGCGTAGAGTGCATTGAAGCTGTTGGCCGCGGCCTCTGCTTTGTCGTTGTCGTACGCGTTGCTCTTGAAGAACCCGAGCACTTCACCGGCACCATCGGCCATGTCCAGCATCTCCTGCGCATCGGCCAGGTCGATGATGATCGCGCCCTTGTCCATGGCGGCCGCGCCGAAGCGGATGGTGCCGCTCACGGTGAAGTTCTTGAAGGTCATGCTGCCGTTCATGGTGGTGCCGAAGTACATCACCTGGTCACCGATGGCGACCTTCAGTTTCTCGGCCAGGGCATGTCCCACCAAGGCTTGACCGGGTTCCGTTGGTATAGTGCCGCTCACCAACGAACTGCGGATGTTCATGCGCTCCACCTCGCCGCTGGCGTCGTGCAACAGGTCGATCGCTGTACCGGACGCGGGACCTTGTCCCTTGGAATTCCCTTCCGCATCCTGTGCATCGATCAAGCCACCGAAGCGGATTCGCGAGGTCCACTGCATGTCGGGGAAACGCGCGGACAGTCCTTGGGTCAAGGTGTCCAAGCCGAGCATGGCCAGATCGTTGGGCAGTTGGTCCTGTTCCGCCGCATAGGCCTTGGTCATCACCTTCACATGGCCCGTATCGAAGCGGGCGTTCTGATCGACGATATCGCCCATCATACCGCGCAGGAATCCGCTCAACAACAACGTGAGCGTTACACCCAGCAGGATGATGATGATGGGGAGGAGGCTGCGACTTTTGTCGCGCAGAATGCCTTTGAAGAGGAACTTGATCATTGCAATTTTCCTTTGAGTGCTTCCACCGCATTCATGCGTGCGATCTTGCGTGCGGGGAGGTAACTGACGAGTGTGGCCGTGGCGACGATCAGCAGCACCGTGCCGATGATCAATTGGATGCTGAACAGCGGGAAGATGCGTTTGCCCATCATCATGCCCATGGATTGAATGGATTCCGGAAGTCCGATACCGATGGAGGCGAGGTATTCGAAGAACGGAATGCCGATCACGCTGCCCACCACCACGGCGAATATGCTGTACATGCTGCCTTCCACGGTAAAGAGCGTGACCACTTGTGTTCGCGTCATACCTAGTGCCACGTAGGTGCCGATCTCGCGCTGGCGGCGGAACACCGAAAGCACTTGTGTATCGAACACGGCGATCAAGGCGATGGCGAGCAGCATCAGGTAGATGATGGCATCGCTGAAGCGCTCGGCGTTGATGATGTCATTCGTGTCCTTCAACAATTCCTCTTGCGACAGGAATTTCCAGCCGGCTGTTTGCGCTGGGTCGAAGTGTTCGGATGCCACGAACAAACTGGCTTCGCCTTGCAGGTTGGTCATGTGCCACAGGGTGTCCAGCGGAAGCCATACGGTTCCGTTGTCCACCGTGGGGATCTCGGTATTGAAGATGTGCGCCACGGTCATTTCCTTGGCATCGAAGGTGCCGTTGTGATCGCGCCAGCGCAGCAGCACCTTGTCGCCTTCCGCGGCCTTGATCGACTTCGCCATGCGTTCACCCAGCATCACCGGAAGTTCAGCGCTGCTGTTCTTCAACTCGGCGATGGGTACGGCGATCTCCGTTTGGTCCTCGGGTATCCCTTTTAGTAATATCGACACCATGCGGCCATCGGGATAGATCGATCCCTGCTGCACCAGCATGGGCATCAACGCTTTCGTATCCGCACCTTCCAGCGTGCCGTGGCCGTCCTGCACGCTGAACGGATCGTAGGGATCGTAGTGTGGGTTGAGCAGATGCCCATTGCCGAATTCCCAACGAATGCCATCGCGTTGCGCTTGGTGCGACCAACCGTTGGTGAGCCCGTTGAAGAAGAGGATGATCAGGTAGGCGAAGGCGAGCACACCCACGTTGAGCCAGGTGCGCAGACCCGCACCGATCAGGTTCTTGTACGCGAGTTTCAATGCCAATTTCATACCCTGCTGATCATTGCAGTTTTCCTTTCAAGGCCTCCACCGCGTTCATCCGTGCGATCTTCCGGGCAGGCAGAAAGCTCACGATGGTGGCGGCGATCACTACGAGCAACACCGTACCCAGCACCAGTTGTACTCCGAAGACAGGGAAGATCCGATCCGATATCGCCACGCCCATGTCCTGGGCCATGGTGGTGGTCGGGAACGCGATGCCTGTGGTGGCCAGATACACGAAGAGCGGTATGCCGACGATGCAGCCCACCGCCATGGCGAGCAGACTGTACATGCTGCCTTCCACGGTGAAGAGACCCACCACTTGGGTGCGCGTCATGCCCAAGGCCACGTAGGTGCCGATCTCGCGTTGCCGACGGAACACGGAGAGTACCTGCGTGTCGAAGATCGCGATCAAGGCAATGGCGACGAGCATCAGGTACAACACGGAGCTGCTCGTCTTCTTCATGGCGATGATGTCCGTGATGTCCTGCAACAACATAGCTTGCGACTTGTAGGTCCAGCCGCCGGTGTCGGAAGGGTCGAAGCCTTCGGAGAGGATGAATTCGCTGGCGTGTCCGACCAGTCCTGTCATTTTTTCGAGCTTGTCCATGGGCAACCAGATGCTCCCCTTGTCGACAGCGGGAACGTCGGTCTGGAAGATGTGTACCACGGTCATGTCGGCCGCATCGAACGTCCCGTTCTTGTCGCGCCAACGCAGCAGGAGTTTGTCACCTTCTTTCACGTTCAGCGAAGCGGCCATGCGTTTCCCGATCATCACCGGGATCGCTGCATCGCTCTTCTTCAACTCCGCGGTAGGAAGTGTCAGGATCCGTTGGTCCACGGGTATCCCTTTCAACAATGCGGAGACCATGCGACCCTGTGGATACACCGAAGCTTGTCGGATCAGGATCGGCGTGAGCTTGTCAGCCTGATCGCTGTTCAGCACACCATGTCCGTCCTGAATGCTGAAGGGATCGTAAGGGTCATAGTCCGGATGCAGCAATTGTCCGTTCCCGAACTCCATGGCGATGCTGTCGCGCCGTGCTTGTCGGTCCCAACCATCCATCAGGCCGTTGAAGAAGATGATCATCAGGAAGGCGAAGGCGAGCACGATCACGTTCAACCACGTGCGCAATCCCGCACCGACCAAGTTCCGGTAGGCCAGTTGCAATGCCAGTTTCATGATGAGGCGGGTGTTGCGTTCTCGTCCTTCTCCACATAGCCATCGCGCAAGTGGATGATGCGACGCAGGTAGCTCATCACCTTTTCGTCGTGGGTGCTGAAGAGGAAAGTGGTGCCGAGCTCCTTGTTCAAGCTTACCATCGTTTTCAGGATGGCATGTGCGTTCGTCGCATCGAGGTTGGCGGTGGGTTCATCCGCAAGAAGCAGTTCGGGCTTCTTCACCATGGCACGTGCAATGGCCACGCGCTGTCCTTCGCCGCCTGAGAGTTTGTCCGGCCGCTTGTCCGCGAGCCCTGCGATGCCCACCCATTCCAGTGCTTCCATCACGGCCTTCTTGCGTTCGGCCGCGCCCACCTTTTGTAGCAACAGGGCGAACTCCACGTTCTCGTACACTGTGTACACCGGCAGCAGATTGTACACCTGGAAGATGAAGCCGATGTGCATGTTCCGCAGCTGCGCGCTCTGCTTATGCGAGAGGCTGGCGATGTCGTGGCCCAACACGCTGGCCTTGCCTTCTGTCGGACTGTCCAGCGAACCGATGATGTTGAGCAAGGTGGTCTTGCCCGATCCGCTCGGCCCCACCAGTCCTGCAAATTCACCTTTCTTCACCGTCAGGTCGATCTCCTTCAAGGCGGTGAATTCGCCCTCGCCCACTTTGAAGCGCTTGGTGACTTTCTCGATCGTGATGATGTTCTCGTTGCTCATGGTCAATGGGGCCTTGGTTGTTCAATGGTTGTAAACGAGCATGGCGCGGATGCCTGGACCAGAGCTGGTCTGTACCAGGTCGTTCCGCTGCACACCCGTTTGCGTGCTTGGATTATAGTAGGCCATCAAGTAGCCGGTCAGGCGCCGGAACTGATGTTGGAAATTGAGGAAGAAGGTGGCATTCTCACTGCTCCAGTCGTAGTAGGCAACGGTACTTAGTGTATTGGTGAAGCCGATCGGATAATTGGCGGTCGCCGCCGTGATGTGACGGGTGTCGTTGAATGCCAGCGGCTGATCGTCCGCGGCTGATAGTAAGTGCTCCGCCACCACGTTCAACCCATTGCCAATGCCGATGGTGTAGTCCGCGCCGATGTTGATCAACGTTTGATCGCTCAGCAAACCGAGGTCCGCGCTGTTGTGCGCATGTGAGACCTCGAACCACAGGCCGATGGTCACATCCCATTTGCCATCCAGTCCGATGCGGTTCTCCGTGCTTGTTGCAGCTGCATCCATCAACCCGAACGACTTGGTGTTCACGGTTCGGTTGTGATAGCTGAGCGCGATCTCGCCGCGCGGAACTGGCAGCTGGACCCGACCACCGAACTCCGGTCTATCCGGATCGGAAGGCAATGCATCCAAGCCGCGCGCCTCATCGTTGCCATACAGTGCCCAAAGCCAGATGTTCGCATTGTTCTTGAAGTAATAGCGAGCTAATGCACCATACACGCCGTTGGTCAACTGCAGCGGATCACGCGGATCGATCTGGTTGAACCATTGCATCGGTCGCAGGAGCGTAGCAGAGCCGAAGTCGATCTTCTGCAGGCCAACCCGGATCTCATAACGATTCGTGCTGTACCGTGCCCAAACGCGGTAGGGGTCGATGCTTCCATCGGTAACGTCTGCAGTGAAAGGATGGAAGAACGATGTCGCACTTAGGTTGGCCGAGCCCAACACCGTGAACAGCTTCGTGGAATCGATCTTCACTTCGTACTGCACCTCCGGCAAGTATCGCGCACCAAAGAAATACTCCAGAGCATTTTCCGGTCCGTAGCTGCCAACAAGTGATGCTTGCCCTGAGAACGTGAGGCTGTCTTGAGCTAGACAACTCAATGTCGTTCCGAATATGGATATGGCAAACACGGTTCGCATCATTTCTTGTGGGCATCCATCGGGAATAGCCCGTAGAACATGAAGTTGGTCAGTTCCATGATCGCATCGTGCGAGTTCTTGTACATGCCACGGAACGCAACATCGAACATGTGCGCATTCATCCTTTCCAACATGAAGAGGATGAACGCGGGTTTGATCTCCTTTCGGATCCAGCCGTTCCGTTGGGCTTTGCGCAGGTCGGCCAAGAAGATCTTGGTGTGTTCCTCTTGGAATGAATGCGCCATGATAGCCAACTCAGAATTGGGATCGCCAAGGACGTCCTTCAGGAACTCATCGCTCATGACCTGCGCATTGTCGTGCTTCAACAGGACCACCTCGCGGATACGCTCCTCGAAGGGTGCATCGCTATCCATAGCTGCTCGGTAGCGTTGCATGGATGAATCGAGCACATCGGTCAGCACCGCAGCGGCCACCTCCTGCTTATTGGAGAAGGTGCGGTAGAAGGTCATCTTACTGATGCCGGCCTCCTTGCTGATCTCCTCCACGGTGACGCGCCGGATCCCGTACTTCCAGAACAGGTCTTTCGCTGCGGATAGGATCGCGGTGCGTGGGTCACTGGAGGTGTTGGTGGTGGACGACATTGGTACAGGTTAAGTGCAATATTACGTTATTAGTTTTGAAAGACGTTTTAAGTAACATAACTTTGTGATTCGTAATGCAGCTCGAGAAGACATCATCCGGAGCAAGGCTGTATACCCATCCTTCGTACACTGTTGCAGTATCGGAGACACGATGGGGTACATGTTCCGCTTCTAAGGAACCATCAGAAAGAAGCACGAAGACATGGACACACTGAAGAACAAACGCTGCATCGTCACGGGTGCGGGATCAGGAATAGGCAAGGCGATCACCATGAGCCTGCTATCGGCAGGGGCCAACGTACTGGCTACTGACATACGGAAAGATCGGCTCGAAGAATTGGGTGCAGGCTCCAAGCAACTCGCTGGCAAACTGGAAACGCTTCCGGTCGATATGGGAAAACCAGAGGACATCGATCGGATGTTCGATCACTGTAAGATGACCTTGGGCGGCTTGGATGTACTCGTCAACAATGCGGGATTGATGGATGATTTCTCTCCCGTTGGCGAAGTAAAGGACGCGCTCTGGCAGACGATCATGGACGTCAATGTTACCGGACCCATGCAGGCCATGCGACATGCCGTGAAAGGTTTTCTGGAACAGAGGCACGGCAACATCATCAACATCGCATCGATCGGTGGTGTGCGCGGCGCAAGAGCTGGCGCAGCATACACGGCAAGCAAGCACGCTTTGGTCGGACTGACCAAGAACACGGCCTACATGTATTCCAAGTCGGGCATACGGTGCAACGCGGTGGCACCGGGCGGCGTGGAGACCAACATCACCGAATCGCTCGACATGGCGAAGATCTCGCCCTTGGCGCAACAGCAGATCTTCTCGGCCACGGCCACCAATCCGCGTACCGGTAAGCCGCAGGAAATTGCGGAGATCGTGCTCTTTCTGGCCAGCGACCGATCGAGCTTCATCAACGGCGATGTGATCGTTGCGGACGCGGGGTGGACGGCATTTTGAATACTTGAAGCTGAGCAAAGTCCAATACGATAGACCATGAACAAATCCACCGGAACCGAGCAAAAGAAGAAACGCAGAGGGCGACTGCTCACGTGGGCCTTGATCCTGGTCGGTATCGGGGCTGTAGCCGCTTATGTCATCGCCAACAGGCCAGAGGTGGTCGTGGACTTCACGACGGAGAGGATCGAGATCGGGTCACTGTTCCAAGAGGTATCGGCCACGGGCACCATCAATCCGATCGAAGTGGTCGATGTGGGTACACAGGTTTCGGGGATCATCGATGAGGTCTTCACCGATCACAATGCGAAAGTGAAAAAGGGCCAGGTCATCGCGCGGATGGACATGCGAAACTTACAGGCAACCGTGCGCGAGAGCAGGGCCAACATCACGAAGGCAGAAGTCGCCCTGACGCAGGCCCAGCTCAATTTCGACCGAAGCGTGCGCCTTCTTGCCGGCGGAGCGGTCACACACGCGGACCTGGAGCGGGACGAGGTGGAACTGGAGAATGCCAAAGCGAACTTGGACCTGATGCGCTTGCAGGCGGACAAAGCATCCATCAACCTGAGCTATGCCACCATCATCTCTCCGATCGATGGGATCGTGATCTCCAAGAACGTGGACGTGGGCCAAACAGTGGCGGCCTCCTTTGCCACACCAACGCTCTTTCGCATTGCCAACGACCTGACCAAGATGAAGATCGAGGCCAGCGTGGATGAAGCCGACATCGGGCAAGTGCGCATCGGGCAGAATGTGGAGTTCACGGTGGATACCTACACCCACGAAACATTCGCCGGTGTGGTGGACCAGATCCAATTGCAGCCCATCGAAGTACAGAACGTGGTCACCTACAAAGTGATCATCCTGATCGAGAACGCCGAGCTGAAGCTCCTGCCCGGTATGACAGCCACGTTGGTGATCAAGACCGTGGAGAATCCTCCAGCACTCACCATTGCGAACACCGCGATCGATCTGGCGATAGCGGCAGAGGATGCGCGCTTGCTCAAGCAGGAGGGCTATACGATCAAAGCGCTTGCGCAAAAGAAAGGGCGGTCCATTTGGTTGAAGGATGGACAGAGCCTGGAAGAAGTTCCGGTGCGACCGGGTTTTGACAATGGCTTCAGAAGTGCGATCGACGCTCCTGATCTGGAGGGGCGCGAGATCATCCTTCGCATTGCCATCGATATCCTGGACGGTAGCGAGGATAACACGAGCATCTTCAGCCCGAATACCGATAAGAAATGAGCGCGGGACGATGCATCATCGAGACCGTTGAGATCAGCAAGACCTTCAACCCGGGGCCGAATGAAGTGCGCGCCGTTCGCGAAGTCTCGCTAAAGATCCACGATGGCGAATTCGTGGCCTTGATGGGTGCCAGCGGCAGTGGGAAATCCACCTTCCTCAACATCCTCGGTTGCTTGGATGAACCGACCAGCGGACAATACCTCCTGGACGGTGAACTGGTGAGCGGTCGCACCAAAGAAGAGATCTCCAGGATCCGGAACCGACAGTTCGGTTTCATCTTCCAATCCTACAATCTACTTCCGAAGACCACTTGCATCGAGAACGTGGAACTTCCGTTGCTCTACAATCCGAGCGTCTCCTCGGACGAGCGCAGGGAACGCGCCATTGAGGCACTGAAGCAGGTAGGTTTGGGCGATCGGCTGCACCACAAGACCAATGAACTTTCGGGAGGGCAGCAGCAGCGCGTGGCCATTGCGCGGGCCCTGGTGAACGACCCCAAGGTCATTTTCGCCGATGAGGCCACCGGGAATCTCGACACGAAGACAAGCTATCAGGTCATGCAGTTGTTGCAGGAACTGAATGACAAGGGGATCCTGATCGTGATGGTGACGCACGAAGAGGACATTGCCAAGTTCATGAAGCGAAGGGTGTACATGCGCGATGGCCGGATCGAGTCCGATGAGCCCATCGCGGTTCCGCTACGGGCCGATGTGATGTACGAACAACTGGTGGCAGAACAAGCCGAAGAAGAAGCGCGCAAGGCTGAGGAAAAGTCACGAACCAGCACAACGACCACAAAGCCATGAATCCACGCGACATGTTCAGATCGGCGTTGCGGTCCATCAACCGGAACCGCACGCGCGCCTTGCTCACCATGCTCGGCATCATCATCGGGGTGGGGGCTGTGATCGGGATGTTGGCCGTGGGCAAAGGATCAGAGGAGAGCATCAAAGGTGAACTCGGGAAACTCGGATCCAATTTGATCGCCATCTCACCAGGGACTTCTTCGCGTAGTGGCGTGGATCGTGGAGCAGGCAGCTTGACCATATTGGAAGAACGGGATGTGAAGGAGATCCTCCGGTATTCCCCGTCGGTCAAGTACATCAGTCCGATGGTCCAATCGCAGGTGCAGTTGGTCAATGGTTCGGCCAATAGCCTGACCCCGATCACCGGAGCCTATGCTGACTACTTCCACATCCAGAACCACGAGGTTGTCTTCGGTAAGGCCTTTGACGATGAGACCGGCAAGTCATTGAAGAAGGTGTGTGTCATCGGCAAGACGGTCGCCGATGATCTGTTCGGTGGGGAACAAGCGTCCATCGGACAGATATTGCGGGTGAACAAGATGCCATTCCGCGTATTGGGCGTGCTCAAGGAAAAAGGCGAAGGTGGCTTCGGGCAGGATCAGGACAATGTGATCATCGCCCCGTTCAGATCGGTGCAGAAGCGAATTCTGGGGATCGACTATGCCATGACCATCATGGCGTCCGCCATGAGCGAGGAGAGCGTGGATGCCGCAAAAGCCGAGATCGACGATGTGCTCTTGAACCGATTGGAGAAGGTCAGCGGCCGGGAGCCCGCGTTCACCATCCGTACCCAGAAGGAGATCATGGATATCATGGGTTCCATCACGGGCATGATCACCTTGTTGCTGGCCACCATCGCCTCCATATCGTTGATCGTGGGAGGCATCGGGATCATGAACATCATGCTGGTCTCGGTCACCGAACGCACACGGGAGATCGGCTTGCGTTTGGCCGTGGGCGCACCCGGTCAGGCCATCTTGATCCAGTTTCTGGTCGAGGCGGTCTTGCTCAGTTTGATCGGTGGGATCATCGGGATCATCCTCGGGTATGTGATCGCAGAACTTGCCGGCCAAGCCTTGAACTGGGAAACCACAGTGTCCTTTGCTTCCGTGGCCATGGCCTTCGGCTTTTCCTTCGCCATCGGCGTCATCTTCGGTTTCTTCCCGGCACGCAAGGCGGCGCAACTGCACCCCATCGAAGCGTTGCGTTACGAGTAGCGCGCGCGTTGCTACGGAAGGAGTTCACATCCATTGCAGCAGCGGGATACCAATGCCCAGCGTTGTTTGGCTGTGGTTGTAGTCGATCAGGCTCTCGCCGTAGCCGTGGAAGGCTTGCACCTGGATCCGCAAACGTTCATGTACCGGTATGGCCCGGTCAAGCTGTATCGACCCTCGTCCGCTCCGCTCCAATGAGTGGCGGCCTTGCAAGCTGATGGAGTGGCCTTGGTGCTCGCGGACCATACGGATGTCGCACGAGGTCATGGTTCACATTCCGCGTAGAGTTCAGATCATGGCGTGTAGTTCAGGAACGGGACCGCCCGTTTGGTGTTTCACATACACCGTGCGGTGCGGGAACGGGATCTCGATGCCCTCGGCATCGAAGCGCAATTTGATCGATTCGTAGAGCTCGCAACGCATCACGAACGCGGTGGGATAGTCCTTCGCCCAGGTCCATGCGCGAAGCGTGACGGCGGAATCGTTCAGACCGATCACCCGCACGATCACCACGGGGTCGTTGTTCGCCTTGGCCAACGGAGTTCGTGTATCGAGCAAGGACGGATGCGTCATGCATTCCTGGCGTACCAGTTCCTTTGCCCGCTCGATGCTGGATCCGTAGCTGATGCCTACTTCAACCCACGAGCAGGTGCGCTTCTCGCCCAGGTCATAGTTCACCAAACGCTCCTTGTTCATGATCGCATTGGGAACCACGATCCGCTTGTTCTGGTAATTCTTGATCACCGTATGCCGCAAGGTGATATCCTCCACTTCACCCACGAGGTCTTCGGAAAGTTTCACGACATGGCCGATGCGAAAAGGCTTGTAGATCACGATGAACATACCGCCAATGATGTTGGATATGGCCTCTTGGCTGGCAAACCCGATGACTACCGCCATGATCCCAGCGCCGGCCATGGCCGATGTTGCGAACCGTTGAAGGTCCGGAAAGGCAAAGCTGGCGAGAAAGATCCCAAGGATGTAGATGCCCGCCACCACGAGGTAACGCATGAATTTGTAGGTGGTGGCATCGGAGCCGGAACGCATGCGCATGCGATCGAACACGAGCTTGGACCCGATGCTGAAGATGAGTGTGCCGGGAATGATGATGCTGAGGTAGATCACCTTCATGAGGTTCTCGTTCAGGTACACGTAAACCTTCTTCTCGAAGAACACGTAGCTCACCAGCAGCGCAGCGATAAGCAGGATGCACACGCTGAAGACCCGCCGCAGCGAGTTGAACGTCGAAGCGTGGTCCTGTCCGTACCACTGGCCGCGTTCGGCCAACCGGTTGAAGCCCTTGCGGACAAGGAAGAGCAGCAGCGCGGCCACGGCGGCTACGAAGGCCACCCAGATGATGTTCTTCAGTAAGGGGTCCATGTGGAAGCAATTGGATACTTGATCTGGTCTGCCTCGAAAGATCCGAGGATCGAACAGCACAAAAGGCATGCGGCTGCCGCGAACCGCGGTCCATTTGGACCAAGGCCGCCACCTTTTGGCCGTGCGCCACCTGCCCAATTGTTGCTGGCGAAATTCATGTTCCTGTTCTACCTCACTGGATCACCACCGTGCTCTGTGTCACAGCTGAAGCTCCGAAGAAGCCGTAGGCTCCGTTGGTGAGGTTGGTGATCGGATTGTCCGGCACACCGGCGAACGGTCCTCCCCCGTTGTTGTCCGAAACGCTGTTCAGGGTGGTGTAGAAATCATACGCTGCGCGATCGATCGACCATAGTTCCACCGTGACGGTATCGCCCGGATGGAATGGGTGCCCCAATAGGCGTCTCTCACGCTGTAACCCGTCGAACAGGCGGTCCGAGTAAGTGTTCTTCGTGGTGTGCGGTTTGTCCAACTCGCTGTTCTTGTACAGCCGTACTTGGTAGAAATTGTCGATCCCGGCCGGGTCCGTGTGGTACAGGGTGAGGTATTGCCCGAAGTCCTCCGTATCCAGAAAGGCATAGTCCGTACTGTCCAAATATTCGTAGGTGATGCTGTCGATGGGATCCGGCTCGGGCATGGTGTTGCTGGCGGTGTACGTCTTGCCTTCGCTCTCCACGTCCAAGAAATAGGTACGGCCCGGAACGCCTGTGAGGGCGCTGGCGGTATAGATCCCGTTCGCGCCTTCGGAAAGGTCTTCCGAATTGCCTACGGAATCGGAGATGCGGACATGCGCACCTTGAACGCTCGGCGGCGGATCGGAGTTATAGAACGATGCCGTGCGGGTGAGGTGGACAGTGAACGGGCCGGGGCCGTCGAACACATTGCCCTCCACCACCAGGTGCGGCGTTGCGTCGGCCACAGGCAGGTCGATCACCTTCTCACAACTGCTGAAGATCGCGATGGCGGTGAAGGCCACGAGAAGTTTGATGAAGTCCTTCATGTTCAAAATTCGAAATTGTAGGTAACCGACGGGATGATGCTGAACAGCGCGACCTGATAGGCCTCGGTGATGCCGGGGTTGTCCTCATTCTCCCGGAATCCGATGAGGTACGGGTTCTGGCGGGCGTATGCGTTATAGACGGCGAAATTCCAGCTGGAGCTGAACTTCTCGGTCTTCTTCGCCTGCAGCGTGGCCGAAAGGTCCAAGCGATGATATGCTGGCATGCGGCTGGTGTTGCGTTCGCCATAGACGCTCACCACCTGCCCCGCATACTCATAGCGGCCCTCCGGATAGGTGACCGCGTTGCCCGTCGCATAGACCCACGCGGCGCTGATCTTCCACTTGTCGTTCAGCTGGTACATGGCCACCACGGAGGCGTCATGTGTGCGGTCGTAGCGGTTGGGATAGGCGTTGCCGTTGTTCAGCTCCGCCATGGTACGTTCGGAGCGGGAAAGGGTGTAGCCGATCCAACCGGTGAGCTTCCCCTTCGTCTTTTTCACGAAGAACTCCACACCATACGCCTTGCCCTTGCCGTAGAGCAGTTCGCTTTCCACGTTCGGGTTCAGCAGAATGTCCGCGCCGTTCTTGTAGTCGATCAGGTTCTGCATGTCCTTGTAGTACACCTCCACGCTGGTCTCGTACGTGTTCATCTTGAGGTTGCGGAAATAGCCTAATGAGATCTGGTCGCCCACTTGCGGCTCAATGTTGTTGGTGCTGGGATACCACAGGTCCGTAGGGGCGCCGGTGCCTGCGTTGCTCAGCATGTGGATGTACTGCCGGGTGCGATTGTAGGCCGCCTTCACCGAGGAGAATTCCGTTATAACATAGCTGGCGGAGAGTCTTGGCTCCGGACCCCAATACGTTTTGATGGATTCCCCGCTGGTGTAATCCACCGTGGAGAGCGGGAGTTCGCCGCCCGGCGCGTAGGTGCGTGCTTCACCAGGACCCATCAAGTTGAAACCGGAGATGCGCAGACCATAATCCAGACTGAACCGGTCCGAGACCTTCTGCTCGTTGCTCACATAGATCGCGCCTTCCAAAGCGAACTTCTCCGGGATAATGAGGTCGTTGGAACGTGCGCTGCTGGTGGTGAATTTGCCCGGCTGGAAGGCATGGTGCATAGCATTGAAGCCGAAGCGGATGGTGTTCTTGCTGTTGGCGTAGTAGGAGAAGTCACTCTTCAAGTTGTACTCGCGGATGCCGCTGGAAAGCGCGATGTCGTTGTCGTTGAAGCCGACGTTGAATTTGTAGTCGTAATTGCTGGCGATGAAAGAGGTGTTCACGAAGAGCTTGTTGCTGAAGAGGTGGTTCCAGCGCAGCGTCCCGGTGATGTTCCCCCAATCGAAGCCGAAATCGTCCTTATAGCCCAGGGCATCTCGACCGAAATATCCGGAGAGAAAGAAGCGGTCCTTCTTGCCGAGCCGGTAGTTGCCCTTCACGTTCACGTCGTAGAAATAGAGCTTGCTGCTGTTGATGCCTTCGTTGTTGCTCAACTTGAGGAAGAGGTCGGCATAGGTGCGCCTGCCGCTCACGATGAAAGAACCCTTGTCCTTCACGATCGGCCCTTCCACGGTAAGCCGGGAGGCGATGAGGCCGATGCCGCCATGCACTTTCATCTCCTTGGAGTTGCCGTCGTTCATCGTAACGTCCAGTACCGATGAAAGGCGTCCGCCGTATCGCGCTGGGATGGCCCCCTTCATCAGGTCCACGCTCTTCACGGCGTCGCCGTTGAACACGGAAAAGAAGCCGAGCAGGTGGCTGGCATTGTATATCGGAGCCTCGTCCAGAAGTATCAGGTTCTGGTCCGGGCCGCCGCCGCGCACATAGAAGCCGGTGTTGCCGTCGCCCGTTTGCTGCACGCCCGGCATCAGTTGGATGGTCTTCATCACGTCCACTTCACCGAAGAGCACGGGCATGGTCCTCACGTCCTTCATCTCAAGCCGCACCAATCCCATGTCAGTGCTGCGGATGTTCGCATCGGCCTTCTTCCCGGTAACTTCCACGGCATTCAACTGCTCGTTGGCCGGTTGCAGTTCCACGTTTTTCACCACGTCGGCATTGAGGTCCACCTTTTCGCTGAGCGGCTCGTACCCGATATAGGCGTAAGTGACGTCATAGCTGCCTTTCGGCACGGTGAGGGAATAAAATCCATAAACGTTGGTGGACACGCCGGCCTGCACCGCATTGATGCGGATGGTGGCGCCGATCAGCTCCTCGCCGGTCTTTGCATCGCGCAAGCTGCCGCTAAGGGTGGTGTTCTGGGCAAGAAGAGTTCCGTGGAAGATGCAGATCAGAAGAATGGCGGTCAGTCTCATGCAATTGGTTTGAGGCAGGTTGAAAAGTGCGGTCCCGGATCTCGTTCAAATGATCGGGACCTGAAACGTTGAGCGGTCAATGCGGGAAATAGGAAACGCCCAGTTCCAGACCGGTGGTCAAGTTATGGGTTGAGGCCCTGTCGGCAGGATAGCCCAAGCGGTCCTCATTCTCCGTATTGCCGAACCCGAAGTCCCCGCGAAGTCCGGCATTGATCCTGAACACATCGGAAATTCGGAAGGCAACCCCCGCGTTGAGCATAACACCAAAGTCAAGGTCCTCGTAGTTGCTCTTCGTATCACCATTGATCTTGTCCAGATCCTCATCCAGTAACTTGGAACCCATCAGGATCCCGATCTGCGGCCCTGCTTTCAACACGATGGACACAAACTTCTCAGAGTTTGTATTATAGATGAACATCAAAGGGATCTTCAAATAGTTGTTGCGTTGGATGAACACTGCATCATCCACCTTGTAGCGTTGGCCTTGGAAGGAGAGGATCCCATCCACCCCAAGCCCGAAATGATCCGTGATCCCGTAACCGATACCCAACCCGACCGCAGGTGCAAATGTGAATTTGTAATTCAGGTCATCGCTATCCATGTCGTCCTTGTTCAACATCCATGAATTCTCCGCCATCGTCTTCACACTGAAGGAGAGTCCCTTTTGCGCATTTGCATTCGTTGTGAACAGCACCATGGTGAGCGCTGTCGCGAGGAAAATGTTGGTCTTCATCTTTTGTTCGTTTTTTGTTTGTTGTTGTTCCTTCCACTTGTCTTGCCCACCCGCGCTGGCGATCACGGACGTGCGGTCATGCCGTGCTATGCGATCGCGGGGTCGCCAGAGACCTCCCTTCCTGCAACTCCGTTGGTCCGCGTCTCCTTCTTCTTCTTCAGCGCTTCCATCACCTCGCTGTTGTGGAGTTCATCATCGTTCAGTTCGATCACCGTTTTCTTGTTCCAGCCGAAGCGCTCCATGATGCGGTCGAAGAGGTAGTAGATCACCGGCACCACGAGCAACGTGAGGAACATCGAGCTGGTCAACCCGCCGATGAGCACCCAAGCGAGGCCGTTCTTCCATTCCGCACCGGCACCGGTGGCCAAGGCGATCGGCATCATGCCGAACACCATGGCGAGCGTGGTCATCAGGATGGGGCGGAAGCGGGTCTGCACAGCGTGGACCAAAGCGGTCTTCACGTCCTGCCCGGCGGCGATCATCTGGTTGGTGAAGTCCACTACCAGGATCGCATTCTTCGCCACAAGTCCGATCAACATGATCAAGCCCAAGATGGAGAAGATGCTGAGCGATTGTTTGGCGAGCGCCAGCGCGATAAATGCGCCGATGATCGCCAACGGCAGCGAGAACATCACCACCAGCGGATGCACGTAGTTGTCGTACAGCACCACCATGATCAGGTACACGAGAACGAGCGACGCCAGCAAAGCGAGGCCAAGGCTTCCGAAGGCTTCACCCTGTTGCTCCAACTGCCCGCCCATCTTCACGGTTACCCCGTCGGGCAGGTCCAGCTTGCCCACGGCCTGCTTCACTTCTTCTCCAACGGTTCCTACCGGGCGGCCCAACACCTGCGCCTGCACGGAGAGTGAAGGAACCTTGTCAATGCGCTCCAGCTTGGAAGGACCGGTGGTCTCGCCGATGTTGGCGAACTGACCGACCTGAATGGCCTCCTTGTCCTCGTTGATCAACGTCAGTGCCCCCACGTCGGCTGCCGCACGGCGGTCAAATCCATCGAGTTGCACAACGATGTCGTACTCGTTGTCGCCATCGCGGTACTTGGTGCTGCGGTCACCACTGAAGGCCGCGCGCATATTGCCGCCCACCTTGTCAATGGTGAGGCCGAGGGCGGCCATCTTGGCGCGGTCCACTTGCACGTCGATCTCCGGGTTCCCGCCTTCCACAGTGGTCTTCAGTTCCGCGGTGCCTCTGACCTTTCGCACGGCATCCATCACCAAGGGTGCCGCAGCGATCAGCTTATCGAGGTCGGGGCCTTGCACGATCACGTTCACAGGTGCCTCGTCAGCGCTGCCCATGATGTTCACGGGCACTGTGCTGAACTTGGCACCGGCGAACTTTTCTTCCAGCGCTATCTTCGTCTCCCGTGCAAAATGTGCGGTGCTTTGGGTGCGCTCTTCCGCCGCTACCAAGCTTACGTTCACCTCGGCCATGTACGGCGTTGAAGTAGTGCTCATACGACCGCTCGCTTGGCCGACCGTGGTGGCGATGCTCTTTACCAAGTGGTTCTCCGCAAGGAAATGCTCCACCTGCTTCGTCATCTGATCGGTCTGCTCCAATGTTGCGTTCTTGGGCAGTTCCACACGCACGTAGAACTGGCCACGATCACCGGCCGCGACGAATTCCGCGCCGATGAAGCCCATGCCCACCAAGGCGAAAGAGCCGATCAGCATAACGAGCGTGATCCCGAACAACCAGCGCTTGTGGCCGAAGGACCATTGCAGCAGATCGGTAAGGCCTTTCTCAATGCTGGTGAGCACACGCTCGAACCAGAGGAAGAAGCGGCCCATCACGGTTTTGTCGTTGAGGTGCTCCAACTTCGCGAAACGCGAGGAAAGCAGCGGCACCATGGTGAAGGCGATGAACAGGCTGAGCAGCGTGCTCGTTGCCACCACGAGGGAGAATTGGAACAGCAGGTCGCTGATCATGCCGCCGGTGAGCGAGATGGGCAGGAACACCGCCACGATCACCAGGGTGATGGAGATCACCGTGAGGCCGATCTCGCGGATGCCGTCATAAGCCGCCTGTGCTGCGGACTTGCCCATTTCCATGTGCCGGTGGATGTTCTCCACCACCACGATCGCATCGTCCACGAGGATGCCCACCACCAGCGAAAGGCCGAGCAGGGACATCAGGTTCAGCGAAAAGTCCATCAAATACATCATGGTGAACGTGGCGATCAACGCCGCGGGCACTGCGAGCATCACGATCACAGCGTTACGGATGCTGTGCAGGAAGAGCAGCATCACCAGGGCTACCAGCACCACGGCGAGCAGCAGATCGAAGATCACGTGGTCAGCCGCCTCCAGCGTGAACTCTGAGGTGTCCGATGGAATGCTGAAGTTGAGCCCGGCTGTGGCGTAGGTCTTTTCCAATTCGGCGATCCGCGCACGCACCTCCTCGCTCAAAGTCACGGCGTTAGCGTCCGTCTGTTTCTGTATGGTAAGGCCGATCGCGTCAGCTCCGTCCACACGACTGAGGATCTCCGGGTCCTTCTCGCCATCCTTCACCTCCGCCAGTTCGTAAAGGTGGATCAAGGAGCCGTCCACGCGCCGTTTCACTACCAGGTCGTTCAACTGCTGAACGGTGGTGTACTTGCCGCTCAAGCGGATCAGGGTCTGGCCGTCCGCGCGCTTCACCTTCCCGGTGGGAAAATCCACATTGTCATAGCGCACTGCGGCAGTCACATCGCTCATGTTCAACTTGAAGGCCACCAATCGGTCGGCATCCACGTTCACGATGATCTCGCGCTCCTGCCCACCTTGGATGTTCACCTGTGCCACGCCGGGGATCTTCGCCAACGCGGGTTGCACTTTGTTCTTCACCAGATCATAGAGTTCCGTCGGCGGCACCTGAGCGGCGACGCCGAGGTTCATGATCGGCATTGCGCTGATGTCGAACTTGCCCAACGAGGGCGTCTTCGCTTCATCCGGCATGTCGCCGAGGATCGCGTTCACTTTACGCTGTGCGTCCTGCAAGGCAAGGTCCACATCGGCATCGTTCACCAGTTCCACGGTGATCAAGGAGAAGCCCTCCATACTTGTGGAGCTCATCTTTTTCACGCCTTCCAGCGAGGAGAGCGCATCCTCTAATTTCTTCGTAACCGTGTTCTCCACTTCGCCGGGCGAAGCGCCGGGATAGGCCGTACTTACAGACAGTACGGGCGAGGTGATCTTGGGCAGCAGCTCGTAGTTGAGCGCACCATAGGTGAACAGGCCAAGCCCGACCAAAAGGGTCATCACCACCACCACAAGCGTGGGCCGGGTGATCGAAAGACGTGTGATCTTCATAGTGTTGTAAGGTTTGGGGTCAGTGCGCGATGGCGCGGACCTTGGTGCTGTCGGTCAGGTTGATCTGGCCGCTGAGGACCACGCGGTCACCGGCTTCGAGGCCGCTCTCGATCACCATTTTGTCGGCGGTCACCTGCCCTATCACCACATCGCGCAGGCGGGCGATGCTGTCCCGGACCACATAGACCTGCGGTGCTTTCACGCTGCCCACAAGCGCATTCCGGTCCACGGTGAGAAAGGTTTTGTCGCTCTGCTCCTTGAAGGTGGCAACGGCGTACATACCGGCCTTCAACGGACTGCCCTTTTCGTTTTTCAGCTCGATCTCGGTGTCGTACTTCAAGGCGTCATCGGCCTTCATGCTCACCGAGATGATGGTGCCGGAGAACGTAGTGGAGGGCAGCACCTTCAGAGTGATGTCCACGGATTTTCCTTTGGCCATGTCCAACACACGGCTTTCGGGCACTTTCACGTTCAGCTTCAGGGTGCTGATGTCCACCAGTTGGAACATGGCCATGCCGGGGTTGATGTAGGAACCGAGCTGCACATGGTCGTCGTTGATGTAGCCGCTCACCGGCGCGGTGATGGATGTTTTCCGCAGCTTGTCCTCGGCAGCCTTCAGTTGGGCTTCGCCGTTGCGCATGGCGAGGTCCGCCTGCTCCACTTGTTGTTCGGTCATGGCACCGCCAGCCGCCATGTTTTGCGCCCGCTTCAAGTCCGCTTCGGCTTTCTTGAACTGGTTACGCATGGCCAGCACTTCGGCGTTCTGCGCGCTGCTTTCCACTTGGGCCAGCAATTCTCCTTTGCGCACACGGTCGCCCTTCTTGTGCAGCAGGCGGATAATGGTGCCCTGTGTTTCCGAAACAATGCTGATGTCCACAGCCGCTTCCAAACTTCCACTTGCGGTATAGGCGTCTTTCAATGTCTCCAGTTCCGCAGTGCCGAGGTCCACCGGGATGCTTTCGCTCACCTTTTCACTGAGTGCGGCTTCAGCCTTCGTTTCTTCCTGGTTGGCGTTCAGTTTAAAGCCGGCCAGTACGATCAGCGCGACGATGGCCGATGTCCAAATGATCTTTTTCATGGTCTTGTTTCCGTTCTTCTTGTTCGATGGTGCAGTGGTGTCGTTGCTCATTGGATCAGGGTTTTAAGTCCGCCCTGTGCTTTGAGCAGGTCCAGTTCGGCGAGTTTGTATTTGAGCGTGGCGCTGTGGTAGGCCGTGCGTGAATCGCTCAGGGCTTGGTCGGCATTGAGCAGGTCGGTGAGCGGTGAGATGCCTTCCTCGTACAGGCTGTTGGTCTGGCTGTACACATTCTGTGCAAGCACCAGATTGCTGGCCTGCGCTTCCACCGTGCTCCAGCTGTTGTCCAGCGCCGCGATAGCGTTGCGCTCTTCCATGGCCAGCGCGTTGCCGGTGTGTTCCAGGTCGGCCTGGTACTGCAATTGCGCCACCTTTTGCTGGGCCACCTTGTTGTACTTGCGCAGCCCGTCGAAAATAGGGATGGCCAGTGTGCCGCCGATGGTGGCGCTTTGGAACCAGTCCTGATCGCTGTTGAAAAAGTTGAACTCGTTGCGCTGTGCCTGGTAATTCAGCGAGCCGAAGGCGCTGAGCGTTGGCACGTATCCCGCACGGGTGGCGCGGATGTTCAGGTCCTGCAAGGTGATCTGCTGCTCCAGCACCTTGATGTCCGTGCGACCTGCGGAAAGGGATCCGCCCGCAGGCTGGGGCTTGCCGACGCCCATGTTGGCGGGTTGTGCCAATACGAGCTCCGCCGATACCGGCATGCCCATCAGCACTTTCAGGTAGTTCACCTGTTGTTCCGCGCCCAGCGCAAGGCCGTCACGCTGTGTCACGGCGTTCTGGCGGTTCACTTGCACGCGTTGCAGGTCCAGCTTGCGCTTGAACTGGTTCTCCACCTGCAGCTGGGTGATGCGTTCCAGCTCCGTCATGGTCACCAATTGACTGTCCACGCTGGCCTGCTGGGCCTCCAGGTCCATGATTTGGTAGTAGGCCGTGGCCACTTCGTAGACCACCTGTTCCTCGGTCTGTAGATGCAGCAGTTCGTAGAGCTCCGCAGCACCTTTGGCCGCCTGCATTCCGGTGAGGAAGCGCTGGTCGTACAGCATCTGCGTGACCTTGCCGCCCACCGTGGCGTTGTACTTGGTGCCGAACTGCACCGGCACCTGTGTGCCCGGCTGTCCGATGATCTCGCCCGGCAAAAGCTGCGTGGCAATACTGGGGAAGTAGCTCAGGTCGGCCTGCGCGGTGATCTGTGGAAGACCGTCGGCGCGGGTCTCCGCCACTTTGTAGCGGGCTGCATCCTGGTCCATCGCGGCTTTGCGCACGTTGGTGTTGTGCTCAACGGCCTGTTGCAGGATCGCCTTCAGGTCCATGGTCTCCTGTGCGGAAGCCGTTGGTGCTCCAAGTACGAGCAGGAGCGGCATGGCGAAAAGGGCCATCAGGTTGCTTTTTGTTCTAATTGAGATCATCGGTTTGGTACTTACTCTTTTGTTCTGTGTTTAAGGAACTTACCAGCGCAAAAAAAACGTTAGCGCTTCTGCTCCCACTTCTTGAAGAGCTCGGGCAGTTCCTCGACCATGTGGTCGATGAAGGCCGCGATGTCGGTCAGGCCGCGGTTGAAATCCCGCGTGGTCTTCGGCCGCTGGGCCAGCACGTCCTTGTATGCGGTGCTCATGGCAGAGAGTCCCTGAAATGCTTTCAGCATGTCCTCCTTCCAGGACATCACCCTTACGCGGAAGTAGCGCCTGCGCTCGCCCGGCTTGGTGATGTACTCCACCTTGCCCATGTTCATCAAAAAATTCAGGGCATTGCTGGTGGCGCTCTTGCTCAGTTTGAGCAAGCGGCTGATGTCATCAAAGGGCAGCTCAGCCTCAGGGGTCACGATCAACAAGGCGGACACGCGGGCCGGTGCCGGAGCCATGCCACTGCCTTCGAAAATGACCCCCACGCGCTCAATGAGTTCCTGTTGGTCCTTGGTCAGTTTGGTCTCTTTCACGGTCATCGGTTTGCGTTGAACGGGGCAAAGATAGTCAAAGTTTCTTTGGTTCTGTTCTTTGAGAACAAAAAGGCATTTCTACCAAGGCCCATCACGCGGATCCGATCCCCTACCGCAACACCTCCCTGCTGATCACCAGCTTCTGGATCTCCGAAGTACCCTCGCCGATCGTGCAGAGCTTGCTGTCGCGATAGAACTTCTCCACCGGGAAATCCTTGGTATAGCCGTAGCCGCCGAAGATCTGCACGGCCTCCGTGCTGGCGTAGACGCTCACCTCGCTGGCGTAGTACTTGGCCATGGCGCTTTCCTTGGTCATGCGCTGGCCCTTGTTCTTCATGTCCGAAGCCTGGCGGATAAGCAGCTCGGAGGCTTCGATGCGTGTGGCCATGTCGGCGAGCTTGAAGCTGATGGCCTGGAAATCCGAGATGGGCTTGCCGAACTGGTGCCGCTCCTTGGAATAGGCCACGCTGGCGTCTAATGCGCCCTTCGCGATGCCAAGCGAAAGCGCTGCTATGCTGATCCTTCCGCCGTCGAGCACCTTCATGGCCTGCTGGAACCCCTGCCCTACTTCACCGAGCACGTTCTCCTCCGGGATGCGGCAATCTTGAAAGATCACCTCGGCGGTCTCGCTGGCGCGCATGCCGAGCTTGTTCTCCTTTTTGCCACCCTTCATTCCGGGCGTTCCGCGCTCCACCACGAAGGCCGTCATGCCTTTGCTGTCCAGCAGTTCGCCGGTGCGGGCCATCACCACCACCACATCGCTGCTGATACCGTGGGTGATCCAGTTCTTGGTACCGTTCAGCACCCACTCCTTCCCTTCCTTCTTAGCGGTGGTGGCCATGCGCATGGCGTCGCTGCCGGTGCCGGCCTCGGTGAGCGCCCAAGCGCCGAGCCATTCGCCGGTAGCGAGCTTGGTGAGCCAGCGCTTCTTCTGTGCGTCGTTACCGAAGTACATGATGTGGCCGGTGCAGAGCGAGTTGTGCGCGGCCACGCTGAGGCCGATGCTGCCGCAGACCCGCGCCACCTCCACGATGGTGTCCACATATTCGTGGTAGCCTAAGCCCGCGCCTCCGTATTCCTCCGGCACCAGCACGCCCAACATGCCGGACGGGCCAAAATGCTTTTTGAAGAGGTCGATGGGCATGTGCTGGCTTTCGTCCCAGTCCATGAGGTTGGGCCGTACCTCACGTTCTACGAGGTCGCGCACGGCCTGAGCGATCATCTGCCGGTTCTCTGTGGTGCTGAATTCCATGTGGGGTCGTTCCCCGCCGACGGATTTTAATGGAAGCGTGAATGCCGGACGGGGCCGCAAAATAAACCGATCCCGTTCATGGATGGAATTCACTGCGAGCCGCACATCGCTTTTGCCGCAGAGAAATGCCCCATCCAAAAAACCGCAGATGACGCAGATAGCCGCAGATACTGACATTCATAGCGGCAGGCGGACCGGAATGACGTCAACGCTCATGGGCCTACCGTGAGGTATGGCGACAACCGCATCCGGATGCTGTCTGTCACCAGCACGCAATTGGAGATCGCGGCCACATCGGGGAACGGTCCATGGTGATCCCGGTAGGCGATGAGCGCCTTGGCGACCTTCCAACCGCAATAGGGATGTGGGCCGAGGTCTTCCGCGGTGCAGGTGTTCAGGGGGAAGTACTTGACCAAAGCCGGGTCCAGTGTCAACTTGGGCTTGATGCGCTCCACCGCGTCCGGCTTGTCGCGCAGGATGTACACCTCACTGAGCTGGTCCAAGCTGACGAAGCCACCTAACCGATCACGGTACTTGATGATGCCCCGCGCGAAGGACGGACCGATGCCGCGTATGGTCACCAACGTCGCCGAATCCGCGCCGTTCAGTTCTATGGGCGTCGCATTTTCCCGGCCAGAGAAGGGCTTTTGGTCGCGGGATCCCCAACGCGAGCTGTCCCTCGGCCAGCGGTCCTGTTTGGCGTATGTTTTCCATTCCTTCCGTGGGAGGGAGTCGGGAAGCAGGATGAAGGGCTCCCATTGCGCGTAGAGCTCCGGGTCCACAACACGCATCTTGGCCACATCCTTCTTCGTCCGGAATTTTCCGCCGCGCTCCTCGTAGCGATGGATGGCACCGGCCTGCTTTTCGCTGAGGCCCAATTCCGTCCATTGCTCAACGGGCAAGCCGTTCGGGTCGAACTTGAAGAGATGGATGTCGTCAAATGACTTTCCCGCGAGAGCTTTGCCGGCCGAGGTGCTGTCCTGCATCTCCCACCAGGCCACTTCCAGTTGGTCTTTATCAGCCAGAGTCCGTGGTCGCAACCATTGCTCCCAAGTAACCCAGGCCGCACCGATCAAGCACAGCAAAAGCAGGACGGCAAAGGCCCGACGCTCGCCACGGTGCATGGCGAAGAGGTCCTTCAGTTCCTCCCTCCATGGCCGGGCCCTGCGACGACGTGCCATAGTGATCCTCTTATTGACCGAGTTGATCACGTAGGACGGCCAGCCCCGCCTCGAAGCCGTGCGGAGCGTAACCGAGGTCACGGCGGGCCTTGTCCAAGATGAAGCCGGTGACGGGTGGCCGTTTGGCGGGTTGGCCCAAGCAATCGCTCTTTATCGGGGTCATCACACCTGTGTCCAGGCCGAAGAAGGTCCCGGTGCGCTGCACGAGTTCCAGTATGCTCATCCCGTCCGGGCCGCTGAGGTGATAGATCCCCGTAGAATGTCGCTTTGCGATGCGGATGCAGCCGTCCGCAAGGTCCTCGGCCAAGGTGGGCATGCGCCATTGGTCGTCCACCACCTTGATGGGTTCGCCCTTCTCCAACGCGCCCTTCGCCCAGAGCACCACATTACTGCGGCTCAATCCTTCGGCGATGCCGTAGAGGATGATGGTCCGTGCAATGGCCCAACGTTCCAACCCCGCTTCCTGCACGATGCGCTCGCCGTCCAACTTGCTTTGACCGTAGATGCTCAGCGGTGCAGCTTCATCTTCCTCGCTATAAGGCCCGTTATCACCATCGAAAATGAAGTCCGTGCTGAGGAAGATGAAATGGGCGCCATGTCGCTTGGCCGCGCGCACCAAGTGTTCTGTGGCGATGACATTCTGTAGGCGGCACGCTTCCGGGTCAAGCTCACAGGCGTCCACATTGGTCATGGCGGCGGAGTGGATCACGACCTCGGGCCGGAACTCATCGAAAACCGCGTCCACCTGCTCCGGGTCCGTAATATCCAATGCCCGGTAGCGATCACCTAATGGGACCGAAGTCCGGTCGGTACCACGCGAGGTGGCGAGCAACTCCACATCGGGGTCGTTCCGCAGTGCTGAAATGAGCTTTTGCCCCAGCAGGCCATTGCTTCCGGTGATCAGTAGCCTCATGTGGCGAAGCTAAGCGGATCATGTGAATGAGGTTGTATGAACTGGGTTAGCTAAACCTTCTTCTTCTCCGGCATCGGCCCACGCAGATGGATCACCAAGCCATTGAGGAAATTCCGAAGCACTTGATCGCCAGCCTCCATGTACTTGGGATGGTCTTCCGTGCGGAAGAACGCGCCCAGTTCGGAAGTGGTCATGTGGAAATCCACCAAGGCCATGATCTTCACGATGTCGGTGTCGCGCAGCTTCAAGGCCACGCGCAGTTTTTTGAGGATATCGTTGTTCGTCATCGGGCCGGGCCGCTCACAACTCCCACACCGTGCTCCGCTTGGCGAAAGGCCGCTTGATCCGTTCCTTGTGCTCAAGCACGAAGGCCATCACCAGATAGGCCACCACGTTGAGGCCAGCCGTGACGAAGCTGAGATAGATGAAGCTGAGCCGCACTTGTTCCGTCTTGATGTTGAGCTTATGCGCCCACCATTCACACACGCCAAAAGCGTAGCGTTCAAAAAAAGTCTTGATGCGGTCGATCATGGTCTTAATCGGGCCGGGCGCGGCCATATAAAGCCGCAAGTTAGGCAGGTGCTTGCTGCTCGGTGGTTTTTTTTGGAGTGATCAACACTTCCTGGCATCGATACCGCTCAGCTTGTGCAACTGTGCTCCGATGGCACAGGAAAGGCATTTCCGCTCCGCGCAATAGCGCTTCTTCAGCTCGATCAGGGCCTGTCCCTGTGCCGCATTTCCCGCTTGTACCCCCAAGTCGGCCCACATGTCCACGATGCTGTTCCGCTCCACCGGAAGCTGCTCCATCAGCCCCAACGCACGGTCGATCCATGGCTGATGACCACGGATGCGCCCCATGGCGAAGAGGTAGGGAACGATGCAGTTGATGATGAGGCCATCCGCAGTGGACCGGCCCAGGCGTTTGGGCCGTGGTGCCGAGGCTTGATCGAAGCGGTAGTGTTCCTGCCAATATCCGTCGGCCTCCACTTCCAGGAGGGCACGGAGCGGGCCGGGGATGTCCTGTTCCAACAACTGACCATGGGCATCGGCGGAGCACGTAGTGAATGCGGCCCATTGCGCGATCCGCAGAGAAGGGAAGTTCGCCGGTCGTATCCGACCGAATTTCCAAGCCACCGAGGGCGCCGGGGTCAAACCGTGCAATCCAACCAACAGGGCATGCTCCTCCTGCAAACGCCGAGGATGTGCATCCGTGAATTCCCCGGCGAGCATCCCGGCCTGCCCGAAGAGCAGCGCCTCCGTCCGGACGCGGTCGTCACGGTATTTCAGCAAGAGCTTCAATGGCAAGGCATGTGCGAGCATCCCGAAAGGCTCTGCGTTCACATTCGCGCCCAGCCCGCGCAGCAGCATGTGGTGAAATGTCTCCGCAGGGTCGTTGCCCAACTGGCGATAGAGTGCCTCCACCTCCATAGTCTTGCGCTCCAAGCGCTCCACCAGCAGCCGCTCCAGCCAAATACCGATGCGGCCCTTGTCCACGCTCGGCAAACGGGAGGCGCAAGGCACCGGGCCATTAGCGGTCATCAGGGCATGATGCAGCCGGATGATCCGCTCACTGATGCGCGAACGCAGCTCCACTGTGGGCGGCTCCCTCCCCACTTCCGTGCGCACGTCCCCATCATGGAGGTAGACCGCATGCAACACCACGTTGTTGTACGCTGGGTCGTGCTGGTGCCCGTGGGCGTTCCACTCGCTGGAGCGCAAATGCACCTCCACGTTGCCCGCCCAGATCTGCTCGCCGATCCGCACCAAAGCGTCCTGCAGGTCCGGGCCGCTGTTGCCTTGGATCCGTCCGGCCTTCAACACCTCCAAGGATTCCCCGTCCGCAGTGCGCAGGTCTTCCCCATCGTAAAGCCCGGCTTCCCAGATGTGCTGCAACAGATCTTCGCCATAGGGGAATGCCGGGTCCAGTAGGATATCCGCCTCGCTGGACGGCATCGGAAAGGCATCCCCGGAACGATACGAAAGGCTCTCCATGACGGCGATTTTGGCGATCAACCGCCGATAAGATAGCGCTACGCCCCTCCGATCCGCATCCGTCCCTGAATTTCAACTACGGATGAACACGGATATACCCGGATCGAGTGATGAAAGAAACCTTGCGAGCCGGATTCAACCGATCACGCCGCGTGAACGCAACGCCGCCTCCATCGTCAGTTGCAACACCGCCGCGGCCTCCCGGGCCTTGGGGATGGCCTCTTCCTCCTTGCCCGCATACAAGATACCACGGGAGCTGTTGATCAACAGACCACCGTCCTTCGTGATCCCTTCCCGGAGAACTTCCGCGAGGTTCCCGCCTTGCGCCCCAACGCCGGGCACTAAGAAGAAGTGGTCCGGGGCTATTGCTCGTGCCTCCCGCAGGACCTCCGTCCGGGTTGCGCCCACCACGAACATGAGCTCGTTCGCACCGCCCAATTCGCCGGCGCGTTCCATCACCCGCTCGAACAGGCGCTGACGCCCGTCCTCCACTGGCAGGAACTGGAGATCCAACGCGCCTTCGTTGCTGGTTACCGCCAATACGATCGCCCATTTCCCGGGCCGTCCGAGGAATGGGGTGATGCTGTCGCTGCCCATGTACGGGGCCACGGTGACGGCGTCGAAATCCAAATGATCGAAGAAAGCCTCGGCATATTTGCGGGCGGTGTTCCCAATGTCCCCGCGTTTGGCGTCCGCGATGATCAGGCAATCACCCAAGCTCCGGATGTAGGCCACCGTGCTCTCCAGATCACGCCAGCCCGCCGCTCCGTTGGCCTCATAAAATGCCAAGTTCAGCTTGTAGGCCACGGCGAGGTCATTGGTGGCCTTCACGATGGCATGGTTGAAGGCGCGCACGGGATCGTGCAGCCTGCGGAAATGTTCCGGGAGCAGGTGGGGTTCCGTGTCCAGACCCACGCACAGCAGGCTCCGTTTTCGCTTGATGATGGTGATGAGCTCCTCTCTGGTCATGCTGACACAGCCGGTATCCGGGCGCAAAGGACGCCATTCAACCGTAACGATGGACGTGGAAGTACGGAGCCCTCGACAATAAAGCGTCCTCTGGAACAGCACAACGCGCCATGGCCCGGCTACATTTGGCGACAATGGCGGGCATTCTGCTCACATGCGGCTACGTCGCAGCATTCCTTTTCGTGATCCGGCGATGGCGCTTTTTCGAGGCTCCCGGCCTCCCGAAACGCACCATCTGTGCCTTGTTCCTGCTGAAGGTCGCAGTGGGCACTGCGCTGTGGTGGATCTATACCTATCACTACCCGGACCGCTCCACGGCGGACATCTACCGCTTCTTCGATGACGGGAACGTGTTGTTCAGCGCCCTGCCCGACCATCCCGGAGACTACTTCCGGATGCTCTTCGGGATCGGAAATGACAACGCCCACTTTAACGAGCACTACTACGCGGTGATGAACAACTGGCACCGCAAGTACGACACCGGTTACTACAACGATGCGCACACCATGATCCGCTACAGTGCGCTGGTGCGGCTGTTCTCCTTCGGGGTGTACCACGTACACACCGTGTTCGCATGTTTCCTCTCGCTCGTGGGCCTTGTGGCGCTGTACAAGACGTTCATCGGTTTCGTGCCTGAGATGAACCGGGCGCTCATGGCGGGCCTCTTTCTTTGGCCCAGCATGTTGTTCTGGGGCAGTGCACCGATCAAGGAGGCCCTGCTCTTCCTCGGTCTAGGTCTTTTCCTGATGGGCACTTTCAAGCTGATAGTCGGCCCATTGAGCTGGAAATACATTGGACTGTTGGTCTTCGGCCTGCTGGTGCAACTGGTGTTGAAGTCATACGTGTTGGCCTGCATGGTCCCGGGCCTGGCCGCGCTCTGGTGGTGCCGCCGCACTGGGGGCCGACATCCGATCTTGAAATTCGCTGCCACGCATACCATGGCCGCACTGCTCGTTCTGGGTCTTCCAATAGTCGCTGGAGGACCGGACATATTGATGCTCATCACGCAGAAGCAAAGGGACATGCTGGGCGTGGTGAGCCTCACCGACCCTGGCAGTTATATCACCGCGACACCCTTGGCACCGACGCTTTTCAGTTTCCTCCAGCAGGCGCCACATGCGTTGTACATGACCTTTCTCTCCCCGTTCGCCACCGGGGACCTGGGCGGGCTCGGCCTGCTCAGCGCCTTGGAAAACATGGTGATGGTCGTTCTCCTGCCCGTGGCGGCCCTCCGGGCAAGGCCATGGGCACGCATCGACCTGCCGTTGCTTCTGTACTTCGTTTCCTTCTGTCTCTTTTTGGGCCTTTTGATCGGCTGGACCACCCCCGTGGTGGGCGCCCTGGTACGCTACCGGGTGCCACTGCTCCCCTTCTACACCATTGCGCTCCTGTTGATCGCCGATCCCCGTAAACTGCCCAGTTGGGCCATTTTAAGCACCCGATGAGAACCTCCATTTCCGTCCTGGTCACTGCGCTGCTCCTGCTAACCTCCTGCGCCTACAAGAACAAAGAGGTCGATCTTGTGGTACGCAATGCCCATATCGTGAGCATGGACGGCGATGGCCATGAATACACTGCGATGGCGATCAAGGACGGGCGCATCCTGGAGTTGGGCGCGGAGCAGCAGATCTTGAACCGCTACCGCGCCAAGGAGACCTATGATGCGGGGACAAAGACGATCTATCCCGGCTTCATCGACGGGCATTGCCACTTCCTCGGCTATGGGTTGAACGCACAAAAAGTGGACCTCGCGAACGCGAAAAGCTGGAACGAGGTGCTGCGGCGCACGGAAGCCTTTGCCAAGGCGCATCCTGGCAGCGGTTGGATCCTCGGCCGGGGCTGGGACCAGAACCTCTGGCCGGACAAGACCAACCCGGTGAACGACAGCCTCAACCTCCTCTTCCCGGACCGGCCGGTGCTGCTGCAACGCGTTGACGGGCACGCCGCCGTGGTGAACCAAACCGGGTTGAACAGCGCCGGGCTTACGGCAGAAAGCACCATCGCGGGCGGGCTGCTGGAGAAACGTAACGGAAAGCTCACGGGCCTGCTCTCCGACAATGCCGTGAGCGTGTTCCAGAAGATCTTCAACGAGGCCGATGAGGCCACCAAACGCCAAGCACTGCTGACCGCCCAGAAGGATTGCCTCGCTCTGGGCCTCACCATGGTGTGCGATGCGGGCCTGGACGCCGGTACCATCGACCTGATGCGGAAGATGCAGGAGGAAGGCGCGCTGAAGATCCGGATCTACGCCATGCTCGCCGATGACAGCACCAACTTCCAGCGCTACGCCGATGGTCCGATCCTCAGCGACCGCCTCGTCGTGCGTGCCGTGAAGTGCTACGCGGACGGTGCGCTCGGCTCCCGCGGAGCACTGCTCATCAAGCCGTACAGCGACGACCCCGCCGCAGGTCATGGGCTGCAACTTTCCACGCGGGAGCATTTCCTGAAGGTGGCGCAATGGTGCAAGGAACACGGCTTCCAGATGGCCACGCACTGCATCGGCGACAGCGCGGACAGGCTGCTGCTGGGCGTGTATGGCGAAGTGCTGGGAGGCACCAACGACCTCCGCTGGCGGATCGAGCACGCCCAGTGCATGGACCCGCACGACTTCGACCTCTTCAGCCAATACAACATCATTCCCAGCGTGCAACCCACGCACGCCACCTCGGACATGCTGTGGGCCATCGACCGGTTGGGCCCGGAGCGCTTGTCGAACGCCTACGCAAACAAACGGCTGATGCAACAGAACGGCATGATCGCCTTGGGCACGGACTTTCCGGTGGAGGGCATCGATCCGCTGAAGACCTTCTACGCCGCTGTGGTGCGGAAGAACGCAGCTGGCATTCCCGAAGGCGGTTTCCAGATGAATGATGCACTGAGCCGTGAGGACGCCATGCGCGGTATGACGATGTGGAATGCACTGGCCACTTTCACGGAAAAAGATCTAGGCAGTCTGGAAGTGGGCAAGTTCGCGGACTTCACCGTGGTGGACCGCGACCTGATGAAGGGGAGCGAAGCACAGATGGCCAAGGCAAAAGTCAAAGCGACCTTCGTGAACGGAGAGCAGGTAGGCACAGGGTTCTAAGGCCGCTTGTCATCTCCTCTGTTCAGCAATTTCCTGGTCCATTCATAGCCGATCTCCTCCACTTTTTTCATCTTGCTCAGCTCGAACATGTTGAACCTCGACAACTCGGGCGGCTCAATGAAAAGATGACATCCTTTGGCGGAGCGCATCACCATTTCCCGGAAGTTCAAGTGCCAGATGCGGTCCATGGTGCGCATCATCCCCCGTCTTCCAGGAACAAAGACCGGCAAGGGGTTCACATGTACGGCGATCACCCGGTCCTTCATCGCCAAAAAGGGTTCCACGGGAAGATTGTTGCTGATCCCGCCATCCACGTAGTACACACCGTTCACCTGTACGGGTGGAAAAACCATGGGTATGGCACAGGAGGCCATCAGCGCCGGAAGCAATTCCCCACTGCTAAAAACGCGCTGTCCCCCCTTTTCCAGATCCGTTGCGGAGACATACAATGGGATCGATAGATCTTCGAAATGTGTGTGGCGGAGCGTTCGTCGTAAAAAGGCCTCGATACGTTTCGAGACCAAGGTCGGCTTGCGCATGAGCCTTGGGCGGCTCAATTCATCCTGGATCAGTTCGTTCGCCTCTTCCGGGGTCCGGCCATCAGCGATCAACGCCCCGACCAGTGCGCCCGCACTCGTGCCCGAGATAGCATCCGGCACGGTCCCCACCTCCCGGAAAGCCCGGAGCACGCCCAAGTGGGCCGCCCCGCGTATTCCGCCTCCCGAAAGCACAAAGGGCCGCGTTTCCATCTTCGCGAAAATAGCCTTCGTGATACGGACGGCACCTCGGGCGCTATTCCTTGATGAAGCGCAAAGTGGTAGTGGCCGGCGTGCCGCGCAAGCTCAGCAGGTATGCACCGCTGGCCAATCCATGCACGTCGATCACGGCCGTGGTCCCATGCACCGGGCCATGCTGCACGCTGCGCCCACTGGCGTCGTGGATATCGTACGCCGCGCCCATGACCGATGGGTCCATGCCCTGCAAATGCAATCGGTCCGACACAGGCACCGGCCACAAGCCAAGGCCCGTGCGCATCGCTTCATGGAAGCTGACTGTAAAAATGAAGACCGTATCGGAATTCGCGGAGCAGCCGATGCTATCGGTGATCTGCACGAAATAATGTCCGTTCTCCTCCGCCTCCAAAGTCTGACCGTCCGCGCCCGAAATAGGGACGGAATCCAGATACCACTGGTAGGTCGAGGCGGAACTGCTTTCCAAAGTAAGGCCGTCCACAGTAATGGTCGCCACAGGGAGCGGCTCGGGGGTCACGATCAACGTATCACTGCTGCCCGTACACCCTTCAGTGGATCCCACGGTGAGTTGGAGCGTATCGCCAGAGGTCCAAACATCGCGGAGTTCCGCTCCGGTGTTCCACAGATAAAAGTACATGAAATCCGGACCGGAGACCATCACGCTATCCCCGGCACAGAAGGCACTGGCCATGGTAAGCGGCACTTCAACGTTCGTGGCCACCAGCGCCGCGAAGGCATTGATCTTGCCCTGACCGAACCGCACGTTCGGCAGATCCCCGGTGAAGTCGTCCGCGAAGGCCGTCCCGTTGATCGCATCGCGGACCATGATGTTCGACGCCCGAGGGCATTTTTCCAACAACAGCGCCGCCGTGCCCGCCACCACGGGCGAGGCGATGGAGGTGCCGCCGTTCCGCATGTGCAGGCTGTCGATCAGCTTGTCCGGGCCATTGGTAAGGTATATCTGCAGGATATTCAAGGGACCCGCGCCGAAGGTGACATCACCTGGCGCGGCCACATCAGGTTTCACTACACCCGTGCGGGAGGGCCCGTGGCTGCTGTTCACGCTGATGGCGCCGGAGATGCCGCCAAGGTCCCGTGGCACGCCCGATACATCCGTGTACTGCTGTTGATTATAGTAGTTGCCCACGGTGATCACCTGCGGGGAACAAGCCCAGGAATCGACGATGCTCTGGTCCTTGTCCGGGGCCACATACCGCGCGATGGGCGGAAAGTCCGCGCTGTCCGGAATAGCCGTGATCATCTTCGAGGTGCCGAACACATCGGTACTCCATACATCGAAGCGTCCCTCGCCAATGGTCATGAAGCGGTAGTACAGCTGTGCGGCGGAATCCGGCTGTGGGATATAGACCTCCAGATGGTACTGCCCGTCGCGGAGCTGCCCTTGGGTGAACACCCGGCCGAGCTTATTGCCGTCGACGCTCCAGAGCGTGTCCATCACGATCTGCCCCAAGGTGCCTTGAATGTCGCGGAAGGGGATCCTACCGCGGAAGGCATAGCCACCATTGTATTTGTCGGCCCCAACGCTGTAGCTCACGTTATTGAAGTCCGCCGTGTCCGCCCAAAGGTCGAAGTACATGGCCCCCATGTTGAGGACGCTGTTCGGGTTGTAGGCGAACCAGGTGAAGGTGGTATCCGTGGTCACATCGGTGCGCAGGTGGTATGCTGGCAGCCCGCCGCTGTTCCCGGCCGCACAGACCAGGACACGGCCCGGTTCTGCCGTGAGCATCTGATCGATCATCAATGCCGCCGGGTCCAGTCCGTCATGGCTGCCGTAATAATCTCCGAGGCTGAGGTTGATGGCCACGGGCCGGCCCAAGGTCGCGGCTTGCTCGATGATGTAGCGGACGGCATCCACCACGGACGATGTCCAATTGGGGTGGTCCAGGTCGTTCGCAACGATGATAAGGTCCGCCTTGGGCGCCACTCCCTCGCAATGGCCGTTGCCATTGTTGTTCGCCGCTGCCGTGGCCGCCACGGTGGTGCCATGGCCATACTGGTTGAAGGGGTCCACTGCCGGGCAATCGCCCGCGTTGATGGCCGTGCTGTCCCATGCTTGCCCATACCCGAACCCGGCCGGTGTAAGCGCCTGGTCAAACGGATAATTCTGGTCCCAATAGCGGAGCACGCGGGTGCGCCCCGAACTGTCCAGAAAATCCGGGTGGTGAAAATCCAATCCCGTGTCGATGATGCCCATGATGACCCCTTCGCCCTGATAAGCCGCAGGCAACGGCGCAAGCCCTTCATGCACTTCGTTCACATGGGCCTTCACGCGCGAGCTGTCGTTCATCGTTCTTCCTTTTGAAAGACCGAACACGATGGTCCCCACCGCCGGGTCGAGATCCAGTTCCTTCACCCGTTGAACGGGCATGGAAGCCTGCACCCAACCGTCCACGGCCATCTTCACCATACCTCCATGCGTGAGCACTGTCCGGGCCACCTCGGAGGCATCGCCACCCAGAAACAGGTCCACACGGCCCGCCGGATCCGCAGTGGCCAGCCAAGCCCGCAACTGAAAGCCCATCTTCGACGGACCTTGGGCATAGGCCGCGCAGCAGACCAAAAAGAGAATGCCGAGGGTAAGGACTCGTGATCTCATGGGGTTAAAGTTACTCCGGGACCGGTACGCACAGCTCCTCGTAGGCCGGTACTTTGGTCAGAAAATCGATCTTCCCGTTCTCACGCCCTATCCGGCAGCAGTAATGAACGAGTCCATTGGACGCCAGCAGGTAAGGCACCTTGAACACGGTGTTGTAGCGGGCCACTTGCTCGAACGTGCGTTGGTCCACCTTCACCTCGGGCGCCTTGCATTCCACCAGTAGCACGGGTCCGCCACTTCGGGCATACACCACCACATCGGCGCGCTTGGTCAAATTATTCACCATGAGTTTCTTCTCCACTGCGATCAACGAGGCGGGACAACCCAGCTCATGGATCAGGTAATTCAGCAGATGCTGCCGGACCCATTCCTCGGGCGTCAAAACCACCCAAAGGCGGCGCACGGGATCGAATACGCGCCCCCCCTGCCCGTCGTGCATAGTTTTGACCCCATGATCCGGCAAGTTCAAGACTTTCATCATCACTGCTAATACCGAACAAAAGTGCATACCAAAGAGGACATCGTGAAGAACTGGCTGCCCCGGTATACCGGCGTGGCCTTGGAAGACTTCAAGCCGTACGTGCTGTTGACCAATTTTGACAACTACCTGAACCTCTTCACGGAACAGACCGGCGCCACCCAGCACGGGCAAGGCAAGCCGATGCAGGTGGCCATCGCCGAGGACATGGTGATGATCAACTTCGGCATGGGCAGCCCCACAGCGGCCACCGTGATGGACCTCTTGAGCGCCATCTCGCCGAAGGCTGTGCTCTTCCTGGGAAAATGCGGCGGCATCAAAAAGAAGAACGAGCTCGGCGACCTGATCCTGCCCATCGCGGCCATCCGCGGGGAAGGCACGAGCAACGACTACTTCGCCCCGGAAGTGCCCGCCCTGCCAAGCTTCATGATCCACCGCGCCGTGAGCGGCGTGATCCGCGACATGGAGCTGGACTATTGGAGCGGTACGGTTTACACCACCAACCGCCGCGTGTGGGAGCATGACGAGGACTTCAAGGAGCGTCTGCGCCGCGACCGCTGCATGGCGGTGGACATGGAGACGGCCACCATCTTCATCACTGGTTTCTACAATGAGATCCCCACCGGCGCATTGCTGTTGGTAAGTGACCAGCCGATGGTACCGGAGGGCGTAAAGACCAGCGAGAGCGACAAGAAGGTCACCGGTAGTTTCGCGGAGAACCATGTGAAAGTGGGCATCGCCTCCTTGCGTGACATCATCAACGAGGGACGTTCCGTGAAGCACCTGCGCTTCGAGTAGATGGAACGCTGATCAGGATGGAACGCAGATGCATGCCTTCGGCAGCCAGGGACGCTGAAAGGGCTGATCTTCGCGGATCTGGACTGTTGATGGAGAAGGGTGATTGGTGGATGGTGACCGGTGACTGGACGGCTGCCGACTGCGACTGCCGACTGCGACTATAAATTGCCAACTGCCCCCTGACAACGAACAACTGACAACTCGACCTTTGCAACATGAGCACAACGGACGATTTCAAGAAGATCCGCAAGGAGATCGCCGCCGGTGCGTTCAAGCCCGTGTACTTTCTGCACGGTGAAGAACCCTTCTTCATCGACCGCATCGCGGAGGAGATCGAGCTTCACGCGTTGCAGGAGCACGAGAAGGACTTCAACCTGAGCATCCTGTACGGCAAGGACACGGAGCCGGACGTGGTGCTGGACACCTGCCTGCGCTACCCGATGATGGCCGAGCGGCAAGTGGTGGTGCTGCGCGAGGCACAGACCTGGCGCATCGATGCCTTTGATAAGCTGGAGGCCTATTTCAAGAAACCCACGCCCACCACGGTGCTGGTGATCTGCTACAAGCACAAGAAAGCCGATGGGCGAAAGACGTGGCTGAAGGACCTCGGCAAGAAGCAGGTGGTCTTTGTGAGCGACAAGCTGAAGGAAGAGAAACTTCCCGAGTGGATCCAGCAGTACGTCTCCTTCCACAAACGCCGCATCGGCCCCGTGGAAGCAAAGCTGCTGGCGGACCACTTGGGCAGCGATCTGGGTAAACTCACCAACGAAGTGGAAAAACTCTGCATCGTGATCGAGCAAGGTGGAGCCATCACCGGCGATCTGATCGAACGCAACGTGGGCATCAGCAAGGACTACAACATCTTCGAATTGCAGAAGGCCATCGGTACACGTGATCACCCAAAAGCGCAGCGCATCGCACAGTTCCTCTCCAACGACAAAAACTCCCCCTTGGTGATGACCGTGGGCCTCCTCAGCTCCTATTTCGGCAAGCTGGGCATCGTACACACCAACACGGGCAAGTCGCAAGGCGATCTGGCCGCGGCGTTGAAGGTCCCACCCTTCTTCGTGAAGGACTATACCAACGCAGCCCGTGCCTATCCGATGGAAAAAGTGCGCGAAGCCCAGCACTTGCTCCGCGAAGCGGACCTCCGCGGCAAAGGCGTGGGGAATACCAGCGCCGATGGTGGGGAGTTGCTCCGGGAGCTTTTGGCGAGGGTGATGGTTTGACGAAAAAGGTATCGCCGTCCGGGGAAATTCCCTGACGGCGACACCTGCATGCTTCTTGGGGGCACGGATACCCGTGCCTTTATTCGTTACTGGGCCTTCATGGGCTTTTCCTCCGCGGGCGCTTTCTCTTCCACCACGCCCTTGATGTTCACCGTCAGGCTGGGAGTATTCGTAGCATTGCTCGTAACGGTCACCGTCTTTGTGAATGGGCCCACGCGTTCCGTATCGTAGTGCACGTTCACAACCGAAGTTTGTCCCGGAAGGATGGGCGCGGTATCGCATTTGGGGACCGTGCATCCGCAGGAGCCTTGGCAGTTGCTGATGATCAAGGGCTTGTCACCCGTGTTCGTCACCACGAAGTTGCGGTTGCCGTCGGCGCTTTTCTGAATGGTCCCATAATCAACCAGGTCTTTGTCCACACTGATCAAGGGGCCAGTACCCCCCACAGGCTTGCTATCAGATTGGGCCATGGAGCCAAAAGCCAGTAGGAAGGCGAAGGAAAGGAGAATGGTTCTCATCGGGTTCGTTGGTTATAATGCAAAGAATGGGCTCCTCGTGCCTCCCCCGGAAGACCTTGGCAAGACATTAACAATCTGCCACATGTGGTGATAATCCCGCAAGTTCCGTTCGCGTCGCACCTTCAACACATCGACCGCGTACGGCACACCATTTTTCGCCGCACGAACATCGCTGACATCCCGACCTGTCCCGATCGACAGCACAGCAAGAGGTTGACCGCATCAGCGCTGATGATGAATTAGTCTTGAGTCCGGAAGTCATGAGTCGGACTCTCGACTCCCAGACTCAAGACTCACGACTATTCCAAGACCTCCGGATTACCTTCGCAGCCCTGATGGAAAAGATGGAACTTCCGAAACGCTACGAGGCCAAGGAGATCGAAGGCAAGTGGTACCAATACTGGCTGGACAACAGCTATTTCCGTTCCGTGCCGGACGAACGCGAGCCCTATACTGTGGTGATCCCACCGCCGAACGTAACGGGCGTGCTGCACATGGGGCACATGCTCAACAACACCATCCAGGACGTGCTGGTGCGCCGCGCGCGGATGCAGGGCAAGAACGCCTGCTGGGTGCCGGGAACGGATCACGCTAGCATCGCCACGGAAGCCAAGGTGGTGAAGCTGCTGGCGGAACAAGGGATCAAGAAGAGCGCGATCGGCCGTGAAAAATTCCTTGAGCATGCCTTCGCATGGAAGGAGAAGTACGGCGGAACCATCCTCGAACAATTGAAGAAGCTCGGCGCCAGCTGCGACTGGGACCGCACACGCTTCACCATGGAACCCGCGCTGAGCGAGGCCGTGATCGATGTCTTCATCGACCTCCACAAGAAAGGCCTGGTGTACCGCGACTACCGCATGGTGAACTGGGACCCCGTGGCCCTGACCGCCGTGAGCGACGAGGAGGTGATGCACAAGGAGGTCAACTCGAAGTTGATCTATGTGCGCTACAAAGTGGAGTCCGTCACCCCCACTCTTGATGAAGATGATGATGAGTGGATCACCATCGCCACCACGCGCCCCGAGACCATCCCCGGAGATACGGCCGTGGCGGTGCATCCGGATGATCCGCGCTATGCGCACCTGATGGGCCGCAACGTGATCGTGCCCTTGGTGGAGCGTTCCGTACCGGTGATCTTCGATGAATACGTGGAACGCGAGTTCGGAACCGGCGCCTTGAAGGTGACTCCCGCTCACGACACGAATGACCATGAGATCGGTAAGCGTCACAAGCTGGCGGTGATCGACACCTTGGAGCCGAACGGCACCATGAGCGCGGCCGCGCAGTTCTGCGTGGGCGAGGACCGTTTCATCGCGCGGAAGAAGATCACCAAGTTGCTGGATGAGGCCGGCCACGTGGTGAAGGTGGAGGACATCGTGAACAAGATCGGCATCAGCGAACGCACCGATGCCGTGATCGAGCCGCGCCTTTCGCTACAGTGGTTCGTGAAGATGGGCGAGATGGCGAAGCCCGCGCTGGACGTGGTGATGAGCGGTGAGGTGAAGTTGCATCCGCAGAAGTTCGCCAACACCTATCGGCACTGGATGGAGAACGTGCGCGACTGGTGCATCAGCCGTCAGCTGTGGTGGGGCCAACAGATCCCGGCGTGGTACAATGAAGCCGGTGATGTCGCCGTGTGCAAGACCGAAGCGGAATCGATCGCGCAATTCACTTCTGCAGGTCAACCCACCAAAGGCATCCGTCAGGACGAAGACGTGATGGACACGTGGTTCAGCAGTTGGCTATGGCCCATCAGCGTGTTCGACGGTTTCAAGGACCCGGAGAACGCGGACATCAAGTACTACTATCCGACGAACGACCTCGTCACCGCGCCGGAGATCCTCTTTTTCTGGGTCGCGCGGATGATCATGGCCGGGCTGGAATACCGCAAGGAAGTGCCGTTCAAGAACGTCTACCTCACCGGCATCGTGCGCGACAAGCAGGGCCGGAAGATGAGCAAGAGCCTCGGCAACAGCCCGGACCCGATCGAGCTGATCGAGAAATTCGGCGCGGACGGCGTGCGCGTGGGCATGCTCCTCACCTCACCCGCCGGCAACGACCTGCCCTTCGACGAGAGCCTCTGCGAGCAGGGCCGCAACTTCTCCAACAAGATCTGGAACGCCTTCCGCCTCGTGAAGGGCATTACGATCAACGACGAAAAGCAATCCGCTGGCAATGCAGCAGCATGCGCGTGGATGCGTTCACGTGTGAGCCGTGCAACCACGGAGATCGACGCGCTCTACGCGCAATTCCGCATCAGCGAAGCCTTGATGGCGACCTACAAACTGATCTGGGACGACCTCTGCAGCTGGTACCTCGAGAGCATTAAGCCAGCGTTCATCAATGGTGTGGCTGCGCCTGTCGACCGCGCGACCTATGACGCTACCATCGCCCTGTTCGAGGATGTGATGAAGCTGCTGCATCCCTTCATGCCCTTCCTCACCGAGGAATTGTGGAGCCACCTGAACGAGCGCAAAGGCCCGCAGGACGCGCTGATCATCGCCACTTGGCCGAAGAGCGACGCGGGCGATACGAAGCTTGAAGTCGAGATGCAGCATGCCTTCGACCTCGTGACCGCCGTACGGAACATCCGCAACGAACGTGGCCTGAGCCCGAAGGAATCACTCGCAGTGCAGCTGAAGGCCAAGTCACCGCTGGGCGAAGCCACGCAAGCACTGGTCGGGAAACTGGCGAACGTCTCGGCGATCGAAGCGGCCACCGCCGCCGGTGCAGGTTCAGTCAACTTCTTGGTCGGCACCACGGAATACGCCGTGGACCTTGGCGAGAACGTGGACAGTGAGGCCGAGCGCAAGAAGGCTGAAGAAGAGCTGAAGTACGCCCGCGGCTTCCTCGCCAGCGTGGATAAGAAACTCAGCAACGAACGCTTCGTGAGCGGCGCGCCACCACAGGTGTTGGAGAACGAGCGCAAGAAAAAGGCCGACGCCGAGGCGAAGATCAAAGCGATCGAGGAGCGGTTGGCGGTGCTGGGGTGAGGTTCAGGGTCCGCTCAAGGTCTCGCAAAGCGGACCTTGAGCACAAATCCAGCCTCTACTCTTTGATCACCAACCGGTGCGATAGGTCTCCTTTCACATCCACCATGCGCAGCACATAGCTGCCCGTTGGTAACAGTCCTGGATCCATCTCCAGCGCCGTTCCTTGGAAGGGGACCGAAATCAGTTCCCGGCCGGTCATGTCCAACAGGATCACCGTTGCGTTGCGGGGAATGACCGAGCGAACTGTGAAGTGATCTTGGAACGGCACGGGTGAAACGGACCAACTTACTGGATCAATGGCAGTGGTCTCACCCACCGCAAGTGTTAGCGCGCAGGGAGAACCGGATGTCGGATAGCGGATCTCATCATCGCTGTAACAACCAAGCGTGCAGGTGCATTCAACGACCATATAGGGCGGGAAAGGAAAGAAATAGCGCTCGGCGTAGGCGATGCGTTCAACAAGAAGCAATTCATAGATCGGGTCCGGCTGTCCCTCATAGATCCCTTGCACCGTCAATGTGCGGAGCGCAACCCCATCCAGTTCCATCGTGCCGGTATCCGCCACGAGCAGATATGTATCGGTCGTCCCATACTCCTGTTCCCAACCAGGGGACCACCTGTCACCAGGCACGGCACCGAACCAGTGGAGCGTATCCCATTCCTGGCTAACAGACAGCCAGTAATACACTATGCCAGGCTCCGTACGTGTCACAACGTCGGGTCCGTGAGATATGATCAACGTATCCATTCCCCAGATCTGGGTCATCACATTGGTCCGTGCGATGTTTTGGCCAACAAAGCCGTCCAAGACGGTATCGCCTACATAGTTGAAGCCCTCGGCACTTTCTCCAACCATGGGGTCAGTTGTGTTGTAGATCCAAGTAGCACCCGCCGGGCACCAGCTTTGAGCATGAGCACTGGTAGAGAACAAGAGCAGTACCGCAAAAAAGGGGATGAACGGCTGCTTCATTGTTTGATCCATTTTGTGGTTGAACGCTCTCCATTGGCACCGATAAAAAGCACCGTGTACATGCCTTGGGACAATGATGAGACATCGATCGGTGCAGTTCCGCTGCCTATGACTCGCTCAAGCACCGCGCGGCCTTGAAGATCTTGGATGGACACGGTATAGGTCTCCGGTCCTTCAAAGGACACATTCATTTTATCTGAGCCGGGGTTCGGGTATACGCGGATGCCTCTCTCGGCTGAGTGCTCCTTCACCCCAACGTTCAACGGGTACAAGCGCGTAATGAACTTTTGTTCAGGATGGTCTCCACAGCCATCGTTAAAGCCAGCGTATTTTCCACAGATGTAGATGTAGCCGTCCGGAGCCTGTTTGATCTTAAAGAGATACCGATCATTGCCGTTCAACCATGGATCATCGAAAAACCCCGCGCCCGTTCCGGGCAAGTAATCCCAGAGCACATTGCCTGAAGTGTCGATGGCAGCGATGGCACCCATGGGCTGGTCGCCAATGGCATTAAAATCGCCCACCACGATCAGCTTGCCCGGCTCGACCTCCAGATGATCCGTGATCGTAGCGAAGCCGCGGAAATAGGTGTAAGACAGAAAAGGGATCGACGGCCAAGTGGTGTCCGTGCTGCCATCGGGGTTGAGACGCATTACCGCCAGCGTATCATTCGGATACTCGGGGGCCATCATGCGACCGAACACCAGCATCCGCCCGTCCGGATAAAAGTAGAAGTTCCTCGATATCGAACCCCAAGAGATCGTGGACTGGAAGGTGGTGTCCAAATGACCGTCCGGCCAGACACGTAGTACGCCCCCTACCGACCGTCCCTCATATTGCGTGCCGACTGAACTACTTATCAAAAACCGTCCATCGGGGGTTTCCTGTATGGCCGCTAAAGACCCAGGCATGGTGCGCTTGTGGTCGAAAGCCGGGTCAACACTCCCATCAGCCAACACTTGGATCAGCCCATAGCCCTGCTCGTTGCCGATCTGCTGGCCTTCATCGTCATAGAACTGCTTGCTATAGGAACCGGTCCGCCATTGCTTCCCGTTCGCAAAAGTGTGGAAGTCGCTCCTGTGCGATGTTGAAAACTCTGGGTATACTAAGCCATAGGAATAATCAATGGTACCATCGACTATAAAGAACCGCCGAACGCCAGTCGCACCGATGCTGGCAAAGTAAAACTCTCCATTCCTCACACGCACGTCAGCACTACGAAGAATGTAATTAGGTCCAAAGGTGGGGTCAATTGTGCCATCCGGCAACAGTCGGCTCAATCCAGTGACCGCCGGTGGTCCCTGGCTCATCCCCCCCGCCACCAATATCCGGCCATCCGGCATGAAGTCGAAACCGTCAATCTCCCTATGCGTGAAAGGCACTTGGAAGGTGGTATCCACGCATAGTGGCGCCTGCGCCATGGTCGAAGCCATAGCGCAGGTACCACATGCGGTTAGAATAATTGCCCGAAACATGGTCAAGGCTGGATCACCAGCCTTTGAGCATCCACCAATTTCCCACCGTTATGCAATTCCACTGCATACGTCCCGGAAGCTGAACCACGCGTATCCCAGATCAGTTGTCCCGGAGAGGAGGTGACGGCCACCTCATACACCACCTTACCCTGTGCATCACGTACCCGGATCAAGCCCTGTACTACCTTGCCTTTCAGGTCGTGGCTGAAGGCCACCCAAGTACTTGCAGGGTTGGGGTGGACGATCAATGTCGGCGTTGTTGGCTCCACAGCGCTAGCAAGGCTCACTAATCTCATTTGGGGTTGTGTGGACCCACCGGTGACCGGCGGATTGCAGATGCCATAACCGTAACAGAGCGTGTTGCGGGCATAAGAAGCACCGACAGAGGGTTGCCTGTTGGCAATACCAACCAATGCGTTCAGCTCATTGGGTTCCAATTGCATGATGGACCTGTTCGTATCTTCAAGCACAGGACGAACCGTGGCGATCAGTTCCAGCAGATCATCCCGATCCTGTTTACCCTGCTTCTCCAAAGGATAATTAGCTTCCAAGCCCTCCAATAAGCTGACGGCCGCATCGAACTGCTCTTGCTCAATCAAGAGGCCCACCTCCCCGTAACGCGCACGCAAGCTTGGGTTCAACTGCCAACTTGCCCGAATGCTATCCACTGGTTGGTGAATAGTGTCGATCAGCATAGTGCCGATCAATTGATCGTTCAGCCGCTGGTATTCGCCATTGTGCCAGCCCATGTCCGCCTCCAAGCTGGTACGCCAGGTCTTCTGGTCCCAAGAGGCCACGATCTGTGCCACCATGTATTCCGGCAAGGGATCGGGGGCTTCATATTGCACCCATTTAATGAACCCGTCGCGCTGAGTGGCCTCGGGATTGGCCAAGCAAACCTCCAAATACATGGCATGTGGCAGGATGTTCTTCTTACCCGCCTCCACGAGAATATCGGTGGAGAGATAGGGACTCTTGTTCATCAGTTCATTGCGCAGCTCCCAAGCGTCCTGTGGCCAACTTTCCATGATGGTCCCCTTCAGCTCATCGAAATCGCCCCCGTCCAACAGGCTTTCGTATACGTACTTCAAGTTCAGGTAGGCCAAATGCTCCTGTTGGATCAAAGGGCTGAGGGCTTCTTTCATACGCACAACGCTTTTTCCACCACAGAGGATCCGCGTTGGGCAGCTATTGTGGGGTGAGGGGTTGGCATTGCTCTGTACCCAAGGCGCATTATACGCTCCGGTATTCAGGTCGCCTGGGGGCAACTCCCAGAAGTAGGTAATCGGCAATGCCTGAGCCTGATTGTCATAATTATAGTAGACCGAACTTCCATTCTGCTGCGGGGTGAACGTATTGCCAGCCGACTTATAGACGGAACCTTGGAACATCTTGATGCTATGGTTTGAAGGCGGGTTTGGATCAGTGGTCCTCACCTTGAAGTCCTCCTCTCCATTCTGCATGTTTTGATTGCAGAGCAGCGACAAGCCCGTGACCGTGGGGTTTACCGCGTCCACGCAATTCCCCTCTGCCACGTAACCGTAGTCCATGTCATTGGACTTGTTCTTGTAGACCTGGTCGTTGTATGCGCCGGTTTCACCCGCGACCACCCCTTCCGCATAAGCATGGGCTGTTGTGGCTTTGGTGAGTTCGTTCTGCTCCACCCGGAAGGCATTCGCCAAGGTCATGTATATAGCGCGGTGCATTCCATCGAAGTGAGCGTCCTCTCCGCTCAATTCCGCCTCACGACCACCAACAACGAATTTGTTACGGAGGATGCCCACGTTGTCCACAGCTTCGTCAAAGATGCCACACACGTTGTTCTCGAAATAGGAGTCCTTCACTGTAAAGGTGTACCCCCCGACGCCACCGCTGCCTGCCCGGATACCATGGTCCAGTCCGATAAAGCGTGAAGGACGCAACGCTGCCTCCGGGCAGACCGGCTCCGGCTGACCTGAACCATACGCACACAACGGTAGTGATTCTGTGCATTGACCAGTAACACTGTATGTGGCATCGATACTATAGATGCCTTTGCCCAGCGTTTGACTCGCTTTAATATCGGGTGCGGTAGAGGTCATTGCGTTGATAAAGTCGCATTGCTGGAAGCTGATCCCTTTCACCTCCCACATGCGCACATGCGCGTCAAAATCATCCCCGCCCCTGTAATTGTCGTCCACGATGAACTCGGCATGCTTGAAGTAGCTGTTGTCGTTCTTCGTCGCGTGGCTCGGACTGGTCGGATAGTAGTTGCTGTACTTCTCGAATTCCGCCCCTCTCGTGCAATTGCGGAATGTGCCCCCTACCTCTTGAAGTGTTCCTTGGACTTGAAGTACGCCTCCTTTATGCTGAAGATCACCCCAACGGTGGTTGGCGAACCCCACCTGCGCGTGTTCCACTACCGCGCCATTCTTCATAACCACTAAGCCCTGATAAGTAGGGTGGTTCAACGGCTCCTGATGCCTATAGGTGGTGCCATCCGCCATTATTCCATGCCAAAGCTCTCCCTCATGAGCACAGGTCACAACACCACCGTCGATGACCAATTTTGCACCTGGCCTCACCAAGATAATGCCATCGATCGGCATCCGTACTTCGCAACTCAATGTTAGTGTGGCCGGTGCCTCTACTACGATGTCTTGATACATTTTGATCGCGAAATCCCAAGTCTCATCAGTCGTCACATGGTGCTCTCCATAGGAGTATTTTTCCTCAACGTATTTTTGCATTGGCCGATTGTTCAGCCCAAACGAATTTCCATACAAAGACAAGGCCCGATGCATCCTTCCCGCACTCTTCGGGCTTATGTAATTGTTATTCGCCATTCCGCTCATTAGCGGTGGCGTGGCATTGGGGAAATTCGAAAAGAAACAAGGGCCGGTCAAATAGCAAACATTCCCGGCTGCCGGTGTGCATGGTGAATCACTTGGACCGTAGCATGGATTGAAAGGGTCGCTCATCAATGGTTCGGGACAAGTACCAAACAAATCGTCTAAAAAGTCGAAGTTGTTCGTATTTATCACCTCACCGTTATAGGTGTGATTCAACCCAAGTGCATGACCCCACTCATGGGCAACATGCTCCTTCAAATAGACTGAAGAAGATCCCCACATAGCATTTCGCGTCAGCGCATAGCTTTCGCCACCATAAACGCTATAAAAGCCCCACCAGCCACCGCTCCAAATATTCACGTCAGGCTGTGTCCAAATATGGTTGAACGCATTCTTAGACTCCGGTTAGTTAGCCCACAAGTAGTCAAGTATCGCAGACGGTGAAGCCAATGAATTGTAGTTATTGAACGCATCATTGTCCAAGAAATAGGCATGGTTGAACTTGAACCGAATTCTACTATCCGCAAGATATGGAATTGAAGGCGGACAGGTCATGGGCCATCCCATCGTACCCGGATCTGCATAGTTCAGGTTCACTTGTGCGATCAACTCTTCGAAGTCCGCGATCATTGCCGGCGTATCCTGCCAGCCATCGCCTCCCTGTGCATCCCTGCACACGACCATATTGACCAGAATGGTCTTCATCGGTGTCACTTCATCAGGGATCCAATGGCCGGGTGTACGGTAATCGTTCAACCAAGTGGAACTTGAATTACCACAGTCAGCACCACGGTCATTGTCACCTTCCGACTGATGCTCTAAAAAATCATTCCCACAGATCCAATCGGTTTGGGCTGAACAAGTGGTCGTTATCGCGAGTGCCATAACAGCAGCTACCGATAGGGCCGCAATCCGTTCAAGACCAGTTTTCAGTCCATACTCATTGGGCTGCCTTAGTTCGCGGCTGCCGTACGGAGGGGGGCATTAGGGCTTTCATTGCGATTTGGGGTTAAGATTAACAAAACGTTCACGTCAAATGTATCATTTTTTCACAACCAACAACTCCTCATCATCATTTTTCCGCATGGAGCCCACCGCGCCGCACAGAATGAAGGAATGCCTGTGTTCAAGCTCCTCCCCGCGCTCGATCCTACCTTCGCACCATCAGCCGCCAACTCACATACGCCGCCATCGATATCGGTTCCAACGCGGTTCGCTTGCTGATCGGCGACGTGGTGGAGCGCGATGACCACCCGGTGATCAAGAAAACCTCACTGGTGCGTGTGCCGATCCGCTTGGGCGCGGACGTGTTCAGCAGTGGGGCCATCAGCCCGGCGAAGCGCGACCAGCTTATCAAATCGTTGAAGGCTTTCCGGCTGCTCACCGAGGTGTACGGCGTGCATTACCTGCGCTGCTGCGCCACCAGCGCCATGCGCGAGGCCACGAACAGTGCGGAGGTACTTTCCCGCGTAGAGATGGAGAGCGGCGTCCACATCGAGGCCATTGACGGGCGCACGGAGGCGGACCTCATCATGAGCACCTTCTGGACGCAGGACCTGCTGAAGGACCGCAACTACCTCTACATCGATGTGGGCGGTGGCAGCACTGAGCTCACGTGGATCGAGAACGGCAAGCGCAGGGATTCCTCCTCGTTCAAGATCGGCACCGTGCGTTCCCTGCAGAACAAAGTGGATGAGCAGGTATGGGAGGCAGCAGCGGAATTCCTCGCGGAGGTCCGCAACGCGAACGAGAGTTTGACCGCGATCGGCACGGGTGGCAATATCAACCGCATCTTCAAGGAAAACAAGAATTCCTTTGGCGAACCCTTGTCCCGTATCGACATCCGCAAGCAACGCGACCGCATCGCCGACTACAGTTTCGAGGACCGCGTAAAGGTCCTGCGCCTACGGCCGGACCGTGCGGACGTGATCATTCCCGCTGCGGACATCTTTCTGCGGGTGATGGAGGAAGCGGGCATCGAAGAGGTCTTCGTGCCCAAGGTGGGCTTGGCGGACGGCATCGTGTACGACCTGTACACCAAGCAGTACGGCCGCTCGCGGTACGCGGCGCAGCCTGCGTGAGGAGAAGCTCTCCGAGCCATTCCGCTTCCCTTGCCTCCTTGACTTCCTTCACCTAATTGACCTCTTTCACCTACCAGGGGTGAGGGAAGAAAGGGAGGTGAGGGAAGTCAAGGAGGAAGAGGAACTGGACTAAAAGACGAAGCCCCGACCAAGGCCGGGGCTTCGCAGTGTTAACGATGTTGGGCCTTAGGCCTTGCGCACGTCGATCGCGCTGAGGCCCTTGGGGGTCTCTTCCACTTCGTAGGTCACGGCGTCGCCTTCCCAGAGGGATTCGCTGGTGCCGGTCTTGTGGACGAAAACGTCCTTTCCACCTTCGTCCGGAGTAATGAAGCCGAAACCTTTCTCCGTGTTGAAGAACTTTACTTTACCACTTGCCATTGTACTGTCGTGTTTGTTTTTTTAACGGCGCAAAGGTACTCCTGTATGGACCGGCGCCCGACGATCGAGGAATAATAAAGATCGGGGAGGCTCCGCAGACCGTGACGGTCCTTATTTCTCCCTTAGTTCCATCTCTTCCTTCACCTTCATTGCATTCTTCGCGATCACAGGTAAAGGGGGTAATTGCGGTAAACATGGTAAGTGGGGTATGGGAAGCTACGGCCGGCTCCAAGTGCTCGGATACGATTTCCTCCACCTCCGCAGTTCTTATGGTGGAGGATGGTCATTCCGGACCGGATCAGGGACCATCGACCGCAATAGAACCCGCCCCTCCATGAACCGCCATATCGCCATCAGCATAGTGCTGCTCGGTTCCCTGCAACTGACGGCCTCCACCAGCCATCAGGAGCTGATCGTCCACTTCGAAAAGGATGTTTCCGCGTTGAACGAACAGGCTATCGACGCACTGGATCGTTTTCTTGCCTCGGTCACCGTCCAAGGTGATTACCACTTCGCGGTGGAAGGTCATACGGACAGCGATGGAAGCAACACGTACAACGACACGCTTGCCGCTACCCGTGCCCATACGGTGCAGGACTATCTGCTTCATCACGGTGCCGACCCCACCCTGGTGGACATTACCTATCGCGGCGAACGGAAGCCCGTGGCCAGCAATGCCGACGCGGGCGGCATGTCATTGAACCGCCGGGTGCGCATCACCTTCACAAGGAACGTCTTCGCCGACATGGATGAGCTGCGGCAGTTCTTGCGGGAAGGGACCGTACAGCACTTCACCGTGGCCCCCGGGCGCGACACCGTATTGACGGGCAAGACCGGCTCCACGCTCACCTTCCGCGCCGATGCATTTGAGGATGTGGATGGTCAGCCTGTTTCCGGCCCGGTGGAGATAGAGCTCACCGAGGCATTGGGCGCACCGGACATGGTGGCATACGGCCTCAGCACGCGCAGCGATGACCGCCTCTTGGAGACCGATGGCATGGTGAAGGTGTTGGCCACAGATGCTTCCGGGAACCAGCTTCGGCTGAAGAAGGACGCACCGATGACCGTGACCATGCCGACGACGGGGATCAAACCGCGAATGCAACTGTTCCTCAGCGCCACCGGCACCAATTGGGCCGCAGCTCCATCGACATCGGGCAGCTCCCCTTTATCAGGATGGAATGACACGCCACCGGATCCACCCGTGATCACCTTCAACCTGCCCAAGTACAAGGAAGACCAACATGGCAAGCCCGTCAGGCCCGTCAGGCCCGTGCAACCGGTGTTTCCACGGGTCCCGAAAATGTCGAATGACAGAAGCTATGTGCGCAAGGACCCTTGGTGGGGGTTCCTTCGGCCACGGGTGATACGGACCCGAACCGAAAAAGCGTTCGCGCAGGCGGAGAAACGAAATACATCAAGCCACAAGCGCTACCAGGCCCGGATGGAGCGCTATTACAGGGAGAAAGCGGAATTCCCCGCCGCAGCGGAACGATATACCGTCCGCAAGGCACTTTGGGATGAACGCAAAAGGATGGAAAAGGAGCAGTGGTACGTCGAGGTTTACCGGCCTGCGCGGTGGAAGTACGATTCGATCATCGCACCTCAGCGCGCCCAATACCTCGCCGAGCTGGCAGCGTGGAGGCGCGAACGCAACATCCGGCTGGAGCGCTACGCCCAGTGGGCCGATAGCACACGATCGACCACGGTGAACGGGCTGTCCAACTATGTGCTCAACACCGCGCAGCTGGGATGGATCAACTGCGACCGGTTCTACACGGTGCCCGAGGAGCGCAAACAGGAGGTGATCGTTCAGGGTGGCGTTGAAGACCGGGAAGAGGTGTACCTTGTGTTCACCGGGATGCGGATGCTGCTCAACATGGAGCTGAACGAGGCCAATGAACATGTTTCGCCACCTGCACCCATGGATGAGCCGGCCGTGATCTTTGCGTACACCGTGATCGACGGCCGCGCACACATCTGCGTGCAACCCATGAAGCCGGGTGAAAAACCGAAGTTGCGATACGAGCCGAGCAGCGTAGCCGAGGTCGGCAGAAAGCTGGCGGAGCTGGCCGGCACCTGAACGAGCTGCGCATCCGTTTCTTCTTTTACTCCCCTTACCTCCATCTCTTCCATTTCCTTCTTCACTATTTGTCAGGTGAGGGAGGTAAGGGATGGAAAGGATGTGAAACAGGTAAGGAAAGAACAGTCGGCGGCTTTCATGCTTCCTCCAACTTCAACCACGCCTGCACCATGTGGATCTGCCCATAGCTGTATGCATCACCGAAATGCGTGCGCACGTCCTTGGTGCCCGCTTCGGCGTTGTTCCGGATGTACTCGGCGAGCTTGTCCCGGACACTTTCATCCAGCACCTGGCCGATCTCCACTTCACCGGCCGTGATCCCTTTCGCTGCATGCCCTTCAAGGGTGCTCACGGTGAGACCACGCTCCTCCGCTATGGCGGCCAGGTCCTTCCCTGCTTTCAATAGCTCATAAGTCTTTTGGTAGGTCTCCCCTTTCACCGCCTTGCCTTCGCGCTTCTTTTTCGTGGTGAACACGCCGTCCTCTCCCCTGCTTGCGCGCTTCCTCCCGGTCTTTGTGGTCGACTTCGGTTTGTTCTCCAAGGCCCATTGCGCGATCTCCGCCACCATGCCCGTACGCTGATCGGCCAAAGTCCGCTCGATCTCCGGCATCGGCTTGATGTCCTCTCCATTGAGGATGCTCGTGGTGATGATGCCCGCCTTGGCGATCATGGCGAGCTTCTTCACCAGCATGCCGTCGATCTCACGCAACTCGGCCGCGTATTGCTTGGTGCGGCTTAACAGCTCCACCTGCGCCAGGTGTTGCAGCAGGTCTTTCATGCCTTCGCGCAGCATAGTGCTGTAGTATGCACCGCCCTTTTCAATGCGTACCAGCAGCGCGTCGCGGTCATCGGAGTGAAGCAAACGCAGCAACTGATGTTGGAATGCGTAGGTGTTGGCGGCCTCCGCGTCCAGCTTCTCCGCCAGGCGGGTAAGCGCGGTCTTCATGCTCTCGTCCTCGAACTCGTCCGCATCGTTGTCCTTCCGCACGAAGCCGATCTTCTTGGTGATGTCGCCGAGGTCGAATGTGCTGGCCAGCACGGCCTGCAGGTAGTGGCGCTGCTGTTCCTTCAATTGCTCCGGGAGCGGCTGCTGCGTGTGCTGCCGTTCGCTGAAGGCCATCACGTCCTTGTCGGTGCTCACCACGGAAGGATCGATGCGCGTGCGCAGGATCAGCCCGCCCAGTGTGCGCAAACGCGAGAGCGCCACGTAGACCTGCCCCGGCGCGAAGGCGCTGCCCACGTCGATGATGGCCTTATCGAAGGTGAGGCCCTGGCTCTTGTGTACCGTGATCGCCCACGCGAGCTTCACCGGATATTGCGAGAAGATCCCGAGCACTTCCTCCTTCTGCTCCTTCGTCACCGCGTCCAAAGCGTAGCGCTTGTTCTCCCAGTGCTCCTGCTTCAACGTGTAGGGCGTGCCGTCGTCGAGCATCTCCACGGAAATATCATCACCGTCGATCGCCGTGACCTTCGCCAGCTTTCCATTGAAGTAGGCCTTGTCCTGATCGTTGCGGATGAACATGATCTGCGCGCCGACCTTGAGCTCGAGTTCCGGCAGCACGGGATACAGGCTCTGCGGGAATTCATCCTTGATCTCGGCATCGAATCGGTGGACCTTGCCGGGCAGCTTCGCCAGCGCCTGTTCGTTGATGGCGTCCGCCGCACGGTTGTGCGTGGTGAGTGTGATCACGCCCTCGGCCGCGCTGGGCGGAATGATCGCGCGGTAATGCGTGTTGAGCGTCTCCACGTCCTGCTTGGTCACCGTGTTGTTGCGCAGGTTGTTGAGGATATGGATGAAATCTTCATCCTGCTGGCGGAAGATCTTGTCCAGCTCAATGTGCGCATAGCCTGCTTCCTTGATCGCACGCGCCTCGAAGAAGTGCATGCTGTCGTACCACTTATGCAGCACGCGCCATTCATCGTCCTTCACCACGGGCGGCAGTTGGAAGAGATCGCCGATCAACAGCAGTTGCACACCGCCGAAGGACTTGTCATATACGCCGCGCACGCTCCGCAGGCGATGATCGATGGCGTCCAGCAGGTCCGCGCGGAGCATGCTCACCTCGTCGATGATCAGCAGGTCGATGTTGCGCAGCACGTTGCGACGCACGGCGTTCAGCGGATGCCTGCGGTTCAGCGTGTCGCGATCATGGAATGCGCCGTACGCCGGGATGTCCGCAGGGAGTTGCCGTTCCGGGATGAAGGATCCGAAGGGCATCAGGAATTGCGAATGGATAGTGACACCCTTCGCGTTCAGCGCCGCGATGCCGGTGGGCGCGAGGATCACGAAGCGCTTGTGCGTGCTGCGCGCGAGCTGATGCAGGAAGGTGGTCTTGCCGGTGCCGGCCTTTCCAGTGAGGAAAACGTGCCGCGCCGTGCTGTTGACAAAGCGCGCGGCGAGCGCGGCCATTTCGGTGGTCTCCAAGACGGTGTCGGTGGACATCGCGTCGAAGATCGGGTTTGTGGGGGGAACTTCAGGAACGAGGGTATTGCTGCCTGCTACTTCGTGGTACATTATTTAAGAAGTGAACGGAACGGCTCCGGGGCTTGACGACATCATCGTCACCGGCACGATCACAAGGTAATCATCCGAAGAGTTCCGGTCCGATCACTCGAAGAGGACTCCATGGGGCATTCAATTTCACCATTAGTGGGTATTGTGAAAGGCCTTGGAAGCCCGGACATTTGTATCGAGGAACACAATCACCCCCTACAGATGAAAACCCCGAACACCTCCATCTGCTCCAGTAGCCTCCGTTGCCAAGTAATAACCGTCGCCATAGCCTGTTTTGCGCTACTATCGGCAGCATACGGCCAGAACAAGGACAAAGTGGATATCAAGGGGTCGATGCTGACGGACTCCCCCGAGGGTGCCTCTGACGCCTTGGCGGTGGTGGAACTGGACAACCGGGTCTGCACTCCGTTGGAATTCCACCCGGACGGCAAGTTCAAGCTCTCCATGCCCATGGGCAGCACCGCCTACTTGCGTTTCGAGCAGCCCGGATACTTGGACAAGGAGGTGCTGGTGAACACCGCGAACGCCGACCTGTGCAAGAAGGACTGCCGCAAGAATGAGAACTTGAAATTTGACGTACAAATGACCCCGGAGCTGCCCGACAAGCATTTGCAGTACAGGGGTCCCGTGGGCATCATCACTTTCCTGAAAGGTTCCGGGTTGATGAAAGTACGCTACGACCGCACCCTGACCCGCACCAACGAGGGTGACATCATCGTGATCGACCAATAGGCAGATCTCAGCGCCCCCTCAACGCAGCTCGCGGGCCATGGGGATGAACGATGGAAGGACCGGACTGAACGAGTTCAGCCCGGTCCTTCTGATGGCCACTATGACCTATACCACAATAAGGTGCGCACCGGGTTCGGCAGGTACGTACCTTGCCGTTCTTATTTTCCGTTATGGAAACGATCAGATTATTGGTTGTTGATGCTGAACCTTTAGTAGCGGACGGAATTACAACACGGCTTGCTCAGCAGCCGAAATTCGACATGGTCGGTCATGCACGGACGGGAAGTGCCGTGATGGGGATGCTTGGCGAGCTGTGCCCGGACCTCTTGCTGATGGACGTATCGCTGCCCGAACAGGACGGCATTGACACCATGCGCCAGCTCCATGCGAACAGTCCCGGTCTGAAGGTCCTTGCACATTCCGCACTGAGCGCGATCGAATACGTGAACAGTATGCTGCTTGAAGGCGCACAAGGGTACCTATTGAAAGGCGGCACCACCGAGGAGCTGGTGGAGGCCATGGAATCCGTGCTGAGCGGGGGCCGGTACATCAGCCCGGTTGCCCGGGCCAGCATCGCCCGCGGCTACCAGCATACCGAAAAAAGGCCCGACGGCGAATACATAGGCCTCACAGCCCGGGAACGGGAGATCATCCGCTTGATCGCCATGGAACGCACCAGCGGTGAGATCGCGGCCGCGCTGTTCGTGAGCGAGGAAACCGTGAAATCGCACCGCAAGAACTTGATGGCCAAGTTGAACGTGCGTGGCGTGGCGGGCCTGGTGCGGTATGCAATGGACCGCCGCTGGGTCTGAATCTTCAGCCACGACGATGGTGAAGAACCCTAGCGGACGAATTTGCGTGCGGCCGTTCCGGAAAGCGTTCTCAAGCGCAATAGGAAAACGCCCGGGGCCATGGACCGGAGGTCCAACCGGACCCGGTCCGTGACGGGGCTGCCTTCGCGAAGCACCCGCCCTTGCAGATCGAGCAGTGTGAAATGGCAGGCCGCCGGGTCTTCGATCATGCCCGTCGTTAACAGGCCATCGACCAGCGTGGCCTCATCCAGCGGGGCATGGATGGAATGGAACGACAGGGGGACGGCCTCCGACAGTTTCCACCCACCATCGAAGTCCACTTGGCGCAGACGGTAGTAGTTCATTCCTTCCCGTGGGTCCTCATCGGTGAATCCATAGTGCAGAACTTGCTGGCTATTGCCCGCGCCCTTCACATGGCCCAGTTCGTTGAAGCTGCCGCCGTCGAAACCACGTTCCACGGTGAAATGATCATTGTTCCGCTCCGAGGCTGTTGTCCAGTTCAACTGCACCACCCTTCCTGCAGCATGGGCGCCGAAGGCGATCAGCTCCACAGGCGTGGGGATGGGCTGCATGATCTGCACATCATCCACCGCGAAGGAGGGGTCCGTTCCGGCACCGTCGTTGTTGTTCACCCAGTGGAAAGCGATCCTCAAGGTGGCAATGTTCTCGCATGAAGCGGGCAGCGGGATGCTGATGTGCGTCCACCGCCCCTGCCCGCCGCAGCCGGCGTTGTTGGTCTTGGGCATGTCCAGCAGCGTGGTCCAGGTGCTGCCGTTGTTGGTGCTGTATTCGGAGTAAGCGTTATCAGCCGAACCGGAGCCGTTCTCGATGTAGTCTAGCTCCAATGACAAGGTGGTATAGCCTACCGTGCTGATGGTGGCGGAGGAGGAACGGCGGTCGGTGATGGTGTTGCACAGCCCTCCGAAAAGGCAAGCCAATAAGCCACCGCAGGCGCTCCCTCCGCCAGCATCATAGGCCGCCCCGACATCTCCATAGGCGACCGATGAGGTATGCAGGGTCTTGTCCGTTCCGCATCCTGTACCGCAGCTCCCGGGGGCATTGCCGTTCTCCTGGCAGCTAATGAAGAACGGGTTGGCATTGCACCCCTCGGCGCCGGCAGGAATGTTGAGCGTACCCCAGTTCCCGGTGCCGTCGAAGGTCTCCTGCCAGATCACCGTCTGGGCCACACAGGGATCGCCTGCGCTAAGCAGAATGAGACAGAAACAGGCTATGGGTTTGCATGGGGGCACTTGGCAAGGTAGTCAAGTGTCGAAATTGGATCATGATCTCCGGAGGGTGTCCCATGCTAAAACGAAAAGCCCCCGCCGAAATCGGCGGGGGCTTTTCAAAGTGGGCAAGTAGTGGCTTAGAGGCCGAGGCTATCCTTGAAGTTGCGGAACTCGAGATCCTTCATGGCCTTGTCCTTCAGGCTTGCATCCTGTTGGACCGCTGCGGCGAGGTTGCTGCGTACTCCGTCGCCGTTGTTGGTGCGGGCGGCGATGATGGCGGCGAGGTAAAGGCCTTGGGCACTGTCCTTGTCGGAGCTTGCGGCGAGGATTGTGCCTGCTCCGGCGGCGTCACCACCGAGCATTTTGGCCAATGCGGCGTTGAAGGTGTTCTGCCCGGCCATGTCGCTGTTGGCGCTGGCGTAGTTGCCGTTCTGGATGGCGATGATGCCCTGGTTATACTTCACGTCGGGACCGGCGGCACCGGCTTTGGCGAAGAGTTCGGCAGCCTTCACACGTTCACCCTTCTGGCGGGCGATCACACCAAGGTTGTTGGTGCTTACGGGGTTGTCCATGATGCTGTTGGCCTTCTGGAACTCGGCCTCGGCCTCTGCGCTCTTACCCTGCTGGAAAAGCACGTAGCCCACGTTGTTGGCGGTGCGGTAGTCCTGGGGGTAGAGACGCTCGGCCTCCTTGTAGATGCGGAGCTGCTCGTTGAGGTCGCTGGTGAGGGTAGCTGCCTTGAGCAGTTCCTCCACGGTCATGGTGTCGGGGTTGCTCTTGCTGATGGCGCTGAGTTCCTCGTCGCTGTAACCGTTTACCTCATAGTTCAATTTGATCTCCGAGCGACGCAGCTTGGGAAGGATGTCGTCCTGAAGCTCCTTATAGGTAGCGGCCATGTTCTTGATCTCCTGCTCGCGCTTGTTCACGTCCGGATACATTTCAAGCACGCGGAGCACAAGGTCCTTGTCGGCAAAGCTGCTGGCCTGTACGGCGCTCTTGAAACCGGTCCAGTCCTCACCGCGTGGGTTGAGGGTGTAGAATGCGTCGTCCTTGGCGGCATCGACCTTATTGGCCTTGAGCACGCCTTGGATCCAACGCTTGCCGGTGGAGGCACGCTTGTCTGCAAGATTCTCGTTCATGTTCACCTCGCCTTCAGGCGATGCATAGGCGTCGATGGTGACGCCTTTCCAAGTGATACGCGGATTTTTCATCCCATTCTTCACGAACGTGTTCACGTCCTTCACGTCCTTGTCGTTCAATTCGGAGGGACGGACCACCTCGGAAGCGACCAAGTAGTTGATGGTGGCGTCGGCACTGTGGGAAGTGACGCGCACGAACTGGTCGGCCCCGAGGATGACGCGGTCATCGCTCATTACCAAGTACGGGGTGGTGATCACACCGTCAGCGAGCTTCACGGCATCGAAGGGCTTTTCCTTCTTGCCCTGCTTACCCAGGATCTTCAGCATCAGCTGGCTTTCCTGCATCTCCGGGGTATAGGCCACTTTATCGCTGTAGCTGAAGGACTTGCCGCTTTCGTAGGGGACCACGGTATAGTTGCCCGCAGCCTTCTCACCTTGGAAGCCCGCCATTTTCAACGGGGTCTCCCCGGCGGTGTTCGTAATGGTGGGCGTGAGCTCAACTTGGGCCTTTTTGTAGAAATATTTCCCCGGGAAATTCCCGTTGATGTTCACATGGACTGTGTCGCCCTGCACGATAAGGGGATCGGGGTCCACCGTGTGAGTGATCGTTTTGGCATACTTGTCCATCTTGCCGAGACCGCCGCAACCGGCGAGCACCAAGGCTGCCGCCGTCAATACCGCGACGCCTTTGAGGTGTTTTTGTTCCATAGGTGATCGAGTTTGTTTTTTCTTGATCTCGGCAAACTTAACCACCATCCGTGCCAAACTCCGGCGGTACACGGTCAACAGTTGTTCACAAACGAACGTGTGGGAATGACGCGCCCGCTCAGGGGTCAAAGATGTTCCACATGGTGGCCCGGTTCCCTCACGGCGGTCACCAGGTCCATGAACCGCTGATAGGCCACGGCGTCTTTTAGCAGGTCCTTTCCGTTCAGGTCCACTACCAACACCCGTCCCGCATCGAGCTTCCGAAGGTGGTCCAGGTAGCGCTCCTGAAGTTGCCCGAGGTATTCCTCACTGATGCGCTGTTCGTAGGTGCGGCCCCGCGCACGGATCCGTTCCCTCACCGTGGCCATGGGCAGGTGCAGGTAGACCAACAGTTCCGGCTTGGGCAGCCCGGCGTACATGATGGCGTAAAGGTCCCGGAACAAGGCATGCTCGTCCGGTGGAAGGGTGACCCCGGCGAAGATCAAGGACTTCCCGATGGAATAGTCGGCCACGGTGGCGGGGTGAAAGAGGCTGCGCTCGCCTACCCGCTTGAGCTGATGGTAGCGTTGGGCCAAGAAGGATAGTTCCAAGGTGAAGGCGTGCCGCGTCGGATCCTGGTAGAATTGGGGAAGGAAGGGGTTGTCCTCAAACTCCTCGAGCACCGTTTCGGCGTCCCATTCGGCGGCCAGCCGCTTGGCCAGGGTCGTTTTCCCAGCGCCTATAAGGCCCTCCACCGCGATGTATCCGTAGGGTGGCTTCATCGTTGTTGCAGTGCATCGTTGAGCAGGTCCAGCACGCTGCGGTGAAGCAACGGATGCACAAGGTCCGGTATGATGTCCGCCGCCGGCGACAAGGCAAAGACGCGCTGATGTACACGGGGATGGGGGACGGAAAGCTCAGGCCGATCGATCACCTGTTCACCGACAAAGAGGATGTCCAGATCGATGGGGCGGGAAGCATAGTGGCCATCGGCGGGTCGCACGCGGCCAAGCTCTTGCTCGATCCCCAGCATTTTTTCCATGACCTCTTCCGGCGGCATCGAAGTGCCGACCAGAACGGCTCGGTTGAGGAAGAGCCGACTGTCCTGAAAGCCCCATGGCTCGGTCCAATGGTCCCTGCTGGAGGCCAGGACGCGACCGATGCGGTCCTCGACGAGGGTGGTGGCCCTTGCGAAGGTTGTGTGCGGGTCGTCCCTGTTGGCACCCAACAGCATGGTGATCTCGGCCATGGGCCAAAGTAAAGGAGCAGGGTCGGATGTCGAACGATGGAACGCTGATGACGCAGAAAGAGTGGATCAACGCAGATCATGGCTGGACAACTGCCGACTGCCACTGCTTACTGCCTACTGCCAAGTGGTGATTGGTGATTAGAGGCTGGTGACCGGCGATCGGCGACAGTCCGTTTCATCTTTCAGCTTTCGAGTTTCAACTTTCCTGTGACAGCTTTTCCGTGCGGTCGGCCAATTGCAGTGCATCGATGATGGCTTGAAGGCCTCCGTCCATCACCTCGGTCAAATTATGCACGGTCAGCTCGATGCGGTGGTCGGTGATGCGGCTTTGCGGATAGTTGTAGGTGCGGATCTTGGCGCTGCGGTCGCCGCTGGCCACCTGGCTCCGGCGATGCGCGGTGACGGCCGCCTCCTCGGAACGGACCTTCTCGTCATATAGTTTGTTCCGCAGCATCTGCATGGCCTTGATGCGGTTGCCCAATTGGGAACGGTCGGTCTGGCACATCACCACGATGCCCGTTGGGATGTGGGTGAGTCGCACCTTGGTCTCCACCTTATTCACATTCTGGCCCCCTGCACCACCGCTGCGTGCGGTCTCCATCTTCACATCGCTCTCCTTCACCTCTACATCGTATTCCTCCACCTGAGGCAACACCACCACGGTGGCAGCGCTGGTGTGGATCCTTCCACTGGCCTCGGTGCGTGGCACACGCTGCACCCGGTGTACCCCGGCCTCGAATTTCAACACGCCATAGGCTCCGGCACCTTCCACGTTAAGCACCACCTCCTTCACGCCGCCTGCACTGTTCTCGCTGATGTCCGCCACCTCCACTTTCCAGCCCATGCCCTCGCAGTAGCGGGTGTACATGCGGAGCAGGTCCCCGGCGAAAATACCGGCTTCGTCACCACCGGTGCCGGCGCGGATCTCCATACTGCAGTTACGCTCGTCGTTGGGGTCCTTCGGCACCAGTAGAAGGCGGATCTCCTCCTCCATCGTTTCGATCACCGCGGTCAGTTCGCTCTTCTCCGCACGGGCCATTTCCAGCATCTCCGCGTCGCGCTCCGATCTGAGCATCGCCTCCGCGCCCCGCAGGTCTTCCATGGCACGGCGGTATTTGCCATAGGCTTCGTCCACGGGCTCCAAGTCGCGGTACTCACGGTTCAAGTCCACGAAGCGCTTGCGGTCGGCGATCACGTCGGGGTCGGCGAGCTGTTTGCCCACTTCCTCCCGGCGGTCGTGTATGGCGGAGAGCTTAGTTAGAAGGTCGCTCATGGGTGGTGAATGGGTCCGATACCCATCGGACGCAGATGACGCTGAAAGGGCAGATAGGCGAGGAGCTGAATAAGGTGGACGGCAAAGTCGGAAGGGACGTTGCGGTCCATATCGGCTCAGGCAGTATAGGTGTAGGTCCCTGAGGGCACGGTCAACACCACCTCCTTGGCGGGCGCGTCCTCCACCCTGCCGATCACTTGGGCCTCAACGCCGAAGGTGACCGCTATTGCAATGATCTCCCGAGCGCGCGCCTCGGGCACATAGAATTCCAAGCGGTGCCCCATGTTGAAGACTTTGTACATCTCCTTCCATGGCGTTCCGCTCATGCGTTGGATGGCCGCGAAGAGCGGCGGTATCGGCAACAGGTCGTCCTTGATGATGCGCAGCCCGTCCACGAAGTGCAGCACCTTGGTCTGCGCGCCACCACTGCAATGGACCATCCCGTGGACATCCTTCCGCATGGCAGTGAGCACCTCGCGCACCACCGGGGCATAGGTGCGCGTGGGCGAGAGCACCGCCCTTCCGAAGTCCAAGGGGGTGCCCTCCAACCGATCGGTAAGGTTGGCCTGCCCGCTGTATATCAGATCGTCCGGTGTACCGGGATCGAAGGTCTCGGGATAGGCCGTGGCCAGCGCCTTGTTGAAAATGTCATGGCGGGCGCTGGTGAGCCCATTGCTGCCCATGCCCGCGTTGTAGTTCTCTTCGTAGGTCGCCTGCCCGTAACTGGCAAGGCCCACTATTACATCGCCAGCGTGGATACGCGCATTATCCACCACCTGATCGCGACGCATGCGGGCCAATACCGTGCTGTCGACGATCACGGTGCGAACAAGGTCACCCACGTCAGCGGTCTCGCCACCGGTGCTGTTGATCCCGATGCCGAGGCCGCGCATTTTCTCCAGGAAATCCTCCGTGCCGGCGATGATCGCGGAGATCACTTCTCCCGGGATCAGCCGCTTGTTCCGGCCGATGGTGCTGCTGAGCAGGATGTTGTCCGTGGCGCCGACGCACAGCAGGTCGTCCAGGTTCATCACCACGGCGTCCTGCGCAATGCCGCGCCATACGCCGAGGTCGCCCGTTTCCTTCCAATAGGCATAGGCCAATGCGCTCTTGGTGCCCGCCCCATCGGCGTGCATCACGATGCAATGCTCAGCGCTTCCCGTCAGTTCATCGGGGACGATCTTGCAGAACGCCTTCGGAAAAAGGCCCTTGTCCACCTTGGCGATGGCATTATGTACATCCTCCTTGGCACTGCTGACGCCGCGCCGTTCATATCGGGATGTCCCTTCTTCCATGTGCCGGATGAAAAAAGGCATCCCGCGTACACGGGATGCCTTTTTCCTTAAGTATGATGACTAATTAGACTCCGGCACCATGGGCTCGTTCGCCTTGGGCACGAAGTCGAAACTTTTCACGGTGAATTCCACGCGGCGGTTCTTCTGGTGCGCGGCTTCCTTCTCCTCGGTGGTCGCCATCTTGGCGATCTCAGCATCGGTGATGCGGGGGCGGGTCTCACCATAGCCCTTGGCCACCATGCGCGCGGGATCTATGCCCTTGCTGATGAGGTAATTCACGCAGCTCTGTGCCCGGTTCTGGGACAGGGTAATGTTGCTCTTGTCGCTGCCCCGGCTGTCCGTGTGGGCGGCGAGCTCAATGATGATGGTGGCGTTGTCCACCAAGGTCTGGTACAAGGTCTGGAGCGAATCCTTTCCTTCTGGACGGAGGGCGGCGCTGCCCAGATCGAAGAGCACTTCCGGCAGGGCTATGGCCTTGTCCGGTGCCACGGGCTGCAGGAGATATTCCTTCACGAAGGTGGTGCTCTCGGTGAGGCCCACGGTGGTGATCTGGTCGTTCACCACTAAATATTGGGCCTTGCTCGCACGAACGGTGTAGCTCGTGTTCTCGTTGATGTAACGGTCCTTGCCGTTCTCCTCGAAGTTGAACCCTCCGTTCTCGTCAGTGAGCGCGTTGAAGTTGGAGCCGTCGGTACCCACCACTTCCACTTTGGCGTCCTGAAGCGGGTCTCCGGTCACTTTGTCCTTCACCACCCCTTGCAGCGCGAAGACCAGGTCGGGCACGTAGAAGCGCCAGATGTCGTCCTCACCTTTGCCGCCGGGGCGGTTGCTGGTAAAAAAGCCGCGCTCCTCGTCACCATCGAAGATGATGCTGAAGTCGTCGCCACTGCTGTTCATTGGGGACTTCATGTTCTCCACGTGGCCCCATGTCGCATCGCCTGTTTTCTCCGCGTGGAAGATGTCCATGCCGCCCATGCCAGTGATACCGTTGCTGGAGAAGTAAAGATCACCATTGTCGCGAAGGAAGGGGAACATCTCGTCCTTGGGCGTGTTGATCTCTTTCCCGAGATTGGTAACTGCTCCCGTGGGCATGCCGTTCTTGTCCAAGCCCACTTTCCACAGATCCTTGCCGCCCTGACCGCCATTCATGTTGCTGGCAAAAACGAGCAAGGTTTCATCCTTGGAAAGCGTGGGCTGGCCGATAGTGACCATGGTGGTGTCCTTCTTTCCCTGTTCCGGCTTGAGCGGGAGCATCACAGGATCGCTGTAGTTGTTACCCACCTTCTTGCTCACCCAGATGTCGCAACCGAAGGCCTTCTTCTTTTCGTGCGGGCAACGGGTGAAGTACATCATGTTCCGCTTGTTGTTGAAGGTAGCACTGCCTTCCGCACCTGCCGTGTTGATGTTGGGCTCAAGGCGCACGGGCTCGCTCCACTTGCCGAGTTTGTCGCGGCTGCTGGCAAAAAGGTCCGTGAAGCTTTCACCGACAATGCCGTCGGACTCCGTGCCTGTCGCGGCGGGCCTGCTGCTTACAAAGACCACGTCGGTGTTCCGCTTGTCGGAGAATGCCGCGCTGAAGTCGTACTGCGGGCTGTTCAACAGCACTTCGGGATCCACCTTGTAGCGGGATGGCGTGTCCTTCCAGGTCTGTGCGAGCTGACAGGAGGCTAAACTGGCGTCCGCGCGCATGTCGCCGGGGTTCTTCTCCTTGTACTTGTTGTATGCCGCGATGGCGTCGGCGTACTTGCCTTGTTCCTTGAGGGCCTCACCGATGTAGTAGTAGGTGATGGGGTCCGGGTACTGGGCTTTGTTGGCCTTCTCATACCACACTTGAGCGTTCTCCCCATCGCCCAAAGCACGATAGGCCTGAGCTACCTTGAAGATGAGGACGGCCTTTTCGCCTGCCTTCTTCTCGGTGGTGTACGCCTTCTTGTACATCTCGATGGCGTTGTAGAAGAATCCCTTGTTGAAGGCCTCATCGGCTTCTTCGGCCTGCTTGCTCTGCGCCATCGCGCCGGCAACGCAAACTAAAACGAATGTGAAGCAGGCTACGAACTTCCTCATGCTCATCATCGGGTTGGTGTGTAGTGTCCCCAGCGGATGGGGCCGGGCGAAAATAAGCAAAGTCCCCAATCTTGGACCCCGGCCTTGTTTTTTGGTTTCTCCTCAGGATCTCACGAAATGGACCCTGAGCTGCAAGATCACCGGGTAAAGAGCAGTTCCCGCATTTTCGGCAACGGCCAGAGTTCATCGTCCACCAGAAGCTCCAGCTTGTTGCTGTGGTAGCGGATCAGGTCCAGGAAGGGCTTCACCGTATCGCAGTATGCGATGGCTTTGGCACGTTGATCGTCCAGGACGTTGGCCGTCTTTCTCGCCTCGGTCATGGACACGCTCAAGGCCCGGAGCTGCTCGATATGCCCGCTGATGCGTTGGATCAGGTCGAGTTGTGTGGCAGAGGCCTGTTCCCCGGCCTCCTTGCCCAGAATACCCCGCAGGCCTTGCACGTTCGTGATCAACCGGTTCTGGTAGTGCACGGCCGCCGGCAGTACATGGTTCATCGCCATATCGGCACAGACCCTGGACTCGATCTGCACCTTGAGCGTATAGCTGTGCAACTCAATGTCATGGCGCGCCTTGATCTCTTTATCGGTGAGCACGCCCATTTCCTTGAACACCTTCATCGTGGCCTTCCCGGCCCATGCGTCCAAGGCGCGCGGTGTATCCACCACGTTCCGGAGACCCCGCTTGGCGGCTTCCTCCTTCCATTCCTCCCCATATCCGTTGCCTTCGAAGCGCACTGGCTTACTCTTGGCGATAAGGTCGCGGATGGTCCGCAAAATGGCCTCATCCTTTTTGACGCCTTTGGCGATCAAGGCGTCCACGGAAATCTTAAAAGCCTTGAGCTGGGCGGCGACCACGGTGTTCAGCACCGTCATGGCAGCAGCGCAGTTGGCGCTGGAACCCACGGCCCGGAACTCGAACTTGTTGCCGGTGAAAGCGATGGGCGAAGTGCGGTTGCGGTCGGTGTTGTCCAGTAGTACCTGTGGGATCCTGCCAATGTCCAGCTTCAGTTCGGTCTTGCTGGCCGGGCTCATGGAAGCCTTCACGCTTTTCTCCAGTTCGTCCAACAGCCCCGTGAGGTACTCGCCGATAAAGACGCTGATGATCGCTGGAGGAGCTTCGTTGGCCCCGAGCCGGTGGTCGTTATTGGCGGAGGCGATGCTGGCGCGCAGGACGTCGGCATGATCATGGACCGCGGCGATGGTGCTGACGAAAAAGGCCAGGAACTGGATGTTCTCCTTAGGCGTTTTCGCTGGCCGCAGCAGGTTCACCCCCGTATCGGTGGCGAGGCTCCAGTTATTGTGTTTTCCACTGCCGTTCACCCCGGCATAAGGCTTCTCATGGAATAGCACGCGCATGTCGTGCTTGCGCGCGGTCTTCTCCATAACGTCCATCAAGAGCATATTGTGATCCACGGCGAGGTTCATCTCCTCGTATACCGGGGCACACTCGAACTGGTTCGGGGCCACCTCGTTGTGCCGGGTCTTCACGGGGATACCAAGCTGAAGCGCCTCGGTCTCGAAGTCGCGCATATAGGCCTGGGTGCGCTCGGGAATGCTGCCGAAATAATGATCCTCCAGCTGCTGCCCGCGTGCAGGGCCGTGGCCGAAGAGCGCCCGCCCGGCCATCATGATGTCCGGCCGGGCAAAGTAGAACGACTCATCGATGAGGAAATACTCCTGTTCCCAACCGAGCGTGGCGATGACCTTTCCCACGTTCTTGTCGAAATAGCGGCACACGGCGGTGGCCGCCTCGTCCAATGCCCGGACAGAGCGCAAAAGAGGGGTCTTGAAATCCAACGCCTCACCGGTGTAGCTGACGAAGATCGTGGGGATGCACAAGGTCTGGTTGATGAGAAAGGCCGGGCTTCCGGGATCCCAAGCGGTATATCCCCGGGCTTCGAACGTGTTGCGGATCCCTCCGCTGGGGAAACTGCTCGCGTCCGGCTCCTGCTGCACGAGCATCCCTCCATCGAAACGTTCAATGCTGCGCCCGTCCCCTAGGGGTTCGAAGAAGGCATCGTGCTTCTCGGCGCTGGAGCCATTGAGGGGCTGGAACCAGTGGGTGTAGTGCGTAGCGCCCTTGCTCGCAGCCCATTCCTTCATGCCGCTGGCCACTTGGTCGGCGAGTCTGCGGTCGATCCGTTCGCCCCGTTCGATGGCGGAACGCACGGCGCGGTATGCATCCTCGGTGAGGAACATCCGCATGGCCCCCTCATTGAACACATTGGAGCCGAAATAGTCACTGATCCGGCTACTGGGGCGCTGAACATGCTTGGGTTGCCGACCGAGCACATCGGACAAGGCCTTGAAACGCAAATTGGGGGGGGTCATGTGAAATTGTTGTTTTTCCGCGGCGAAATTAGGTTGGCGAAGGGGTCTGATCCCATATTCCGATATATTTTCTTGTCAACAGGTGTTTGAAAATAGGGGTGGCCGGAATAATCTTCGTTTTCAAGATCGAGATATGCGGATCTAGGCCGAAAGCCTGGCCTTTGCCGGTCCATACTGTTCAGGGTCCCGAAATGGCTGACCGAGGATATCCCGGGACGCGACCGGGCGTGCTGTCTTCCGCACCCGACAATTCAGGCCGGCCTTGAAGACGCCGGCCGGGAAGCTCTACTTCCCCAGTGATCCACCTTCCTCAGAGAGCTTTGCCTCGACGGAGATGTCGATCGGCTCCTCGGGCGTTGGCGGTGCAGCGGGGACCACATGGGCATCGGCCTGCTTCTGGGACGCGGCATGCTCTGGTGGCTCAATGCGAAAGGTCTTTCGCTGCTCCTCGAACCCCTTTTTCACGTCTGAAGCGCCTTTCTCGATCTCTCGTTGCACGTCGGCCGTAGCATCGCGGAACTGGCGGAGCGCACGGCCCATGGTGCGGGCCACATCAGGCACACCCTTGCTTCCGAAGAAAAGCAGGACAAAGAGCAGCACGACGAGCAGTTCGCCGCCACTGACATCAAGAAAAAGAAGTACGCCCATCCGGGGTGCGAAAGTAGGGAGCCTTGGTCGGAAAGGTTAGATGCCCAAAGAGTTAAAGAACAAAAAGGTGAGAGCGTGGGAAGGTGCGAGGGTGCATCCTGGCCCCCTTGCACTATTGCACCCTTGCACGTTGCCCAAAAGAAAACCCCGCCGAGGCGGGGCTTCCAGATCATTTACATGAAGGCACACCGTGCTTATCACTTGGTTTTCACGGGGATCTCGTCCTTGTGCAGGTCCACCACGATGGCACTGGCCACGAAAATGGAGGAATAGGTGCCCACGCCGATGCCCACCAGCATCGCGAAGACGAAGCCCCTGATGGAATCGGCACCGAAGATGAAGATCACCAGCAGCACGATCAGCACCGTCAACGAGGTATTGATGGTACGGCCGAACGTTGAATTGATGGCCTTATTGAACACCTGCCCCCACGGATCACGCCTGTGGTCCTGCAAGTATTCGCGGATCCTGTCGAACACCACCACGGTGTCATTGATGGAGAAACCGATCACTGTTAGGATGGCGGCGATGAACTGCTCATCGATCTCCATGCTGAACGGCATCATGGAGTAGAAGATGGAGTACACGCCCATGACGATGAGCGCATCATGTACCAGTGAGAGCACGGCGCCAAGGCCGAACTTCCAGTTCCGGAACCGCAGCAGGATGTACATGAAGATAAAGACGAGGGACAAGCCCACGGCCCACACGGACTTGTTGCGGATGTCGTCACTGATCACGGGGTCAACCTTCCGGGATTCGATCGGCGGTGCACCGCCTAACTGCGCCAACGCACCGTTCAGCTTGCCTTCAACGATCTGGTCGGCACCCGTAGTGGCCGTGTTGATCATGAAGTTGGTGGTGATCTTCACCTGGTCGCTTCCGCCATAGGTCTTCACGTTCACGGAGCTGCGGGCGGAGCCTTCCGTGTTGAAGGCACCTTCCAAGGCGCCACGGACCTGTTCCACGTCCACCGGCTTGTCGAATTTCACCACGTACTGCCGACCTCCTGAGAAGTCGACGCCGTAGTTGAAGCCGCGGGTGAACATGGAGACCAGACCGGCAATGATGATGACACCGGACACCGCGTACATCACGAACCGCTTGCTCATGAAGTCCATATTGAGGTCGGCGAAGATGTTCTTGTTCCAATTGTGCCAGAAGCTGAGCGACTTGCCCTTCTCCAACCGGCGATCGATGATCAGGCGGCTGATGAAAATGGCGGTAAAGAGCGAGGTAAGGATACCGATGGCCAAGGTGGTCGCAAAGCCTTTCACCGGGCCGCCTCCGAAGAAGTAGAGGATGAGGGCCATGGCGAACGTGGTGATGTTGGAGTCCAAGATCGCGGAAAGTGCGTGCTTGTAGCCCAGATCCACGGCGGTCTTCACCGCTTTGCCATGCCGGAGTTCCTCCCGGATCCGTTCGTTGATCAGTACGTTCGCGTCCACGGCCATACCCACCGTGAGGATGATACCGGCGATGCCGGGCAGCGTAAGGGATGCCTGGATCGAGGCCAATGTGCCCAGAAGGATGAAGATGTTGGAGAGCAGGGCCACGTTGGCCACCCAGCCGGAGCCATTGTAGTAGAGCACCATGAAGGCCATCACCATGAAGATGGACAACAGGAAGGACCACATGCCGCGACTGATGTTCTCGGCACCGAGCGAGGGGCCGACCACGGTTTCGTCGATGATGCGGGCGGGGGCTGGCAGAGCACCGGCCTTGAGCACGTTGGCCAAGTCAGTGGCCTCCTCCAGTTGTTTGTTACGGTCGTCGGCACCGCCCATGGTAATGCTGCTTCGGCCACCGGGGATCTCGCCCATCACGTTAGGCGCGGAGACCACATAGCCGTCCAGGACGATGGCGATCTGCTTCCCTACGTTCTCGCCGGTCATGAGCTTCCATTTCTGGCCGCCCTCAGCGTTCATCTGCATGCTCACCTCGGCATCGCCCTTCATGTCGAAGTCCTGTCGGGCATCGGTGATGTAGCTACCGTCCAACTTGGGCTTCCCTCCGCGCGGGCCACGCAGTGCGTGCAGGGCGAGGAAATCACGATCCTTCCCGTCCGCTGTGCCCATCCGCATCGGCTTTGCGCCCCAGGCCAACTTCATCACCTGACTGGGGTCCGGGCTCTTGGGCGGGGCCATGCGGAGCAATTTGTTCACGGTGGCGGTATCGCTGACTGCTGCATAGCCCACCACGTCACCGCGCACCACCTGGTTGTTCATGATGTTGAGCTGAAGGCGGTCCTTGTTGAGGAGCGGGCTCTTGGCCAAGCTTTCTGCGTCGGTAAGGGCGGTATCATTGCCCAAGCTGTCGGTGGTAAGCGCATCAGCGAGGCTGTCCTCGGACGGCACGACCGTACTGTCCGCCGTTGTGGTGTCCGTCGTGGCCGTATTCAATGTATCCGCAGCCAGAGCTTCCTTCCTTGCTTTTTTGCTGCTGTCCTCGCGGGCCATTTCCGGGTGCAGCATGACGGCGAGGCGGTCATTAGCCTCGGAGAGCTTCATGTACACGTCGTTGTTGTCGAAGGTCTCCCAGAATTCCAAGTTGGCGGTGCTCTGAAGCACGTTCCGCACACGGTCCTTGTCCTTCACCCCGGGCAGTTCGATCTGTATACGGCCGCTGAGGCTCTGCTTCTGGATGCTGGGTTGCGCCACACCGAATTTGTCAATACGGGTGCGAAGGATCTTTTCGGTGTTGATCAATGCGATCTGGGCCTGTTCACGCAAAGACGCGATCACCTGTTCGTTGTTGCTTTCGCGCGGGAACATCGTGGTATTGTCCTGCGTGCTGAAGATGGCCGCGAGGCTCCCGTTCGGGGCGGCCTTCTTGAACTCCTCGTCGAACAGGGTGATGAAATCCTTGTTGCTGCTCGTGAGGCGCCTACGGGCGGTGGTGAGGGCATTGCGGAATGCCGGGTCCTCACTGTTGCCGCTCAGGTTGTCCACGAGGTCGGGGATGTCCACTTCCAAGGTGACCGCCATACCGCCCTTAAGGTCAAGACCGAGGTTGATCTCCTTCTCCTTGCACTCCTTGTAGGTATAGCCGAGGCCCGGATAGGCGATCTCCTCGTCGTGCTCACGGATGTATCGGTTCTGATAGGTCAGCAGCACGGAGTCGTGGTCCATGGCCTTGTTGGCCGGGACGGCCATGACCGAATCGGCATATTCCGCCGCCACCTTGCCGGCGTTCCGTTCAAACTTGCCTGTGAAGATCGAGAACGATAACTGCCAGAGGCAAGCGAGCGTCAACAGGATGGTGAACACCCAGAGCGCACCTTTATTCTGCATGATGGAAAACTGATTGGTTTTTCAGAAAGTGACCCAATGGACGCACAAAAGGCCCTCCAACGGGGCGGCAAATATAGAAGGATAGCCATGCGGCCCGACCCTTGCCCTCCGGAACACCCGAAATCGTCAGAAAAGACACGCCCGGTGCTCGGCCTTATGTAGCCGGAACGGGTACCTTTGCGATACCGCCCCCGTCGAGAAATGTGCACGTCCCATCCTTCCCTCCCGTGATCGCCAAGCCCCTCCTCCTTCTCCTCTGCGTTGCACCGCTTTATTCCTTGGCGCAGGCCGACCTCACCTTCAACCCTACGGTCCCTGTGCAGCGCGCGGGCGTCCCGATGCCCATGGCCTGGGCGGGCGGACTGAATTTTCCACAGGTCTCCACCATCGATCTGGACCAGGACGGACTGCTGGACATACTCCTATTGGACCGTTCCGGTGACAAGCCGATCTTCCTGCTCAACACGGGCACCCCGGGCCAGGCCACCTACATGCCCACCCATACCTATGACAACGTTTACCCCTTCCCCTTGCTTCATGATTGGGCCTTGCTCCGGGATTACAATTGCGACGGCATGGCGGACATCTTCGCCTATACAAGCGGGGCCTTCGCAGTATATCGGAATACCAGTGATGCCTCGGGCCTATCCTTCACCTTGGTGGATGACCAGGTGGGAAGCAATTACGTTCCAACGGTCAGCCCGAATCTCTACATCAGTAATGTGGACATGCCCGGGATCGCGGACATGGACGGTGACGGGGACTTGGACATACTGACCTTCAGCATCTGGGGATCCAACTACTTGGAGTTCCACAAGAACCTGAGCATGGAGCTGTATGGCACCTGTGACAGTTTGGCCTATGAGGTCCGGAGCCGGTGCTGGGGCGGCTTTCAGGAATCCATCTCCGGGAATGCCATCACGTTGAACGCACCCTGCGCGGACAACGTGCCCAACCCGGAACTGCCCGTTCATGACGAAGGCAGCAACTTCCCCTCCGAACGCGCCCATTCAGGGAGCACTGTGCTGCCATTGGACCTGGACGGGGACGGGGACATGGATCTGATCCTTGGCGATTTTCTTTCACCCGACCTTACCGGTCTGATCAACGGGGGCACCTTGGCGCACGCCAACATGATCTCCACGGATACGCTGTTCCCTATCTATGATCAACGGGTCTATTTCGAACAATTCTTGGCTCCTTTCTTCGTGGACATCGACGGCGATGGCAAACGCGACCTTGTGGTGGCACCGAATTCCAGTTCGGCCGCGGAGAATGCGCACGGTATCTGGTACTACCGGAACACGGGCACGGACGCGGCCCCCGTCTTCAATTTCCAGCAGGACGATCTTTTCCAAGGGGATATGTTGGACTTTGGCGAGGGTGCGCGCCCCGTGCTTTTCGACCACAACAGCGACGGCCTGATGGATCTGGTGGTGGCCAATGAAGGTTACTATCTGGCCGGTGGCTTCTACAGCGGCAAGCTGGCCTTGTTGGAGAACACCGGCACCCCAACGGCGCCATTGTTCAATTTGATCACCGACGACTATGCGCAGCTGTCCGGGCTGGGCTTCGGTCCGGGCATGCATCCCGCCTTCGGTGATGTGGACGGCGACGGGCATCCGGACATGATCATCGGGGACGGTGACAACAATGGGGATAACTCCGGCAGGCTGCATTTCTTCCATAACACCTCCGGCGGTCCCGTCGCGCAATTCCAACTGACACAGGCACTGATGACCGACGATAACGGGACGGTGATCGACGTTGGCGCAAATGCCACGCCCCAACTTTTCGACCTGGACGGAGACGGGCTTCTGGACCTGATCGTAGGCGAGCGCAACGGGAACCTCAATTATTACAGGAACGCAGGCACTGCACAGGCTCCATCTTGGCATTTGGAGAGCCAGCTCTTGGGCGCCGTCCGAGTGAATGAATACTGGAGCACCACTGGTTACAGCGTACCGTTTCTGTACATGGACGGCCAAGGTCAAAAAAAGTGCATATCGGGAAGTGAGTCCGGCGGTATCCATCTATACGATGGCATCACCGGTAATGAAGGCGGCTCCTGGAACCTGGTCGACAGCGTTTGGGGGGAGCTTCATGAAGGTGGCCGCACTGCCGTGGCGCTGTATGACTTCACCGGCGATGGCCAGCTCGATGCGGTGATCGGCAACTACCGGGGCGGATTGAGCTTCTGGTCCAGCGGCATTTGGACGGGTGTTGACGCAGCAATACCGGAAACCGCGGAAAATGTGTTCAGTCTTGCACCCAACCCGGCCAACAGTACTGTGGACATCCTTATGCACACCCCCTTAGTCCCGAACATGCGGGTTGAGCTCTTCGATGATCTGGGTCCGGATCGTCCTCGGGTTCCCTGTTGAGCGCCCACAGGTCCGCATGGACCTTGGAAATCTCGCACCCGGCCTCTACTCGGTACGCTTAGTGAACGGGACGGGGCAATGGACGAAGCGCTTGGTCATCGTGCACTAAGAAAGATCTTCACAGTCCGGAAAAGAAAAGGGCACCGTCATGGTGCCCTTCCCGTTCATTGCAGGTCGTGGCCGCCTATGCAGGCACGTTCATGCGGTCCAGCACGGCCATCACCTCCTTCACGGACTGGGCACTTTCCTGGGTGAGGGCCAGCTCCTCCTTGGTGAGCTTCAGTTCAATGATGCGTTCGATGCCGTTGCGGCCGAGGATCACGGGCACGCCGAGGTACACGTCCTTCAGGCCGTATTCCCCTTGCAACCAAGCGCAGACCGGGAACACCCGTTTCTGGTCGCGGACGATGGCCTCCACCATTTGCGCGGCGGCCGTGCCAGGTGCATACCAGGCGGAAGTGCCCAGCAGGTTCACGATCTCACCGCCACCTTTTTTAGTGCGTTCAACGATGGTGTCCAACTTGTCTTTTTCGATCAGTTCCGTAACCGGGATACCACCAACGGTGGTGTAGCGCGGCAAGGGCACCATGGTATCGCCATGGCCGCCCATGAGCACGGCCTGAATGTCCTTCGGGCTCACCCCGAGCTCCGTGGCCAGAAAGGCGCGGTACCGGGCGGTGTCCAAGATGCCGGCCATGCCGAAGACGCGCTGCGCGGGGAACTTGCTATTGAGGAAGGCGCAATAGGTCATCACGTCGAGCGGGTTGCTCACCACGATGATGACGGCGTTCGGGGAGTGCTGCACCACGTTTTCAGTGACGGACTTCACGATGCCCGCATTGGTCGCGATGAGGTCATCACGGCTCATTCCCGGCTTCCGGGGCAGGCCGCTGGTGATCACCACCACATCGCTATTGGCCGTCTTGGAATAGTCATTCGTGCTGCCCACCGGGCGTGAATCGAAGAGGCTGATGGGAGCGGTCTGCCAGATGTCCAACGCCTTGCCCTCGGCGAAACCTTCCTTGATGTCGAGCAGGACCACCTCGGTCCCGAGCTCCTTGCGTGCGCAAGCGTCGGCGCATGTTGCTCCGACGTTGCCGGCCCCTACTACTGTGATCTTCATGGATGTGTGCTGCTTTTGAAAATGGTCCGTACCGATCGGCACGGGGCGCAAAATTAGGGATCACCGGGGAAACCGTATTGACGTCGGTCAGGCGTCCAAGATCAGGAGCTGCGGCTTTCAGACAACCCGGCAGCCCGGATCACGTCTTACCTTGGAAAGTGTACCTTACCGGCCCGGTACGACCCCCGCTGAAAATGGAACTGGCAACCCTGGAGAAGAACATACGTCTTAGTCCCGCATGGGAACGTATGGAACATCCTTCCGAACCAGTACACGATGCTGTGATCGATGGCTGCATAGCGGGCGAGCGCCGCAGCCAGCAACGGGTATACGAACTCTTCTATGGGAAGATGATGTCCGTATGCCTGCGCTACACGAAGAACCACGATCAGGCGAAGGACATTCTACAGGACGGTTTCATCAAAGTGTTCCGCAACTTGGCCAAATTCAACCGGGACGGCAGCTTCGAGGGCTGGGTCCGGCGCATCATGGTCAACACGGCGATCGATCATTTCCGGCGGGCGCGTCACTCCTATCTGCTCCTTGGGGAAGACCGGAGCATGGACGAGTTCGAGGATCTGGCCGAGGAGGAGGACAACGAGGTGGACGAGACCATGGAGCTGAAACCAGCGGACGTGATCAACGCGATGCAGAAATTGACCCCCGCCTATCGGACGGTGTTCAACCTGTATGTTTTCGAGGAAATGACGCACAAAGAGATCGCCGAAACTTTGGATATCAATATCGGGACCTCGAAGAGCAATTTGGCGAAAGCCAAGAACAACTTGAAGCGACTTCTTAAAAAGGAGCATAATCTCCCTTGAGACATGGCGGGAAGCATGAATGAATTAGACGCCTTTGAGCGCAGGTTGAAGGAAAGCATCGACCAGTATGAGGTGCCGTACAACTCCGCCGACTGGGCCCAGATGGAACGTGCCTTGGCCAGTGGTGTACGGAGTTGGGGCCATGGCCGTGCATTGGTGGTGGGCCTGCTGCTGGCAGGTGGGCTGCTCATCGGTGGTACGGCCTACTTTGCAGGTCGCGACGGAAGCACCAAGGTGATGACAGGGCCGAACCCGTCCCATATGGAGCTCACAACAGCCGCTGCACCGGAGCCTACCGCACAGGTCATGCCTACCTCCGCCCCTGCCACCGGCATCGGCACTGAAAGCACCACCTCCATACCGGAGCCGACCACCGGACGGATCGAGACCCGGACCGCGGCCGTTCATCCGAACGCAGTAGGCTCCCCGAAGACGATAGCACCGGCCACCCCGACCGAAACGGTCAAATCCGCCTCAGGACCGTCCTCGAACAAACCCTCCGAAGGCGATAACATGGATACGATGTTCCGGGCCAGCGCCAAGGAAGCCTGCCCCGGCAATCCCGTGGACTTTACCGTTGAACATATGCCGGAGGACGGCATCTACCTCTGGAATTTCGGTGACGGCAGCTTCAGTAACAAGCCGAACCCCCAGCACACCTTCACCAAGCCTGGCAGTTATCAAGTGATGCTTTCGATGTCCTCTGCGGGCGCGGGTACCATCCGCAACAAGCCGAGTAGCGACATGATCGTGATCCACGACGCTCCCATGGCAAAGTTCAATGTGGCGCCACAGAACTACAAGGGCCAAATACCCAGCGTGCATTTTGAGAACCGATCCTTGGGCGCGAAGTCCTACCGTTGGGACCTAGGCGATGGCACGGTGAGCACGCTGGCCCATCCGGACCATGTTTACAAGGCGAAAGGCGTGTACCAAGTGGAGCTTATCGTGACCAATGAAATAGGCTGCGTGGACCGGAAGATAAAGGAGGTGCGGGTGGAAAACGATTTCAACCTGGGCGCCCCGGCAAGCTTCTCGCCCAACAAGGACGGGAAGGATGACACCTTCATGCCGGAAGCACTTCTCGATCTGACGGCCAAGTTCCAACTGGCGGTATACGACCCTTCGGGAACCTTGGTCTACAACACCAGCGACCCCACCCATCCGTGGTGCGGGAAGGTGAAGAACCAAGGTCCGGTGTGCACCACAGGCGATTATGTATGGGTGGTGGACATAGAGTCCGGCAGCCAAGCCTCGGAGACCTTTACCGGGAAGGTGAAGCTGCTGCCCTGATCCGGTAAATCCCTCATTCTTGGGGCCGTGTCCCCCCTTTTTTAGCCTTGGACCCGGTCTGCGTTCCAAGAATGTGGTTTTCCTTGGCGCACCATCGGTGAGGTGGTTCGGAAATTTCGGGCACCCGGCACCATGCTTTGTGCGTCAATTCCATAATGGGCTTCCTCTATCCAAGATCCATTTTTCGTCTGCTTTCCATAGGGGCCATCCTGATCCCGGGACTCCTCCGGTCGCAAGTGCCGGAGCTGCTGATCTCCCAAGGAGGCACCCATACTTACTGCCATGCGGTGCTCTACGACAGCGGCGGACCCAATGGGAATTATGGGAACAATGAGAACCATTCCATCACCTTCTGCCCCGGCGTTCCCGGGGACAGCATCCAGATCGCCTTCGGCATGCTGGATCTGGCGATCGGGGACGTGATCACCTTGTTCGATGGCACCTCCACATCGGCCCCCGTGCTCGCGTCATCCGTAGGGACGCCGCCCCTTACTGCCGGATATCTTTACACAGCGACCAGCGCAAGTGGCTGCATCACGATCCAGTTCAACAGCAATTCCGCACAGACGGATCCGGGCTGGGTGGCCAATATCCAGTGCAGTGGGGTCTGTCCCCCGCCCACCGCCAACTTCCCCTCGTTCCCCCAAAGCCCATACCTCGTCTGCCCGAATGAACCCTTGGCGTTGGATGCGAGCGGATCCACTGCGGCACCGGGCCGAAGCATCGCTTCCTATGCCTGGACGATAGGGGGTGTCACCACCTATTCAGCCACACCACAGGTCGATCTCCCCACCAATACTCCGGGGCAGTATCCGATCGGCCTGCTTGTGCGCGACGACATCGGGTGCCCCAGTACCAACAGCAGTGTGGACTTGGTACGGATCGGCACGAAACCGGACTTTTCAGGCATCGGGATCGATCCGGGCACTATGTGCGCTGGCGAAACCGCCACGTTGAACGGTGTGGTCCAAGGCACACATTGGTCCAGCGTGCCCGACCCGATCGTATCCGGCCTGTTCCTATTGCCTGATGGCTGCCCCCCTCCGGGAACATACACCTCAGTGCTGAACGTCTCCGGCTTCCCTGCCGGTACAACGGTGAACGGTCCGGTGGACATCTTGGATATCTGCCTGAACATGGAGCATTCCTACCTCGGCGACATTTCCGTGTCCATGTCCTGCCCCGGCGGGCAAAGTGTGCTCTTGTTCAGCGGATATGGCGGTGGTGGCGGCGGCACATACCTGGGGTCTCCTTTGGACAATTCCACCGGCATTCCCGGAACCGGGTTCGAGTATTGCTTTTCCGCCTCGGCCGCATGGGGCACCATCGTGTCGGAGAACACGGCCGGGAACCACGTCACGGCCGGCACTCCGCCAAACAACAGTATGGCGCCCGGCACATATACGTCGCAGCAATCGTTCAACCAATGGAACGGGTGCCCGCTCAACGGCCCGTGGACCATTACCGTTACGGACAATTTATGCATTGATGACGGTTACATTTTCGATATGTCCATGTCCATCGATCCGTCGCTGTATCCGAACGTGGTGCAGTACACTCCGGTGATCGGACAAGGTTGCGACAGCAGCGCATGGAGCGGCCCGGACATCGTTTCCACAAGCCCGGACTGCAACATCGCAATGGTTGCTCCTTCTGCACCCGGTCCACATCCGTACACCTACACGGTCACCGACGACTTCGGCTGCACCTACGATACAACGCTCACCCTCAACATCACGCCGGGCGTACAATTTGATGTCACATCGGCCCTCCCTGCGGTTTGCGGAAACCCGGTGCTGATGCAGCCAGGACTGATCCTCCCGCTTCCAACAGGTGCGATCACCTACCAATGGTCGCCGAGCACCGGGCTATCCAGCAGCAGTTCCCCTTTCCCGACCGCATCACCAACTGTGCCGACGTGGTACACCCTGCATGCCTTTCCCGCCGGACACCCCCTTTGCGGCATGGTGGACAGTGTGCTCGTGCAGCCCTTGACCACCATGGAAAGCGACAGCGTGGTGACGGACATCTTGTGCCACGGTGATGGGACCGGATCCATCCAAGTGTTCACCACGGGCGACGGCGGGCCATGGAACTACACGTGGACCGACAATACCGGCACGGTCGTGCAAACTACCTCGACCTCGAACGGCGATACCTTCCAAGGCGCTGGCGGGACCTATAAAGTGGTGATCAGCGAAGGCCTGAACGGGAACGGTTGCGCGGACAGCCTGATGGCGACGATCAATGAACCGCCCCTGTTGATGATCGCCAGCTCTGGCACGGACACCATCATCTGCCGTACCGGAACGGCCGTCCTGAATGCCGCAGCAGCAGGGGGTACCGCACCCTTGATCATGCACTGGGACCATGGTGTTGGTATTGGCCCCGCTCAATCGGTCTCTCCATTACAGACCATGGCCTACAGTGTATTTGCCACGGATGCGCACAACTGTTATTCGGATACCTCGATGGTGGTGGTCACTGTTCTGCTTGGCCTGGATGCCGAACTCGTGGACACCGTAACGAGCTGCCCAAGGGTGGATGTCATGCTTCAGGTTGACACGGTCTTTGGCGGCAATGGCCAATACAGCTATGATTGGGGCACCGGGGGATCCCTCGCGGACTCCTTGACCGTGAACCTTCGCAACACGCAGAACTTCTGCGTGACCATACACGACGGTTGCGAAACGCCGGCGATCACCCGGTGCGCGACCGTGGCCATTACGCCCGTGCCTCCGATGGAATTGTCCGTGGACAGCGTGTTGGGCTGTGAACCGTTCACCGTCCATTTCTCCATGAATGACACCACGGGCGGTGCCACTGCGGACTGGAACTTCGGGTACGGGCCGACGCAGACCGAACGGCCGATGACCATGGCCCATGTCTATGCGCAGTATGGGACGTTCGACCTACGGGTCAACGTACACTGGCCGAACGGGTGCTCGATGGACAGCATCTATTCAAACCTGATCAAAGTGATCGACGTTCCGCACGCCGATTTCAATTGGACGCCTTACCCGGCCACCATCTTCCAGAACGAGGTCCACTTTCATGAATTGGCCACCGACATTGCCGACACCTTCGAATGGGATCTCGCCGGCATGGACAGTTCCTTCCTTCCTGACCCGGTATTCACCTTCCCGGACGACCTGGGCAGGAATTATCCGGTGCGGTTGATCGTACGGAACTATCTGGGCTGCGCGGACACCATCTGGAAGTTGGTGAACGTGGAGGATGCCTTCCTGGTCTATGTGCCCACGGCCTTCACGCCGGACGGCGACGGCCTGAACGAGGTGCTGAACGTGGTAGGCAATGACATCGCGGACCACGACTTCCACTTCATGGTCTTCGATCGCTGGGGAGAGAAGATCTATGACACGACGGACCGCCATGCCGGATGGGACGGCAAGATGAACGGGAAGGTGGTGAAGAATGGCGTGTACACGTGGTTGCTGCGAGCGCAGTCGGTGTACAATGGCGTGAACCATGACCTGCAAGGGCATGTGACAGTGGTACGATAGCGACCAATTCCGGTCCGCTCCAGAGCCGCCCGTGCAAAAGAGACGACGTCTTGGAGTTCAATGGCCGCCGCAACACGGTCGGGCAATTCTTTTATTGCGGATTCGTCGTCGAAAACCATTCGTTCGTCCACAGAAAACAGGGAGCGTGTATAAAGAATGGTCATGACACATAATTTACATGCCACTGAGACAGACCTTGTCTCGTCGATATATGTGTATGGTCAGGACCACGACCCTTCCTTTTCTTCTTCCATGTTGGCGATCCTGGCTGCTGGCCGCTTCACTTTCTATGGCGCTCTTGGCAGTTCCTTCCGTAGCATTTGGCCAAGCCTTTCCCATCTTCAACGGCACGACCAATACTTGCGTCGGTGCGTTCTTAGATAGCGGCGGCGAAGGAGCATCAGGCTACTCCAACAATGAGAATTACACCTATACGGTGTGCCCGGACGCACCTGGCGGAGCGATCTCACTGAGCTTCGTCACCTTCAACCTGAGCATTGCGGGTACCGCACCGATCGACGCGATGTTGATCTACGATGGCGATGATATTACCGCCCCCCTGTTGGGGACCTGGACGGGGACCTCACTTCAAGGGCAGGTGGTGTCCGCCAGTGCCGGCAATTCCTCAGGTTGCCTTACGGTGGTGTTCCACTCGAACAACACGGGCACCGGCGTGTTCGCTGCCACTATCACTTGCTACCAACCTTGTGAGCGGCCCACTGCGGTGGCCACCTACGGCTCGGCCACGACCTTGAAGATCTGCCCCGGGGAAGCCGTCACTTTCAACAGCACAGGCTCTTACGCGGCACCCGGCTTCAGCATCACCAACCGCCGTTGGGATTTCGGGGATGGCACGGTGCTGAACGGTGCGCCCGCTTCCGTGAACCACACCTACGCGCAGCCCGGAGGCTACACAGCCCAGCTTTATCTGGTTGACAACAATGGCTGCTCCAGCACCAACCGCGTTGATCTCCTGACGTTGGTGGGCACCACCCCCAATTTCAACGGCACCGAGGGCATCACCGGCTGTTCCGGAGAGACGCTTTGCTTGGACGGCGTAGTAAACCCGACGACTTGGAACGAATTGCCCGGCAGCGGCTTAGGCACAGGTGTGTTCCTACCGGACAATGTGGGTTCCTGCTTCAATACCACCCTTGACTTCACGCAGTTCGCCCCGGGGCAAACGCTCACCAATATCAACCAGTTGCTTGGCATTTGCGTGAGCATGGAGCACTCCTTCATCGGCGATCTGGTGATCAGCATCATCAGCCCCACGGGACAGACAGTGGTGATGCATCAACAGGGAGGATTGGACACGTACTTGGGCGTTCCGGTGGATGATGACGCCACGCCGAACATTCAAGGGATTTGCTGGAATTATTGCTGGAGTCCCACGGCGACCAATGGCACCTGGGTGGATAATGCTGGCGGCACTCTCCCCAGTGGCACGTATGAAAGTCTGAATCCCCTCTCCGGCCTCTTGGGTTCCCAATTGAATGGCACATGGACCTTGCAGGTATGTGACCTGTGGGCCTTGGACAACGGTTACATCTGTGACTGGGGAATGGACTTCGCCCCTTCCCTCTATCCGGACCTCCTTGAGTTCACCCCGGTGTACGGCGCTGGCTGCGATAGTTCCTCCTGGTCGGGGCCGAACATCACCACTACGACCAATGGCTGCAACCATGTCTGTGCGACGGGCCTTGCCCCCGGCGATCATCCTTACGTGTACACGGTGACCGACGATTTCGGCTGTACCTATGACACTACGGTGATGATCACCATCGTGCCAGACCTGGAGGTGAATGCGGGGCTGGACGCCTCCACCTGCGGTACGCCCGTGCAACTAGGGGCAACCACCAGCGGGGGTGTCTCCACCTACTGTGACTATGAGCTATGGCTATATGACATTTTCGGCGACGGCTGGACGAACAATTCCTACGTTACGGTAAGCATTGACGGGATCAGTACGAACTGGACCATGACCGGTGGAAGTGCAGGGAGCACTACCATATCGGTGCCCAGCGGATCCACTCTCGTACTGGGATATAATGGTGCCGGGCTATTCGCTTTTGAACAGTCGTTCGAGTTGCTCAACAGCGCGGGGGTGAGCGTCTATTTCGGGAATGATCCCACGAACGGTATCGTGTGGATCGGGACCGCAGATTGTCCGGGCGGCGCGATGGTGTACAGTTGGAGCCCGACCACCGGTCTTTCCGACGCGACGATCGCGAACCCCGTGGCCACGGTCGCTTCCACCACGCAATACTGCGTCACTGTATACCAGGCAGAGCATCCGGATTGTGTTGCAACGGATTGCATGACCGTTACCGTGGATGATCCAGTGGACGCGGGGACAAACGGGGCGATCACCCTTTGTGGGAGCGCCAGTGCGTTCAGCTTGTTCAGCCAGCTCGGCGGAACGCCTGTTTCCGGTGGGACATGGAAGGATCCCTCCGGAACCGCACATGGCGACACTTTCACGCCCGGGACCGACCCTGGCGGAATCTACACTTACTCAGTCACCGGTGCAGGGGCCTGTGGGAGCTCAACCTCCACATCCACCGTCACCGTCACGATCAACACGCCGCCCGACGCAGGGACTGATGGATCTATCACACTCTGTAGCTCGGACGCGGCCGCTTCACTCTTCGCGCAGCTCGGCGGAACGCCGGACGCAGGCGGAACATGGAGCGGGCCGAGCACTGTGACGGGAGGCCTGATCAACCCCGCCACCATGAGCGCTGGGGCTTACGTCTACACCGTTACGGGAACGGCACCCTGCCCCGTTGAGACCGCGACGGTGAACGTCACGATCAACACGCCTCCTGATCCCGGCACTGACGGTGCGATCACGCTCTGCACTTCCGATGCGGCGGCTTCACTCTTCGCACAGCTTGGCGGAACACCGGACGCGGGCGGAACTTGGAGCGGGCCGAGCACGGTGACCGGCGGCATGATCGACCCCGCCACTATGAGCGCCGGAGCTTATGTGTACACGGTCACGGGAACAGCACCGTGCCCGGATGAGACCGCGACCGTCACCGTCACGATCAACACGCCGCCCGACGCGGGGACCGATGGGGCCATCACGCTCTGTAGCTCCGACGCGGCCGCATCACTCTTCGCGCAGCTCGGAGGAACGCCGGACGCGGGCGGTACATGGAGCGGGCCGAGCACTGTGACGGGAGGCCTGATCAACCCCGCCACCATGAGCGCTGGGGCTTACGTCTACACCGTTACAGGAACAGCACCCTGCCCTGTGGAAACAGCGACGGTGAACGTCACGATCAACACGCCTCCTGATCCCGGCACTGACGGTGCGATCACGCTCTGCACTTCCGATGCGGCGGCTTCACTCTTCAACGCCTTGGGCGGAACACCGGACGCAGGCGGAACATGGAGCGGCCCAAGTGCGGTGACCGGCGGTATGATCGATCCCGCAACGATGAACTCCGGGGCGTATGTCTACACGGTCACGGGAACAGCACCTTGCCCCGATGAGACCGCGACCGTCACCGTCACGATCAACACGCCGCCCGACGCAGGGGACTGATGGATCCATCACGCTCTGTAGCTCGGACGCGGCCGCTTCACTCTTCGCACAGCTCGGAGGAACGCCGGACGCGGGCGGTACATGGAGCGGGCCGAGCACGGTGACGGGAGGCCTGATCAACCCCGCCACCATGAGCGCTGGGGCTTACGTCTACACCGTTACCGGAACGGCACCCTGCCCTGTGGAGACCGCGACAGTGAACGTCACGATCAACACGCCGCCCGATCCCGGCACTGACGGTGCGATCACGCTCTGCACTTCCGATGCGGCGGCTTCGCTTTTCGCACAGCTTGGCGGAACACCGGACGCAGGCGGCACATGGAGCGGGCCCAGCGCGGTGACCGGTGGCATGATCGATCCCGCCTCGATGAGCGCCGGAGCATACGTGTACACAGTTACTGGAACAGCGCCATGCCCCGATGAGACCGCGACCATCACTGTCACGATCAACACGCCGCCCGACGCAGGGACTGATGGATCTATCACACTCTGTAGCTCGGACGCGGCGGCTTCACTCTTCGCGCAGCTCGGCGGAACACCGGACGCAGGCGGAACATGGAGCGGGCCGAGCACTGTGACGGGAGGCCTGATCAACCCCGCATCCATGAGCGCGGGAGCATATGTCTATACCGTGACAGGAACGGCACCCTGCCCCGTTGAGACCGCGACGGTGAACGTCACGATCAACACGCCGCCCGATCCCGGAACTGACGGTACGATCACGCTATGTACTTCCGATGCGGCGGCTTCGCTCTTCGCACAGCTTGGCGGAACACCCGATGCGGGCGGAACTTGGAGCGGCCCAAGTGCGGTGACCGGCGGTATGATCGATCCCGCAACGATGAACTCCGGGGCGTATGTCTACACGGTCACGGGAACAGCACCTTGCCCCGATGAGACCGCGACCGTCACCGTCACGATCAACACGCCGCCCGACGCAGGGACTGATGGATCTATCACACTCTGTAGCTCGGACGCGGCCGCTTCACTCTTCGCACAGCTCGGAGGAACGCCGGACGCGGGCGGTACATGGAGCGGGCCGAGCACGGTGACGGGAGGCCTGATCAACCCCGCCACCATGAGCGCTGGGGCTTACGTCTACACCGTTACCGGAACGGCACCCTGCCCTGTGGAGACCGCGACAGTGAACGTCACGATCAACACGCCGCCCGATCCCGGCACTGACGGTGCGATCACGCTCTGCACTTCCGATGCGGCGGCTTCGCTTTTCGCACAGCTTGGCGGAACACCGGACGCAGGCGGCACATGGAGCGGGCCCAGCGCGGTGACCGGTGGCATGATCGATCCCGCCTCGATGAGCGCCGGAGCATACGTGTACACAGTTACTGGAACAGCGCCATGCCCCGATGAGACCGCGACCATCACTGTCACGATCAACACGCCGCCCGACGCAGGGACTGATGGATCTATCACACTCTGTAGCTCGGACGCGGCGGCTTCACCTTCGCGCAGCTCGGCGGAACACCGGACGCAGGCGGAACATGGAGCGGGCCGAGCACTGTGACGGGAGGCCTGATCAACCCCGCATCCATGAGCGCGGGAGCATATGTCTATACCGTGACAGGAACGGCACCTGCCCCGTTGAGACCGCGACGGTGAACGTCACGATCAACACGCCGCCCGATCCCGGCACTGACGGTGCGATCACGCTCTGCACTTCCGATGCGGCGGCTTCACTCTTCGCACAGCTTGGCGGAACACCCGATGCGGGCGGAACTTGGAGCGGCCCAAGTGCGGTGACCGGCGGTACGACGCCGCAACGATGAACGCCGGGGCGTATGTCTACACGGTCACGGGAACAGCACCTTGCCCCGATGAGACCGCGACCGTCACCGTCACGATCAACACGCCGCCCGACGCAGGGACTGATGGCCATCACACTCTGTAGCTCGGACGCGGCGGCTTCACTCTTCGCGCAGCTCGGCGGAACACCGGACGCAGGCGGAACATGGAGCGGGCCGAGCACTGTGACGGGAGGCCTGATCAACCCCGCATCCATGAGCGCGGGAGCATATGTCTATACCGTGACAGGAACGGCACCCTGCCCCGTTGAGACCGCGACGGTGAACGTCACGATCAACACGCCGCCCGATCCCGGAACTGACGGTACGATCACCCTCTGCACTTCCGATGCGGCTGCTTCGCTTTTCGCACAACTTGGCGGTACGCCGGACGCGGGCGGAACCTGGACAGGACCCAGTGCGACCGGCGGCATGATCGACCCCGCAACGATGAACGCCGGGGCGTATGTCTACACGGTCACGGGAACAGCACCTTGCCCCGATGAGACCGCGACCGTCACCGTCACGATCAACACGCCGCCCGACGCAGGGACTGATGGATCTATCACACTCTGTAGCTCGGACGCGGCCGCTTCACTCTTCGCGCAGCTCGGCGGAACGCCAGATGCCGGAGGAACATGGAGCGGACCAAGCGCGGTGATCGGTGGTATGATCGATCCCGCCACTATGAGCGCCGGAGCTTACGTCTACACCGTTACCGGAACAGCACCCTGCCCAGCTGAGACCGCGACGGTGAACGTCACGATCAACATCCAACCGAATGCCGGGACTGATGGATCGGTCGCTTTGTGCATTTCCAGTCCCGCTATCCCGTTGTTCCCTGAATTGAACGGTTCGCCGGATGCCGGTGGAACGTGGAGCGGCCCCAGTCTGGTTATCGGTAGCCAGTTCAACCCGGCGACCATGTTACCCGGCGATTACACCTACACGGTGACCGGAACAGCCCCTTGCCCCACGGTCAGTGCTGTCGTGACCGTGAACGTCGTTACGAACCCTGATCCCGGCACTCCCGGCAGTCTGACACTGTGCGCCTCCGATGCCCCCATCGATCTCTTCGGCCAATTGGGCGGAACGCCTGATCCGGGCGGTAGCTGGACCGGTCCAAGCGCCGTGGCCGGTGGCCAGTTCGATCCCGCGGCGATGAGCGCAGGCGTCTATACCTATACGATCACGGTGCCCCCACCCTGTACAAGCGCCAATTCCGCGGTCACGATCAACGTAGTGCAGCCTCCGGATGCCGGAGAAAATTCAGCGCTCACACTTTGCATCAGCAGCCCGGCGAGCAACCTCTTCACATCCTTAGGCGGAAGTCCTGATGCAGGTGGAACATGGAGCGGACCCAGCGCGATCGCCGGTGGATCCTTCGACCCCGCCACCATGACCCCTGGTGACTACTCCTACACCGTGGCCGGCATTGCACCCTGCCCAGCGGATCAAGCGACAGTTTCTGTTGCCGTGGTGACCACGCCCGATGCGGGAACGCCAGGAAGCATCACCCTCTGCGCAACCGATGCCGCGATCGATCTCTTCGGCCAGCTCGGCGGAACGCCTGATGCAGGTGGTGCTTGGGCCGGACCCAGCGCCGTGTCCGGCGGAGCTTTCGATCCCGCGACGATGAGCGCTGGCATATACACCTACACCATCAGCGTGCCGCTGCCGTGCGTGAACGTATCCAGCACCGTCACCGTGGCCGTGCAGGCACCACCGGACGCGGGCAGCGACGGTGCGCTCACACTTTGCATCAGCAGCCCGGCGAGCAACCTCTTCACATCCTTAGGCGGAAGTCCTGATGCAGGTGGAACATGGAGCGGACCCAGCGCGATCGCCGGTGGATCCTTCGACCCTGCTACCATGAACGCGGGTGACTACTCCTACACCGTGGCTTAAGCATTGCACCCTGCCCGGCGGATCAGGCGACAGTTTCTGTTGCCGTGGTGACCACGCCTGATGCGGGAACACCCGGAAGCATCACCCTCTGTGCAACTGACCCCGCGATCGACCTGTTCGGTGAACTTGGAGGAACACCTGATGCCGGTGGTGCCTGGACCGGGCCCAGCGCAGTGTCCGGCGGAGCCTTCGATCCCGCGACGATGAGCGCTGGCATATACACCTACACCATCAGCGTGCCGCTGCCGTGCGTGAACGTATCCAGCACCGTCACCGTGGCCGTGCAGGCACCACCGGACGCGGGCAGCGACGGTGCGCTCACACTTTGCATCAGCAGCCCGGCGAGCAACCTCTTCACATCCTTAGGCGGAAGTCCTGATGCAGGTGGAACATGGAGCGGACCCAGCGCGATCGCCGGTGGATCCTTCGACCCTGCTACCATGAACGCGGGTGACTACTCCTACACCGTGGCCGGCATTGCACCCTGCCCGGCGGATCAGGCGACAGTTTCTGTTGCCGTGGTGACCACGCCTGATGCGGGAACACCCGGAAGCATCACCCTCTGTGCAACTGACCCCGCGATCGACCTGTTCGGTGAACTTGGAGGAACACCTGATGCCGGTGGTGCCTGGACCGGGCCCAGCACCGTGTCCGGCGGAGCCTTCGATCCCGCGACGATGAGCGCTGGCATATACACCTACACCATCAGCGTGCCGCTGCCGTGCGTGAACGTATCCAGCACCGTCACCGTGGCCGTGCAGGCGCCGCCCGATGCGGGCAGCGATGGTTCGCTCACGTTGTGCATCAGCAGTCCGACCAGCGATCTTTTCACGGCTTTGGGCGGAAGCCCCGACACCGGTGGAACATGGAGCGGACCCAGCGCGATCGCCGGTGGATCCTTCGACCCTGCTACCATGAACGCGGGTGACTACACCTACATAGTAGCCGGAACTTCACCCTGCCCAGCGGATGCCGCAATTGTTACGGTGACCGTGGTCGCCACGCCAGATGCCGGAACACCTGGCAGCATCACGCTCTGTGCCTCCGATGTCGCCATCGATCTGTTCGGAGAGCTTGGCGGCACCCCTGATGCCGGTGGTGCTTGGGCCGGCCCCAGCACCGTGTCCGGCGGGCAGTTCGATCCGGCGACGATGAGCGCAGGCGTGTACACCTACACCATCAACGTACCACCACCTTGCGTGAACGTCTCCAGCACCGTCACCGTCGCCGTGCAAGCGCCGCCCAACGCGGGCAGCGACGGTTCGCTCACGTTGTGCATCAGCAGTCCGGCCAGCGATCTCTACACGGCTTTGGGCGGAAGCCCCGATGCAGGTGGAACATGGAGCGGACCCAGCGCGATCGCCGGTGGATCCTTCGATCCTGCTACCATGAACGCGGGTGACTACACCTACACAGTAGCAGGAACCTCGCCTTGCCCGGCGGATAACGCGGTGGTAACGGTGACCGTGGTCGCCACGCCAGATGCCGGAACACCTGGCAGCATCACGCTCTGTGCCTCCGATGTCGCCATCGATCTGTTCGGAGAGCTTGGCGGCACCCCTGATGCCGGTGGTGCTTGGGCGACCCAGCACCGTGTCCGGCGGGCAGTTCGATCCGGCGACGATGAGCGCTGGCGTGTACACCTACACCATCAACGTACCACCACCTTGCGTGAACGTCTCCAGCACCGTCACAGTCGCCGTGCAGGCGCCGCCCGATGCGGGCAGCGATGGTTCGCTCACGTTGTGCATCAGCAGTCCGGCCAGCGATCTCTTCACGGCTTTGGGCGGAAGCCCCGACACCGGTGGAACATGGAGCGGACCCAGCGCGATCGCCGGTGGATCCTTCGACCCTGCTACCATGAACGCGGGTGACTACACCTACACAGTAGCAGGAATCTCGCCTTGCCCGGCGGATAACGCGGTGGTAACGGTGACCGTGGTCGCCGCACCTGATGCCGGAACACCCGGCAGCATCACGCTCTGTGCCTCCGATGTCGCCATCGATCTGTTCGGAGAGCTTGGCGGCACCCCTGATGCCGGTGGTGCTTGGGCCGGCCCCAGCACCGTGTCCGGCGGGCAGTTCGATCCGGCGACGATGAGCGCTGGCGTGTACACCTACACCATCAACGTACCACCACCTTGCGTGAACGTCTCCAGCACCGTCACAGTCGCCGTGCAGGCGCCGCCCGATGCGGGCAGCGATGGTTCGCTCACGTTGTGCATCAGCAGTCCGGCCAGCGATCTCTTCACGGCTTTGGGCGGAAGCCCCGACACCGGTGGAACATGGAGCGGACCCAGCGCGATCACCGGCGGGTCCTTCGACCCTGCTACCATGAACGCGGGTGACTACACCTACACAGTAGCAGGAATCTCGCCTTGCCCGGCGGATAACGCGGTGGTAACGGTGACCGTGGTCGCCGCACCTGATGCCGGAACACCCGGCAGCATCACGCTCTGTGCCTCCGATGTCGCCATCGATCTGTTCGGAGAGCTTGGTGGCACCCCTGATGCCGGTGGTGCTTGGGCCGGCCCCAGCACCGTGTCCGGCGGGCAGTTCGATCCGGCGACGATGAGCGCTGGCGTGTACACCTACACCATCAACGTACCACCGCCTTGCGTGAACGTCTCCAGCACCGTTACCGTGGCCGTGCAAGCGCCGCCCGATGCAGGCAGCGATGGTGTACTCACACTCTGCATCAGCAGTCCGGCCAGCGATCTCTTCGCCGCCTTGGGCGGAAGCCCCGACCCCGGTGGAACATGGAGCGGACCGAGCGCGGTCACCGGCGGACAATTTGACCCCGCCACCATGAATGCGGGCGATTACACATACACCGTGGCCGGAAACTCTCCCTGCCCGGCGGACAATGCAGTGGCAACGGTGACTGTTTCAACCGAACCGGATCCCGGTGACGACGACATCCTCAATCTCTGTGCAGCCGGTGATCCATTGGACCTGTTCCCCGTGCTTGGTGGGGCTGACATTGGTGGAAGTTGGACCGGCCCTTCCGGTGGTTCGTTCAATGGGACCTTCATTCCCGGCACATCCGCTGCGGGCAACTATACCTACACCATCCCGGGGGCCGCCCCTTGCCCGTCGGTCAGTGCCGTTCTCTCAGTGAACGTGGTGAGCAACGCGGATGCGGGCGGGGACGGCTCCATTGCGCTCTGTTCCTCTGCGGATGCGATCTCCCTCTTCACCCGCTTGCAGGGTACCCCGGATACGGGCGGCGATTGGCTCGCGCCTAACGGAAGTCCGTTCAGTGGAACATTCAATGCTTTGTCGGATGCCACAGGAATGTACACGTATGTGGTCATCGTACCGACCCCCTGCGTGAACGACACGGCCCAAGTACTGGTGGACGTGACCTTGGCGGTCGATGCGGGGATCGACAGCATGATCACGCTTTGTTCGAGCAACGCAGCGATCGACCTGATGAGCCAATTAGGCGGTTCCCCGGATGAAGGCGGCACATGGAGCGGCCCGGGAGGTACAAGCAGTCAGACCTTCTATCCGGCATCCGGGACACCCGGGAATTACACGTACACCGTGCAAGGAACAGCACCGTGCCCCAATGCCACCGCCAACATCACGATCGCGGTGAACCGCATGCCGGACGCAGGCACCAATGGTTCCCTATCGCTATGCCCGGAGGCGGCTGCCACGAACATGTTCGCATCCCTTGGTGGCGCCCCGGACACCGGCGGAACGTGGACCTCGCCGGGCGGAATTCCACATAGCAACATGTTCGATCCGGCGACCGACTTGCCAGGAACATACACCTACACTGTTTCCGGAACGGCCCCTTGTCCGGACGATCATTCCACGGCAACGGTACACATCTTCTTTGTGCCACTGCCTAACGCCGGAAGCGATGCGGTAAGCTGCACCTTGGGCGGCCAGTTGAACGCCACGGGTACATGGAGCACGGGACAATGGAGTGGCGCTTCAGGGACGACCATCACAGATAACGATTCCGCATCCACCACTATCTCTGCCAACGCAGGCGGGGCCTATGACTTCGTCTGGAGCACCGTCAGTGCCGAAGGTTGCGCCAGCGCGGACACGGTGCGGATCACTTTCACGGGTGCGATCCTCCCCTCCACCATCGTCACTGAAACCCTGTGCAACGGATCATGCGACGGCACAGCGAGCGCCACGGCCGTCGGCGGAAACGTGGACAGCACAGGATACAGCTACCAATGGTCGGCAGGCACCGGGGGCAACACGCCCTTGGGCACCGGTTTCTGCGCCGGCAACTATTCGGTGACCGTTCTGGACACCAACGGCTGCGCTGCCACCAGCAACTTCACAATAATCGAACCCGTGCCGTTGGAGATCGACCTGATCACCACCACGGACGCTTTGTGCCCCGGCAGTTGCGACGGCACTATCCTGATCACCGATCCGGAAGGCACACAGTACAGCATGGACAACGGTAGCACTTCGCAAACCGCGAACCTCTTCACCGGCATCTGCCCCGGGGCCTACACGGTGACCATGTTCAATGCCAATGGGTGCAGCGCCACCGGCACGGCGATCATCGGCAGCCCGGAACCGGTGCGGGCGGGCTTCTCCGTGCATCCGGACACGCTCTTCATCAACGACCCGACCGCTGCGTTCACCAACACATCCAGTGCGAATGCGACCCAATTCCTCTGGGATTTCGGCGATGGCACGACCAGTACGGAGATCAACCCGGTACACGATTTCCCCATGGGTAATGCGGAGGTGTATGAGGTCTGCCTCACGGCGATGACCGACAATGGCTGCCCGGACATCCATTGCGTGCCGTTGCCGGTCCTCGAACTTCCTTCGATCTTCGTACCCAATGCGTTCACTCCGGACGGTGATGGCAGGAATGACGTGTTCAGCGTCCAAGGCACGGGGATCATCGCCCACGGCTTCAGCTTCATGATCTTCAACCGCTGGGGCGAAAGGATCTTCGACACCACGGACCCCACGGCCAGCTGGGACGGCAAGTTGAACGGTTCATTGGTGAAGAGCGATGTGTATGTGTGGAAGGTGACCGCCTACTTCTTCAACAGCATCGAGCCTTTCGAGGCAACCGGGCATGTGACCCTCTTGAAGTAAGCGCCAATTCGCTCAACCGTGGCGGGCCTTCCTGTTCCGGTGCCCTAAATTGCGGGTCCGAAAAAATGCAGGGACCCTTGATGACCGAGTTCATCCTGAACGATCGTACGATCCGCACTAGCGCCGAACCCGGCACCACACTGCTGGACGTGATCCGCTACCACGAGCATCTTCCGGGCACCAAGATCGGCTGCCGCGAAGGCGACTGCGGAGCTTGCACCGTGCTCATGGGCACGCTGCGCAACGACCGCGTGGAATACCGCTCGATGACCTCCTGCCTATTGGCCTTGGCCAATGTACATGGTAAGCACATCGTGACAGTGGAAGGTCTCACCGATCCTTTGGAACACGGTGCGGGCGTGGAAAAGCTAAGCCCCGTGCAACAGGCGATGGTGGACCAGGGAGCCACGCAATGCGGTATTTGCACACCGGGCTTCGTGGTCTCGTTGAGCGGCTGTTGCCTTTCACATGAAGTCGTGACGCCGGAACTCGCCGTGCGCTCCATCGACGGCAACATCTGTAGGTGTACGGGCTACAAAAGCATCGAGCGCGCAGCCGCGGATGTCGCGGAGCAACTGGCCAAGAAGAATGTGGAGGACCCTGTGGCCTGGAGCGTCGCAAATGGCTTTGTTCCCGGCTACTTCTCGGAAATCGGAGAACGGCTGCGAGCGCTGGTAGGCGCGCCGGACAACGGACAACGGACAACTGACAACGCGGCCCTTCTTTCCGGCGGCACCGACCTCTACGTGCAGAAACACGACACCATGCACCATGCACCGATCCGTTCGGTGTTCAACGACGAAGGCTTGAAGGGCATCCGCATCGAGGGCGATGAATGCGTCATCGGCGGGGCCATCGTTGCGAACGACCTCTTGGCTTCGAAAGAACTTCGCGAGCGCTTCCCGAATTTGGAAAAGCACGTACTGCTCGTGAGCTCTACGCCAATTCGCAACATGGGCACACTGGCTGGGAATTTCGTGAACGCCTCGCCCATCGGTGACCTCACCGCCTTCTTCATCGCGCTCGACAGCACGATTACGCTGGAGCGCAGCGCGGGCGGTGTCACCCCGGCCTCGAGCCGGGGTCGCGCACATGATGCACGATTTCTGAAACTCAAAGACCTCTACAAAGGCTACAAGGATCTTGATAAATCTCCGGAAGAGATCCTCACATCCGTTCGTTTCAAACTGCCCACGCAGCACACGCGCTTCAACTTCGAGAAAGTGAGCAAGCGGACCTACTTGGACATTGCCAGCGTGAACAGCGCGATCCGGCTGGAGATGGACGGACACACGATCCGCGAAGCTTTCATAAGCGCCGGTGGCGTGGCGCCCGTGCCGAAATTCCTCACGAACACCGCCGCCTTCCTTGCGGGAAAAGAGGCATCACCGGAGACCGTACGCAACGCCGTGGCCGTGATGAACGATGAGATCGCGCCGATCAGCGATGCGCGCGGCACCGCGGATTACAAACGTCTCTTGTTGCGCCAATTGTTCTTTGCGCATTTCATGGTGCTCTTCCCGGAGCGGTTCAAACTGAAGGAACTGGTATGAAGACGAGCGGCAAGAAAGGAGCGCAACGCACCATCCCGGATATGGAAGCCTCAACAGCAAACGGCACAAACGGATCTGACATTGGTTCTTCAACGGCAAGCATGAAGAACGTGGATAGCGCGTTCCACGTCACGGGGCGTTCGATCTACTTGGATGACATCCCCGTGCAACAAGGCACATTGTATGCGCTGCCATACGATGCGCCCTCGGCCCATGCGCACGTTAAACAGCTCGACTTGAACAAGGCGTTGGCCGTTCCCGGCGTCGTGCGGATCCTCACCTACAAGGACGTTCCGGGCGAGAACCAGATCGGAGGCATCATTCCGGATGAACCGCTTTTCGTTGAAAAAGAGATCCATTTCTGGGGCATGCCTGTTGCGCTCATCATCGCGACTTCTGAAGATGTTGCGAGGCAAGCACGAAAGCTCATCAGCATCGAATTGGAAGAGTTGCCTGTGATCACCGATCCGCGCGAGGCACGTGCGAAAGGCGAGCTGATCATTCCACCGCGCAGATTCCAACTTGGCGATACAAAGAAGGCGTGGGACAAATGCGCGCACGTCTTCGAAGGCCGCGCGGATACCAACGGACAAGAGCACCTCTACATCGAAACGCAAGGCGCGTACGCCTATCCAACTGAGCATGGCAGCATTCGAATCAGCAGTAGCACACAAGGTCCAACTGCAGTGCAGAAAACCGTTGCGCGTGTGTTAGGCGTGCCCATGCACAAAGTTGAAGTGGACGTTACCCGTTTGGGCGGCGGCTTCGGCGGGAAAGAAGATCAGGCATCCGCATGGGCGGCATTGGTGGCCATGGCCGCGTTCGTGTTGAAGAAACCGATAAAGTTCAGCATGCACCGCATGGACGACATGCGCATGACCGGTAAGCGGCATCCGTACAGCAGCGACTTCAAGATCGGCTTCGACAAGGACCTGAAGATCGTGGCCTACGAAGCCACGTTCCACCAGAACGCCGGTGCTTCAGCGGACCTCTCCCCTGCCGTGATGGAGCGGACACTCTTCCACGCGACCAACGCCTACCACGTCCCGAACGTGGATGTGACAGCGTATTGCTGCCGCACGAACCTGCCGCCCAACACGGCTTTTCGCGGGTTTGGTGGACCGCAGGGCATGTTCGTGATGGAAGCTGCCATCGCGAAAGCCGCGCAGGAACTGGGTGTGGGCGCACGCGAGATCCAGAAGCGCAATTTGATCAAGGAAGGCAGTGAGTTCAGCTATGGCCAGATCGCCGACCATGTCTTGGCGAAAGAAGCTTGGGAGTTGGCTGAAAAGACCTTCGACTTCGACAAGCAGCAAGCGGAGATCGATGCCTTCAACGCGAAGACCGAGACGCACAAGAAGGGCATGGCGATCATGCCGATCTGTTTCGGGATCTCGTTCACAAACACGCCGATGAACCATGCGCGAGCGCTGGTGCATGTGTACCAGGACGGCAGCGTGGGCGTAAGCACCGGTGGCGTGGAGATGGGCCAGGGTCTTAACACCAAAATGGTGCAAGTGGCGGCGGCAGTTTTCGGCATCGGCATGGAACGCATCAAGCTGGAAAGCACCAACACCACACGCGTTGCGAACACCAGTCCCAGCGCCGCAAGCGCTACGGCGGACCTGAACGGCAAAGCGCTGGAGATCGGCTGCAACGCCATTCTGGAGCGCATTAAAGAGAAGGCATCAAGGATCCTCAAGAGCAAACCGGAAGCGATCACGATCGAAAATGAAGCAGTGCTCAACAACGGAAAAACCACAGACATCGACTGGAAACAGCTGGTATACCAATGCCACTGGGATCGTGTGAACCTCAGCGAGAGCGGCCACTACGCCACGCCGAACATTCATTACGACAAAGCGAAGGAGAAAGGCCATCCGTTCGCTTACCACGTCTATGGCACCGCAGCTGTGATGGTCACGGTGGATTGCATTCGTGGCACTTACGTTGTGGATGCAGTGAAGCTGGTCCACGACTTCGGCAAACGCATGAACGACGCGGTGGACATCGGCCAGATCGAAGGCGGCGTGGTGCAAGGCCTCGGCTGGATGACGATGGAGGAGATCGTCTACAACGACAAAGGCAAGCTCCTCAGCAACGCGCTGAGCACGTACAAGGTGCCGGACATCCACAGCGTGCCGAAGGAGATCACGATCGAGGCGCTACCGACCGACGGCCATCCGCTGGCCATCCGCCGCAGCAAGGCCGTGGGTGAACCGCCGTTGATGTATGGGATCGGGGTGTACTTCGCGATCCAGAACGCGATCAAAGCCTTCCGGCCGGATGCACGCATGGTGTTCGACGCGCCGTACACGCCGGAGAAGGTCCTAATGTCATTCTATGCATAGGCGCGCATGACTTCTATCCCTTCTGCCATTCCTTCTGCATTTCATGAACGGGCGATCAGCTTGGATCACCTCCATGTGGCCGAAGTCGCGTGGAAACGAGCCGACGTCTTGGAGATTATGGCAGCTCTCAAGAATTCAAACTGGGCTGTGCTCGGCGGTGACGTATTGCGTTCAGATGGCCAAGCGTACCGACACACTTATGATTCTTGGCATTCCGACAGGGGCGACAACGAGTCGGCTCACGATTTTGTCGAGCGCAGCCATCATGAAACTCTTGCCTACGTGGAGCGGTATTCAGAGAGTGGAGACGTGAGCTACGTCCTAGTATTCGATGAATGTGCCTAAGCATGCGCGTGCTTCGCGTGAGGGATAGAAGCAGAAAGCCCGGAGCCATCTTCGGCGAGGACTTGTAGCGGATAGCCCGACGGCGAGGCTTTGCGAGGGGCACGCCCAAAAGAATAGAACGCTGATAACGCAGACGAAGCGCGCAGATAAACGCAGATAAGATGGTCCTCTGATCAGTGGTGATCCGCTCTTTCAGCGTCATCTGCGTTCCCTTCTGCCTTCCAAGATCTTCAGGAACGACCGCGTCCGGATCTCCGCCAACGAAAGCCCGGTGGCCAGTGCCTCTTCCTCGCTGATCGCGCCGCAATTGAGGCCGCGCAAGAAATAGTTGAGCAGGCCCTGACCGGTGGCGGCATCGTCGAAGACATCGCTGGTGAGCGTGGCGCGTGCGGCGCGTTCCACGAAGGCTTTGAGGCGCGCGGCGGCATCGTCGTAGCTCTCCAGGAAGAAGCTGTAGACGGCGGCGTAGCGCATGGGGAATTGCGCGGGGTTGAGGTCCCAGCCTTGGTAGAGGCCCTTCCAGAGCGAGTGGCGCGTGTGGTCGTACGCCTTTTTCCAGTTGCGGTGGATCACGGCCTTGTTCTCGGCGCGTTGCTTCGGCGTGAGTTTGGCGCCGCGGTGCGGACCGATGGGCATGACGTTGGTGGCGCCATCGCTGAGCCAGATGCCGGTGGCGCCGAGCGCGACCTTCATCATCATGTGCGCGAAATCGCAGACGGCGTGGCCCATGTCCTGGTACTTCGCGGTGATGTTGTTGGCGGCGGTGTAGTCGTAGGTGCCGAAGGCCGTGGCGATCATGCGGCCCTTGCTGGCGAGCACGAAACGGCGTAGCGGGTTGCTGCCATCGGCGCCGATCGTGGCCTGCGTGGTCTCCACCATCATCTCCATCTTCAGCGCGCCCTTGGCGATCTTGGTGTTGGCCTCGATCACTTCGAAGAGTTGCACCAGCGCGGTGATCTGCTCGGGGATGGACACTTTGGGCAGCATCACCACGAAGTTGTTCGGGAGTTTGCCGCCGGTCTTGCTGGCGAGTGTGGTTAAGAAGATGTCAAGCGTGCGCGCGCCGCGTTCCTTCAGGTCCTCGGTGAAGGGTTTGATGCGGATGCCGATGAACGGCGGCAGTGATTTCGCTTTCATGCCTTTCGCGACTTCCACAGCGGCCTGTGCGGCGGTGGCGTCCTCCTCCTCCCAGCTGCGGTTGCCGAAACCGTCCTCGAAGTCGATGCGGAAATCCTCCAGCGCTTCGGTGCGCAGCTTGTGGATCACCTTGTTGTAGGTGGCGTGCGCCAGCCAATTCGGATCTGCCTTGTAGAGATGTTGTTGGGTCTTGCTCGCAGCGAGCTTGTCCAAACGCTTCTCCTCGAACATTTGCGCGCTCAACTTCTTCGGCAGCTTGTCATAGCCGGGCAGCTCAATGGCGCGGGCGAATTCGGTGAAGTCGGCGGCGTTCTCCGTGAAGGTTTTCAGCGCGGCATTGGCCATTTTCTGCGCGGTCTCGGCAGTGAAAAGATCGGCACCGCCGTAAACGGTGTGTACTGGTTGGCGGTCGGGCTTGTCGCCGGGGTAGATCTGCTGGAAGGCTTTGTTGGCCTTGCCGAGGGAGGCGAGGATGCGGGACTTGTCTTTGGATGAAATGCTTGTTGCCATGGAACGCGTGCGAGTATGCGATAGTGATAGTGCGAGAAATGAGAACTCAACTTTCCAGGTATGTCGAGCATCCGCCGTGCGGCGAACTACACAACAACGGCACAATGTAGTACCCCTCCCCGCCATTATCTTGCTCCAATGCCATTGACGCATTCGCCGTCAATGTGATCCTATCAACATGGCCAAGAAAGAGGTTAAAACGGAGGGCGGGATCGCCATCTTCCAGCGCAAGGAAGTTCGCCGCACGCTGCACAACAATGAGTGGTGGTTCGTTGTGGCCGATGTGGTCCCGGCACTTACCGATTCCTTGGATGTATCGCAGTACGTTCACAAGCTCCGTAAGCGTGATCCGGAACTCACCAAAGGGTGGGTACAAATTGTACACCCCCTTATCATTCCGACCAGTGGTGGCACGCAAAAGTTGAACTGTGCGAACACCGAAGGCCTGCTCCGGATCGTTTAGTCCATCCCCAGCCCGAAGGCCGAACTGATCAAGCGTTGGTTGGCAAAAGTCGGGTATGAGTTTGCGCAAGAGGTAGAGGATCCGGAACTTACCAAAGGGAGGGGGAAATTTGCCCACCCCCTTTCACTCTCCACCAATGGTGGCGCGAAAAAGTTCAACTTTCCGAACACTAAAGCTGACTCCGGAACAGGCGAACTATCCTCTGTCCAGTGCTCGTAAGGTGCTGACCAACGAGAACTACCTCGCACTAACACAGGCGACCAAAAAGCAACAGCGCCTTTCGGCCAAGCCCGTAAAGAAGCGCGCGAAGAAGAAGAAGTAAGTCACCCACTTCCTCAGCTCCCCCGATACGTTGAGTACCCATAAGGGCTCAACAACAACGGCACATGATAGTGGCCATCCGCGCCGAGTTCGAACACTACTTCGATGTAGGGGTAGAAGCTCTTGGTCTTGTGCTCGCTGAAGTAGGCCGAGACATCGAAACGCATGCGGTAGATGCCTTCGGCGAGTTTGCTGTCCTTGGGCAGGAGGTCCGGGATGCGGCCATCGGCGTTGGTGCTGCCCATGGCGAGGTCCTCCCACGTATGCTCGGCAGTGGAGCGTTGCAGGGTAATGCGAATGCCTTGGGCGGGGATGCCGCGGGCGGTATCGAGGACGTGGGTGGATATCGTGCTCATGGAAGTTCTACCGCAAAGGACGCAAAGAACACTACGAAGAAAGGGAGCGGCATGGCTTTGTGTCCTTCGTGTTCTTAGTGGTACTTCACGCCAGCAATTTCTTCAACCGCAGCTTCGTGATCTTGTTCTGCTCCCCCGCTGCGATGTGGATCTCGTCCTTGGGGTCGTTCTTCATGCGTGCTTCTAACAGAGCCAGCATTTCGGCTGCGCTTTTGCCCGTGGCGTTCACGATGAAGATGTGCCCGAACTTCTCTTCGTAGGCCGTGTTGCCTTCTGCGAGTTTTTCGATCACGGCACGGTCGGCGCTTTCCATGCCTTTTTGCTCGCCAGTCGCCCACGTTTTCGTGTTGGCGTACTTCTTGGCGAGGCTATCCACATCCCCGATCTTCGGGTGGTGCGTGAAGGCTTCCTCGTAGTCGTCCACGTCGCATTCCTCCCAGATGGTGTCGCTGGTCTCCAGCACTTCGCCGAGACTATCGAAAGGGCGGGAGTACACCATGCGCTCCACCCATTCGGCGGCACCACAGCATTGCTCGAAGGCCGCAGTGGCATCAGCTTCCGAGAGGCGGTTGAGTTGATCGATGTTCATTGTTGAAAAAGGACTACCGCAAAGGACGCGAAGAGCGCAAAGGAAATTCCCTTCGTGTACTTTGTGTTCTTCGTGGTATGTTCATTTGCGTTCTCAAACGATAATCCCCCACAGCCGCATCCGGCTCACGCCTCCGTCGGGAAAGATGTTCAAACGTACGTGCGACACCGGTTCCTTGCAAACCAGCTCCTTTTCGTAAGGGTGCTCGTGGTGGGCCTGCAGCTTGGTGCGCTCGATAAGGGTGCTCCACTTGGCGCTGGAAAGATCATCGGTTTCGCTCATGCAGCCTTCCAGCCTGAAGCTGTCCGGGTAGTTGCCTTTGAAGTGGCAGGTGTCGATCAGCGCTTTTTTCAGGATGCCCTTGTGCGCGAGACGGACGATCACCCAATCACGGTTGCCGGGCGTGCGGTTGCGCTTGGTCTCCCAGCCGTCGCCCATATTGACGCCGCGGCCGGGCATCAGCAAGTTGTTCATGTGGCTGAAGAACATGTCGTTGCACTGGATGGCGAGAGCGCCGTTCTGGGCTGATGCTAAGTCCATGACCTCGGTGGGTGCTACGGCGTTCCAATCGCGTTTCACTTCGCCGTAGACGCGGAGCCTTGCCACACCGCCGTCCGGGTAGATGTGGAGCTTCACATGTGTGGCCAGCCCGGACGATGCATGCATCGTCCTTACGCTGTCCACGTCCAGGAGATGCTGACTCCCCGGGTTGAGCATGGTCTTGCCAAGCACCTCAACCCACGTGGCTTTTTCCCAGTCCCCGTCAGGGGCGTAGCATGCCTCGATGGTGCAGTACTGCGGTTGGTTGCCCAAGAAGTGGGACGTGTCCACATCGAAGCCTTTGATGACCCCGGCGGCACCGAGCTGGATCACGGCCTCGTCGTGGCCTTCGGTGCGCTTGCGGCGGCTTTCCCAGCCGTCCATCCACTTGCCGCGTTCAGTGAATTTCTCCGGGATGAAGATGGCCTTCTCCGGTTTGATCAGGTTCTCCTTCTCGGCGAAGAAATCATCGGTACACCACAGCACCTTGGCCCCAAAGCGCTCGGCAGCGAGGTTGATGAGGTGGGTGAAGGCGGGGGCTTGTTGGTCTTTCATGCTTTTTTCGATCATATCCTAATCCCGATTTCATACGCGTGCTTAGAACAGTAGGCCAACTTATTCAGCGTTGGCCTTTGGCAATCTTTCATGGAACATCGCTCATTGGAAATTCCACGACGTTTCTCAAGAAACTTCTCCTGTAACTGTCTGCAATCAAAGTTAGCCCAACCAACTTGCGATGGGACTTGGACAAGAAACCTCTCCTGATACTTGTCCCATTCATCCAATCGCCAAAGCGAGCCATCACGACGGAATCGATAAAGCTCAAACCAAGACGCACTATCAATCAACTCAAAGTCGTCCTTGAGTGTTTCAAGCAATTTTTCATCAACTAAGAGGACTGAATCGCTAAACATCACTTGGCCAAAAGGGGGTCTGCCATATCTCTTGTGAACCTGCCATTGGTAAGAACCACACTCCCTCCCACAACCGTCCGCTCCACCACCCCATTCAACCTCCGCCCTACATACGGCGTGAGCTTGTGCCGGTGCTGCACGTCCTCCGTCTTTACCACAAAACTCGCCTCCGGGTCCCAGATCACCAGGTCGGCATCGCAGCCGGGTGCGATGCGGCCTTTCTTCTTCATCCCAAGGAAATCCGCCGGGTGTTCGCAGAGTAAACGCGCCACATCTTCCAGCGAAAAGCCACGCTCCTTCGCGCCGGTCCAGAAGGCGGACAACAGAAACTGCAAGCCCGCGATGCCGCCCCAGGCTTTCATGAAGTCGCCGCTCTGCTGCTCCTTGATGTCCGGCGGCGCGGGGCTGTGGTCGGTGGCCACGAAGTCGAGGGTGCCGTCCTTCAGGGCTTCCCAGAGCAGTTCGTTGTTGGCCCGTTCGCGGATAGGTGGTGCGCATTTGTATTCGGTGGCGCCGTCGGGGATGTCTTCCGCGCAGAAGACGAGGTAGTGCGGGCAGGTCTCGGCGGTGATGCGGAGGCCGCGCTTCTTCGCTGCGCGGATCAACGGCAGGGCTTCCGCAGCGGAGACGTGTACGATGTGGACGTGGACGTCGTACTCCTCGCTGAGGCGGATCATGAGGGCGATGGCGTCGGTCTCCCAGCTCGTAGGCCTTGATGCTAGGTACAGCGCGTAGCTGCGCGCGCTGTCGGGGCTGTCGGGGCTGGACGATGCATGCATCGTCCCTACGCCCTCCAGCTCGCAGTGAACGAGCAACTTGGCGTTATGCTTTTTGAGGATCGGCAGCGCTTTCCGGAGGTCCGCCTCGGTGACGCTCGGGAACTCATCGATGCCGGAGTGCGTGAGGAAGGCCTTGATGCCGAAGACGCCGGACTTCAGTAGTTCGTCGAGTTCGTCGATGTTGGTGGGGATGACGCCGCCGTAGAAGCCGCAGTTGACGTGCAGTTTGCCTTTGGCAGCTTCCAACTTGAGCTTCAGCGCAGCGGCCGTGGTGGTGACCGGGCTGGCGTTCAGTGGCATCTCGATCAACGTGGTGGTGCCCCCCGCTGCCGCGGCTTTCGTAGCGGTCTCGAAGCCTTCCCACTCCGTGCGGCCCGGCTCGTTGATGTGGACGTGCGCGTCGATGACGCCGGGTATGATGACCTTGTTGCCGACGCTTTCATAGGGGATGCCTTCGGGTTGGATCTTGCCTGGGAGGACATCGGTGATCTTGCCTTCCGCGAGTAATAGCGTGGCTTCGACGACACCGGTTGGGGTGATTACGCGGGTGCTATGGAGGGCGGTTTCGATGATTAGCTGATTAGCTGATGTGATGATTAGCTGATGCCTCTTCTCTCAACTACGTGCGCTGCTCCCGTGATCCAGATCATCTCCGATAAAGTAACGGCGGTCCTCGCATTCCATCAGCTAATCCGCTAATCGCCACATCAGCTAATCAATCTTCGCTCCTTGCAGGATCCATCGCTTCAGCACGGTCCGCTCCTCTTCCGTCATGCCGGTCTTGTTGCCTTGGGGCATGGTGTGGGTGCGCACGGTGCGTTCCATGATCCTTGACGCCATGGCCTTGATCTCCTCCGGCGTATCGAGTTTCACGCCGTTGGGAGCTATGTGGTTCACATCGTCGGTGGGATCGGCGCTGTGGCATTGCACGCAGCGGCGCTGGATGATGGCGTCGGCATCGCTGAAGCTGGCCGGGATGGCGACGTCGACGGTGGCTTCCATGGCGGGTGAGATCGCGGCGCTTAACACCACCAAGGCCCCGATGCTTGCCACCAGTACCCAAGTGCGCTTCACGCCGCGGTCCAGCAGGTTCCAGTAGTGCTTGATGCCCATGCTCGCCACGGTGATCACCATCAGGATGAGCCAGTTGCCGCTGTGCCCGAAGGTGCTCGGGAAGTGGTTGCTGAGCATGATGAAGACCACCGGCAGCGTGATGTAGTTGTTGTGCAGGCTGCGCTGCCCGGCCTTCTTGCCGAGCGTGGCGTCCAGCGGCTGGCCGGTCTTCGCGGCACGCACCAAGGCTTTCTGGCTGGGGATGATGGTGTAGAAGACGTTGCCCGCCATGATCGTCCCGAGCAATGCGCCCACATGGATGTACGCCGCGCGGCCGCTGAGCAGGTGCGTGAGCACGTAGGTGAGCGCGCCCAGCACGAGGATGCCCACCAGCGCGAAGAGGTCCTGCCGCAGCACCAGTTTGCTCTTGCTCATCAGGTCGTAGATCGCCCAGCCGAGCACCATGGAACCGATGCCGATGCAGATCGCTTCCGCAGGGCTGAGCGCCGCCACGGACGGGTCGATCATGAATGCTTTTGCATCGGCGTAGTAAACGATGAAGAGCAGTGAGAAGCCGCTTAGCCAGGTGAAATACGCCTCGTACTTGAACCAGTGCAGGTGCTTGGGGATCACCTTCGGGGCCACCTCGTATTTCTCCACGTAGTAGAAGCCGCCGCCGTGGATGGCCCAGAGGTTACCGGCCAGCTCGTCGCGCAGACCCTCGGTGCGGTTGAGGTTGTTTTCCAAAAAGATGAAGTAGAACGAGGCTCCGATCCACATGATGCCGGCGATCAGGTGGGTCCAGCGGAGGGCGAGGTTGAGCCACTGCGTCACGTAACCCTCCATCTCGCTGCCATGCACCCCGACGTAGAGCAAATAGCCCAAGAGGAAGGTCCAGCCGAAGAACTTGGCGGTCTGCCGCGAAGCGATGGCGGTGGAACGGGCCTGCTCCAGATCGAAGCGGGGACCCTCGGAGATGTAGGGGTCGGCGAGCTGCTGATCCAGCTTTTTCGCTAAGCTGCGGAACCAGATGAAGAGGAAGAACAGCAGAAACAGCAACGCGGCCATGATCCCGGTGTACGGGGCGACGATGAGCTTTTCCAAATAGGTGAACAGGTGCCCGGTCGCTTCAGCGGGTGCGCTGGCAGTGGCTGTTGTGAGCGTGTCCACAGTGGGGGTATCCGCAACTGCTTGCGCGAAGGCATGCGCAGCGCCTGAAAGGGCAACGGCAAGGATCATGTATTTCAGTAAGCGGGACATGGTTGGCGAAGTTGGTACATTCCTGCACTTTTCAATACACAACCGGAACGCTGTACTTTGAACGCCCTATCGTGAACAAGGAACTGGAACTTTGGCTGAATGCGTTGGCGGCCCTCGAACACGGGGAGCGTTGCATGCTGCTTGTGGTGGTGGAAAGCATCGGCAGCAGCCCGGGCCGCGCGGGCTTCAAGGCGTTGGTGACGAGCGGCGGGGAGCTGCATGGTTCCATAGGCGGGGGGAGCATGGAGCATAAGTTGGTAGAACTCGCGAGAGCACACTTGGCCGCAGGGTCCGCTTCGCGAGACCCTGCGGGAGGTATTTCCGTAACTCACGTGGCCTCTTCACATTGTACTCCCGCAGGGTCTCCGCCTCGGGACCCTGCGGCACCCGGATCGCCAATGCTCAAGCGTCAGATCCACCGCGCCGATGAACCCGTCGACCGCTCCGGCATGATCTGCTCCGGCGAACAGTCCGTGGCATTCTTCCCGCTCGGAAAGGATCAATTGAAGCTCGTTCGCGAGATCACGCACAGCCTGCAAAAAGATCGGACCATCGGACTTTTGCTCAGCAACGAAAGCATCCGCACCGGCGATCTTCCGCAAGCGAAGGACGATAAAGTGCTTCACAAGGAAATCCCGGAACATTGGCACTATCGCGAGCGTCTCGGTTCTGCGCCGCGCATCATCATCCTCGGCGCAGGGCATGTGGGCCTCGCGCTCAGCCGCACGATGAACCAACTCGGCTTCCATGTTCACTTGATGGACGATCGCGTCGGCCTGAACACCAAGGAAGTGAACACATGGGCGCACGAAAGTAGTGTGGTGGACTATGAACAGATCGGCGATGTGATCGCAGCGGATCCCGAGCTTTACGTGGTGCTCGTCTCCTTCGGCTATCGCACGGACGACCTGCTGGTGAGGCAGCTCGTGCGGCAACGCTTCAAGTACCTCGGCATGATGGGCAGCGCGGAGAAGATCAAGAAGATCCTCGTCGACATGCGGAAGGACGGCTTCTCGGAGGAGGAACTGGGGCGGATCCGCACCCCGATCGGGCTTCCGATCAACAGCAAGACGCCGGAGGAGATCGCGGTGAGCATTGCGGCTGAGGTTATTTCGGTGAAGAACCGGGCTTAGTTGTCAGTTGTCGGTTGTCAGTTGTAAGGATTGACGCAGGTTCCCACGCTTCGTGGCTTGTGCTGCATTCTTCGTGCTGCACGCACTCACGAAAAACGCGAGCCTGCCTTCCGCAGGCAGGCGCGTGCCTCCGGTTTGCATTCGAGCGCATCGGGGCCTATAAGTTGGCACAGAACTGGCCAAGCGCCCTGACAACTGACAACCGACAACTGACAACTGCAAAGAAAGAGGAAGCCCCGGTTACCCGAGGCTTCCATAGGTCTCACCGGCTCGCGCCGGATCACCTGTTAAGTAGGCGTCTTAGACGTCCAGCTTTGCGTATACCGCGTTCTTCTCAATGAATTCGCGGCGTGGGGGCACTTCGTCGCCCATCAGCATGCTGAAGATGCGGTCGGCTTCCGTGCCGTTATCGATCGTTACTTGGCGCAGGGTGCGGCTTTCCGGATTCATGGTGGTCTCCCAGAGCTGCTCGGCGTTCATCTCACCGAGACCTTTGTAGCGCTGCACATGCACGCTGCCGTCCTTGTTCGGACCCTTCATGCGTTCGATGGTGCGGTCGCGCTCCTCATCGGTCCAGCAATACACGCCTTCCTTGCCCTTCTTCACTTGGTACAGCGGCGGGGTGGCGATGTAGACGTAACCGTTCTCGATCAGCTCCTTCATATAGCGGTAGTAGAAGGTGAGGATCAGCGTCTGGATATGGCTACCGTCCACGTCGGCGTCGCACATGATGATCACTTTGTGGTAGCGCAGCTTCTCCATGTTGAGCGCCTTGCTATCATCCTCGGTACCGATGTGGACGCCGAGCGCGGTGTAGATGTTCCGGATCTCCTCGTTCTCGTAGATCTTATGGACCATGGCCTTCTCCACGTTGAGGATCTTACCGCGTAGCGGCAGGATGGCCTGAAACTCGCGATTACGGCCCTGCTTAGCAGTTCCTCCAGCGGAGTCTCCCTCGACCAGGAAGATCTCGCTCATGGCGGGATCCTTGCTCTGGCAATCGGCGAGCTTGCCGGGCAGGCCCATACCGCTCATGGCGCCTTTACGCTGCACCAGCTCACGGGCCTTGCGGGCGGCATGGCGGGCGGTGGCGGCCAGGATCACTTTGTCCACGATCTGCCTCGCATCCTTGGGATGTTCCTCCAAGTAGTTCTCGAGCATCTCGCTCACCGCTTGGTCCACGGCGCCCATCACTTCACTGTTGCCGAGCTTGGTCTTGGTCTGGCCCTCGAACTGCGGCTCTTGCACCTTTACACTGATCACGCAGGTGAGGCCCTCGCGGAAGTCATCACCGGCGATCTCGAACTTGAGGTTCTTGGTGGCCCCGCTGTTGTCGGCGTACTTCTTCAGCGTGCGGGTCAGTCCGCGGCGGAAGCCTGCTAAGTGCGTGCCGCCTTCGTGGGTATTGATGTTGTTGACGTAGGAATGGAGGTTCTCGGTGTAGGAATCGTTGTACACCATGGCGATCTCCACGGGGATGTTCTGCTTCTCCCCTTCCATGTAGATCACTTTCTCGATCAGCGGTGCACGGGTGCCGTCGAGGTATTTCACGAATTCCACCAACCCCTCCTCGCTGTGGAAGGTATCGGTGACAAAGCTGCCGTCCTCGTTGGCGTGGCGCTCATCGGTGAGGGTGAGCTTGATGCCCTTGTTCAGGAAGGACAGTTCCCGCAGGCGTGCGGCCAAGGTGTCGTAGTTGAACTCGCTGACCTGGAAAATGCTGGCGTCCGGGTGGAAGGTGATGACGGTCCCTCTTTCGTCGGTGGTACCGGTCTCCTTAACGGGGTACTTCGGCTTGCCCGCGCTGTATTCCTGTTGGTAGATCTTGCCGTCGCGATGGACCTCCGCGAGCAACATGTCGCTCAGCGCGTTCACGCAGGATACGCCCACACCGTGGAGGCCGCCGGAGACCTTGTAGCTGTCCTTGTCGAATTTGCCACCGGCGTGAAGCACGGTCATGACCACTTCCAGGGCGGAGCGGCCCTCCTTGGCGTGGATGGCCACGGGGATGCCACGACCGTTGTCCTTCACCCGGATACTGTTGTTGGGCAGGATGTGCACATCGATCGTATCGCAATGCCCGGCAAGGGCCTCGTCGATGGAGTTGTCCACCACCTCGTACACCAAATGGTGCAGGCCCTTCATGCCGATGTCGCCGATGTACATGGCCGGGCGTTTCCGTACCGCCTCAAGGCCCTCCAGCACTTGGATGCTGTCCGCTCCGTAGCTGGCGGCCGCTTTCTTTTTCGCTTCGCTCATTTCCACTGTCTCTGCCATTTTCGCTTGGATCTGCCCCCCGTTTTCTGAAGGCACGCGAAGATACCGCTTTTGGGGGTGCGGATCACCGCAAAAGTTCAATGCGGACGCGGGATCTGGCGATTTTTACCAACAGATCAAGTGCGTCTGTTGAAAACCCACTTCGAGAGGATCACGCCTCGCCGAAGAAAGGCGACGCAACTACCTGACAACGAGACTATAAGATCAACTCAGAAGGCGAACGTCGCCCCGCCCAGCATCAGTGTCCGCTGCACCGGATAGTTGTACCAGCGCTCGTACTTGCTGGCGCTCAGGTTGCTGAAGTCCAAGAAGACGCTGAGGCGCTTGGTATAGCGGTACTCCAGCCCAAGGTGGATGTCCACGTAGCCGCCCATGTCCGTGGCAGTGGGGACCGGCGAAAGGTCGTTCCAGTCGGCGGGCACGGTCAGTGTGGACTTCCGGGTCCCGAGGAATTCCACATCCAGCTTCACCAGCAGCTTGTCCTGGAAGTCATAAACGGCTCCGAGGTTGATGCTGTATGTGGGCAGGTTCCATGCCTCTTCCTGTTCCTCGGTCTTGTAGCTGAATATGTGCAGCCCGCCGTGGATGTTGATGTGCTCGTCATGGCTGTAGCGCAGCTCCCCGCCGACATCCAACCGGTCCACACGGTCATACACCGGAATGAAGCGGTCGCCATAGCGGATGCCGTTGTAGTCATCTTCCACGCCGATGAACAACGGCCGGTCCTGGATGCGGCTCTTGCTGATGCGGACATCAAAGCCCACATCGCGGCTCAGGCTACCGCGCAAGCCTCCGTACACGTCGTACATGAGGCTGGAGTTCTCCAGCGATGGTGCGCCCTGTAGGAAGGGGTTCTCCCGGGTGAGGCTTCGGAAACTGTTGCGCATGCGGTGGCCGTCCACCCCGACGTAGGGCACCAGGATGTCATCAAAAAGACGGTACTGGGCATAGGCCTGTGGATAGAAGTGGAAGGTTGTCTTGCCCATGGCATCCACGTAGATCCCGGCGCCCACCCGCACCAGGTAGCGGTCGTCGGTGGTGCTCACGAAAGGTGAAATGCCCACCATGGTGCCGTTCTGCCGCAGTTCCGGGAGGCTGTCCCTTTCCCCGCGGTAGGAATTGTTGTCGATAAGGATCTCCCCGCCATAGGTCTCCGTGCCCAGTTCCATCGCCAATCGCGCGTTCAACTTCACGTTCAGCTCGCGGCTCTTGGTGAGGTTGGTGTAATTGTGGACCTCCAGACCCACATCGTGCGCGAGCTTCGTGCTGTCCTTGTACAGGCTCTTAACGCGTACCGCGAAGCCGATGTCGTTGTAAACCTGCTTCAACGCATCCTTCGGCGGGTCCGGCGAGGCCTTGATCAGGTTCTCCAAACTGTCTGTGCTGGAATAGCCGTAGTAGCTGATCCGGCGGCGGTCATACATCAGTCGTCCTTCCACGTCATGGTGGCTCAGGTACGCGTTGTAGAAGGCGTCCAGGTTGTTGAAGCTGTAGTCACTCGGCCCACGGTCCTTGATGCCGCCGTTGCTGCTCATGTGCTTATAGTGCAGTCCGTACCCGTTGCTCTTGGAGCGGGTCTGATCGTAGTAGATCTCCGCCAACGGGGTGGTGTACAGCCCGAAGCCGGCCTTCACGAAGCCCTTGTACAACTTCTCCTGGGCCAACTGGATGTTGAGCCGCGCCGCCTCGATGCTGTCCACGTGCGCGGGCACCTCGCCCTTCACGGTGAGCATTGCATAGGTGATGGCCTTCTCCGGGAGAATGGTGTCGTACGCCACGGGGCGCAGGTCGATCTTGTGGACGTCCGCGAGCGTGGGGTTGTAGATGCCGTTGAAGTAATACTCCTCGCCGCTTTGGGCCTGAAGCAAGGTGCCGGTGAGGGTCGCGAGGACCATCACGCAGCTTCGGGTGAAGAGGTGCGTCATCGTTCTCATTTGCTGCCTGGCATCGGTATGGTGTTGTCCTCCGCGGGAATGCTGTCCGTGGAGGTTTTCGCCGGGGCGTTCTCCTTGATGTTCGCCAAGCGTTCGGAGGCCTGGGTCACCAGGTCCGGTTCGTTGCAATGGTCGATCACGCTCTGCAGGGTGGACTTGGCTTGGAACAGGTCGTCCATGCCTACGTAGATGTCGCCGAGCAGGATGAACGCCTTGGCCTTCCAATGGTCGTAGCTGGGGAATTTCTTCACTAAGCTGAACACTTCCTTCTCCGCGTCCTTGTAGCGCTTCTGGAGGTAGCGCACATAGGCCATGTTGTAGGCGGCCTCGGCTCCGTAGACGTTATTGGAAGCGTTCGCAATACCCTTGAAGCGGGTGTATGCGGCATCGAGGTCGTTATCGTTGATGGCCCCCTGCCCCACGGCTAATCCGGCCTGCGCCTTGAGGTCCGCATTGGCATCATCATTGGCGATCACCTTCTTCGCGGCAGCGGCAGCCTCGCTCGTGCGCTGCAACTCCGTGAGGCAGCGCATCTGCCCCACCTGTCCGGCCAGCACGTTCACCGGAAGGGCGGCGGTCTGTGCCAACTGGGTGAAATATTCCAATGCTGCGGCCCATCGCTTTTCGCGGAAGAGGATATCGCTGGCGGCGGCCAAGGAATGCTCGCGGAACTGGGGATCGCCGCTGGCCACCACTTTCTCGAACCCGGGCAGGGCAGCATCATCCTGTTTCCCGCGATAAAGGCAGTCCGCGGTGTAGAACTCGGCGTTCAAGGCATATGCACCATTAGGATACTTGGCCAAATAGTCGCGGAAGGCGCCCACGGCCTGATCGCATTTTTCCGCGAAGTAGAGCTGTTCCGCGCTGCGGAAGTACTTCTCGTCGAGATCCAGCGAGGCCGGGTCCACGAAGGAGAGCGACTTCACATAATCCTCGTAGGCCGCCACGTTGCCTTGCTGGGAATAGATGCTCTCGATGCCCGCCAATGCGTCGCGGGAGCCGTCCATCGTGGGGTACTTCGCCACCACGGCCTTGAAGCCGTCCAGCGCTTTGTCGGTCCGGCCTTGGCGCTTGTCGATCAGTGCGCTCTGCAGCATGCTCTGGCGTACGTGCGGCGAGTTGGCGTGCTGCGTCACCACCTGCTGGTAGAAGTTGAGCGCATCGGCGTCCTTCTCCAGGCCGAGGTAGGTCTCCCCGAGCTGGAACTTGGCATCGGCGGCATACTGGCTATTGGGTTTACCCTGCAAAAGCGCCTTCAGCGTGAGGATCTTGTCGTAGGGCTTCTTCTCCAAGCCTTGGCACACGCCCTTCTGGTACTGGGCGTAGTCCTTTGCGACCGCACCGCCGTTGATGGCCTTGTCATACCAAGTGATGGCCGTCGCATTGTTCTTGGTGACGTAGTAGCAGTCGCCAGTGCGGATCATGGCGTCGTCACGCTGCGGCTTCCCGAGCTGGGCGTTGTCGATCGCGCGGCGGAAGGCGGTGGCGGCCTCGTCGTACTGCTTCTGCTTGAAAAAGGCATAGCCCATGCTGTAGCCTGCCTGTTCGAAAAGCGCCGTGGCGTATGCTCCGCCCGCATTGCGCACATCGTCGTACTTCTTCAGCGCGGCGTCATAGTCGCCCATGGCATAGTTCGACTCACCGGCCCAATAGTGCGCCTGCACCGTGGCCTTCTGGTCAACCGGATAGATGAGCGCCTTGTTGAAGAAGGTGAGCGCCTCGGCATACTTGCGGCCTTCGTACAGCTCCACGCCACGGTCGAACGCCAGCTTTTGGTAGGCTTCCTTCAGCCGAATGTCCTTGTCATGGATCGCGTCCAGCGCACCGAGCGCGGCCTCGTAGTTCTTCGTCTTCAGGTACACGTCGAGCAGGAATTCCTGCGCCTCGTCGTGCCGGGCGGAGTTCGGATACTTCGCCATGTAATCGCGCAAGGCGATGATGGCCTCGTTGTACGGGTCGAAGGAAAGCTCGTAGGCGAGCTTGGCGTAGTTGAAGAGCGCATCCTCGGTGACGCGCGGATCGTTGCCCAAGTCGTAAGCCTTCTTGAAAGCATTGCGTGCGTAGTTCTTCTGGTCCAGCTTGAGATAGCAATCCGCCATGTGGTAGGCTGAAAGCTGCGCGAGGCTGTCCGTGCTGTTGTTCACCACCTGCGTGAACTGCGACATCGCCTGCTGATACTGCTCGTTCTGGTAGTAGGCATAGCCCACGATGTAGCGGTCGCCGCGCTCCACACCGGCCCGCTGGATGCTCTTCTCGAGGTAGGGCAACGCTTCCTTGTACTGGCCCGTGCGGTAGTAGGCCTCGCCGGCCAAGCGGTTGATGTCATTCTTGCTCTTGGTCCCGTCGGGGTCGTCCAGCAAGGGCTTCGCATATTCCAACAGTGCTTCGTAGTGGCCTTGCAGGAATTGGATCTGCGCGATATAGTAGGGTACCACGCGGCCGAATGCGGCATCGTCCTTCAGCTTTTCGAAACCTTCCAAAGCAGCGGCATAGTTCCGCTTGGCGTAGTTGATGTGCGCCGTATAGTACGTGGCCGGCGCGGCGTATATGCCGTCCCCGTCCTTCACCTTGGCGAATTCCACCAAGGCCTTGTCGGGCTGGTCGTTCATGAAGAGCGCGTAGCCTTTCTTGAAGACGAACTCCGTACGATCATTGGCACCCAGAGCGGTCTCATCCACCTGCCCGGCCCAGGCCAACGCATCGGCCCAGCGCTTGCGTTCGAAGTAGTGGCGGAAGAGCTCGAGGCGGAGCGCCGGGACGTGGAAGTTCTCCGGATGTTCGTCGATGAAAGCGAGCAAGCGGTGGCTGGCGTCGCCGTGAAAAAGCCGCACGGAGCTCAACGCGCCCCAGAATTCGGCCTCGATGCGTTGGTCGGCATGTTCATCGCGGGTGGCGGCGGCGATGCGGTCGAATTCGTACAGCGCCGCGCCGTATTGGGCTTTGTCGAAAAGCTCCATGGCATGCGCCAGCGGGGCACCGGGGCGCTCGTAGTGCGCGGGCCGCTGCGCCATGGCCGCAAGGCCGCAGACGACAAGGGCCAACGGCAGCATCAGGCGCAGAAGACGGGGACGGAGAAGGTTCTTCATCAGCGGTTCAAAGGTCCGGGGGATGCGGGCGCGGACCGGCGGGGAAGGCCTGAATTATCCACGCTGCCGTGTTCACCCTCCCGGTCCGAATGTTGAAGCATTGAAAAGAGGAACGCAGGAATGCGCCCCGGAATTTTATTCCTTTGGACGATCTTGCACGGAACGCCCCTTTGCGGGCGTACACAGAACCGCCCCATGGCCGACACTTCCCCCATCATCGAACTGCACGACGCCCGGATCTTCCAGCGCGAGAACCTGGTGCTCAACAACGTGGACCTCACGATCAATTCCGGCGAGTTCGTCTATCTCGTGGGCCGCACCGGCAGCGGCAAGAGCAGCCTGATGCGCACGCTCTACGGCGACCTGCCCTTCAAGGAGGGCGAAGGCCACGTGGCGGGCTTCGACCTGCGGAAGCTGAAGCGCAGGCAGGTGCCTTACCTGCGGCGGAAGATCGGCATCGTCTTCCAGGATTTCCAGCTGCTGGGCGACCGCAACGTGAACGAGAACCTGATGTTCGTGATGCGCAGCACCGGGTGGAAGGACAAGAAGGCGATGGAACGGCAGGTGCAGGAAGTGCTGGAGAAAGTGGGCCTGGGCAACAAAGGCTACAAGATGCCGCACGAGCTCAGCGGCGGCGAGCAGCAGCGCGTCAGCATCGCACGTGCGCTGGTGAACGACCCCGAACTGATCCTGGCCGACGAGCCCACCGGCAACTTGGACCCCGAGACCACGGCGGAGATCGTGGAGCTGCTCTACACCATCAGTTGCGGCGGCCGCTGCGTGATCATGGCCACGCACGACTACACCCATATCAAGAAGGTGAACGCCCGGGTGGTCCGCTGCGAGGAGGGAAAGTTGCTGGAGGTGAGCGCTGCGCCCGTCGTGTGATGGAACGCAGATAACGCTGAAAGGGCTGATCTACGCGGATAAGACCGACCACGCGGCATTTCGAAATTGGCACCAAGCCCCCGGCCGACCACACGCCCACGCGGAAGCACTACACCCGGCCAACACGCAGGTTCAGTTGCCAACGAACATCGCGGCTCGTTGACGGATCACCCCAGGCGGCAAGTAATTCCACATGGATCAGGTCCACGGGATCGATGCCATGTTTGGCGCGATACTTCACACTTGCGCTCCACGTACGCATGTAGCCTTCAACCCCGGCCAGGTCCATCTGGCTGATCATCTCGAAGGACGGCGCATGGACAGGTTCGAAAGCGAAATGCAGGTCCCCGTATCCCCGTTCCACAATGCGGTTCGGCCCGATCCAGAACGGATCAACGATCTCATCATGCAAGCGGTGGATCAAACGGTCCACATCGGGTCCTATGTACGCGAAGGCGAAACTCCACGCGGCGATCACGCCATTGGGATCTAGCACGCGCCGCACCTCCCGTTCAAATGCCTCTCCATGGAACCAGTGCATCGCATTGGCCACGGTCACCAAGTCGATAGATGCATCGTCCAATCCACTGGCCAACGCATCGGCCTTTCTATAGTGGATGCGCTCATGAGGGTCGGCCTGCCCCAACAGTTCCTCGCTGATGTCCGTCGCCACGACTTGATCAAAATGGTCCACCAGACTTGCAGCCGCCTGCCCACTGCCGGTAGCACAATCCCAAACGACCCGCTTTGATGGTGCGATCGATGCCAGATAGGCGAATAGTGCGTCAGGGTAGCGGGGCCTGAAGCGTGCATAATCCTTGGCGATGGACGCGAAGAAATTTTCCTTCATGTTGACTTGGAATGTTGTCAACGTATTTCAGGCTTTGACAAACTGACAACGTTCAACCGACAACTATACCCAGTATCACCTTCGCATTCGCGGTATTGCAGAAGCGCTCCTCCAGCACGCGCACCCGTTTTTCCAACGCGGCCCCACTGGCGGGCACGGCCATACAGGCCTGAATGCTGAGCCGCATGGTCTCCGGATCATCATGCACGCGACAGAGGCTTTCCAGCCCGGTGTCCTGCACCATCGGGGTGTTGCAGACCACATGGCGGCCGATGAAAAGGCAGAGCAGCAGCTTCAGCTTGATCCCGGTGGCCTGAAAGGTGGGCAATACGTTCACTTGTGCGGCGCGCACCAACGCGGTGATCTCCGCCGTGGGGATGTTCTCGCGCAGCTTCACGTTGTTCGCACGGGCCACAGCGGCCCGCAGCTCCGGGCTCGCGCCACGCCCGGCGATCACCAAGGGGATCGGCAGGCCGCGGAACACCTCGTTCACCAAATAGAGCGCGGCCCTGTCGTTCTCCGGCACGCTCAGCGCGCCGTGGTAGAGGCAGAAATCACCCAAGCCGCCGGGCACATCCACTTTGGCGCTGGGGTGAAAGGCGGGCACATGCCTTACATCGCGGAAATGGGAGGCGAAATAGTGCTGGTCGTTGGGTGAGATCGCCAACAGCACATCGGCTTCGCTCAGGATGGTCTCGAACTTCCGGAGCTTCCGCGCTTCTTGCACGAAATATGTCCGCTTGAACGTGCTCCGTTCCGCCAGCGCCAACGCGGCATAGTAGTCGTGTTCCACGTTGTGCGTGCGCACCAAGCGCTTGCGACCGAGCAGGCGCCGGTCACCGAGGTGATAGCAGGAATGCAGCCCTTCGAAAAGGATCGGATGCTCGTCCGAACAGAGCCGGTCCACAAGTTCCTCGCTCCTGCGGCTCTGGACCACATAGGGCAGGCTGCTCAGTAGCTGGTGCTTGCCGGTATCGCGCTTGTAATAGTGGACGCTTTCGCAGATCTCCGCCAGCTCCGGTGCCTCTGCCCTGCCGTATTCGAAGCAGTGCAGATGGATGCGCACACCGATTTCCGCCAAGGCCTTCACCTTGTAAAAGACGTCGATCACCCCGCCGTAATCCGCCGGCCATGGGACATCGAAACTGACAATATGCAGATGGGGTTCAGCCAAGGTGCTCCAAGATCGATCGCAACTTCGCGGTTTCCTCTTCACCGTCCAGCTTGCGGGCCGCGAAAGTAGCGTTTGCGCGCAAGGCGGAAATGCGGGCGGGATCGGCAAGGAGTTGCTGCACGGCTTGGACGATCGCCCCGGGCTCTGCCTGCTTCAGTACCACACCACAATCAAATTCCCTTACAATGCCCGCCACCTCCGGCAGGTCCGTGGCCAATACCGGAATGCCGGCGTGCAAGTAATCGAACAGCTTGTTGGGCAGACTGAAGCGGTAGTTCAGGTTGGTGTCCTTGTCCAGCGTGAGGCCCAAGTCGGCGTTGCGCGTGTAGGCCATCATGCGCTCGTAGGGTAACTTCCCCAGCAGCCGCACCCGGTCTTGCAGCGCATGTTCCTTCACTAGTTGCTCCAGCACCGGCCAAGCATCGCCACCTCCGATGATCAGCAACAGGCACTCCGGTAGCTCCCGCATGGCCAGCACCGCTTCTTCCGCGCCGCGATCGACATTGATGCCAGCGCCCTGCATCACCAGGATGCGCTTGTCTGCTGGTAGCTGAAGGGCTTCACGCGAAGGCATCGGGCCGAGATCGCGCTTCATCGGGATGTTGCGCACCACTTGCACCGTGTTGCCATAGCGCGCATGGTACTGCTCCGCGATGCTCCGGTTCACGGTGATCACGGTCTTCAGTTTCGGGAAGATCCACTGTTCGATCGCGAGCCACACGGCACGGATGCGTGGCCTTCGCACCAGCTCCGGGACTTCCGTATAAAACTCGTGCGTGTCGTAGATGAGCTTCTTCCCCCGCATCCGCGCCACCAAATAATTCGGAAGCAGCGTGTCCAAGTCATTGCTTAGCAACAGCGTGGACCGGCTGAAGAGCAGGAACAGAAAAAGCCGGGTGTTGTATTCCGCGTAGAACAGCGGTCCCTTGTTGAAGAGCAGCCGCATGCGCCGCGTGCGGTACGGCCGTTCCAAAGGCAGGCTGGCCGGGAGTTTCCTACCGACCAACAACACCTCGTAGCCCAGGGCCACAAGCACGGTACAACTGCGGTGGACGCGGTTGTCCGTGGCCAGGTCGTTGGTGACGCTGACAAGGGCGGCTTTCATCCACGCAAAGAAAGGGTCCGGGACCCGTATTTATCCCGGACCCTTCTTTGGCCGTAGAGCACGGAGGTCCTCACTTCACCTTCACCGCACGCTTCACCACCACGGCACCATCCAACATGAAGGTGCAGAAGTAAGTGCCCGCAACTAGCTTAGTGGTGTTCCAACTGTAGGTGTATGCACCAGCTTCTGCCAGTTCCTCACGCAAGGTGGCCAAGCGCTTGCCCTCGCTGGTGCTCACTTGCAGGCTCACTTTGCCCGCCTTTGGCACGTAGTATTCCAGTGTGGTGAGATCTGCCACCGGGTTGGGGATGATCAACAGGCGCTGCTCTTGAAGATCGTTCTCTTGCTGTGTGGATCCTTGCTCCAAACTTCTTCCTGGGGCCGCATCACCTTGTGCCGCACAGCAATGGTTGATCTGGTCCTGCAACTGGGCGATGGTGGCTTGTTGCTCTTGAAAGGCGGCAACGAGCATCGGGGTGATGCCCCCGAGGTTTACAGCTTTGAACGTCACTGCCGGATTCACTTCGTTCCCTAGCGAATCATATTCCGCAGGTTGGACCGTCTCCATCACCATCTCGGGAAACACAGTTTCCAATTCGGAAGCCAGGAAACCATACTGTTGTTCCACTGGGAGACCTATGGTGGGAAATTCGTCGGTACGGAATCGATACGCCTTCGGATTCAGTTGCATGATCCGTTCGCTCGCTTCTGTCAACACGGTGATCTCAGTCTTAAGCGACTCATCCGATGAGGTCCACACACCCCCGGGAGAAAATGTACGTCCATTAAAATACCCCGCCCAATCATTGGCGCCGGAGCCAAAGTTGACACCATAGATGCTATAGTTCTGGTAACCACCTGAGGCATCGCCATAAACCCCATAATTCAAAGCTCCTTTGACCGCGCTTCCCCACACACCTTTTGCGTTGGAAACCACGGTCCCTGCAATGGCCGTAGCATTGCAGCGCAGGCCATACAACTGCGCGGTTGTCCCTCCCACTTGGTTCTCGGCTTTTATCCATGCTCCGTAGGTGAAGCCGTTGTTCGCAACGTTGTTCGTAGCAGACACATCCAAGCCATAGTTGTACAATGCCGCATTTTGAGTCGTCACCTTAAGCCCTGTGATCTGATGGGTTGCACCGGCAGGTGTGGAGGCTACAGAAATGTGCGAACCGTTCACATTACCGGCAGCATCACTTTTAACCTCCACATTGGTCCCACCAGCAACACCACAATTAATACAATCCGTTTCATTCGCGCTGATAGTCAGCTTGTAATACCCTGTGGTCGATGGATGCCCGATCAGCACTCTCCAACTTGCATCAGTACAGCCTCCCACAGGTGGACCAGGAGCTGTATAAACTTGGCGTGAGTAGGCATCCAGATCCCATTCGCAGCCGCTTCCCGTTCCCGGTGGCACGTTCCTCCATTTCACCACGCCAAAGTCCGGGCCCGGCGTATCATCTACCACCAAGAACTTCGTGAGCGTGGGGGCAATAGCGTCAGTGGGCAGTTGCCGAATGCGCAACTTGCCGTTCAGGATATCCAAACGCTCTGTGGGTTCGACCACGGTGGAAGGAAAGGCCAAATTCCCGGCATAGAAGTCACCAAGCCCCACGTTCACATGGTCGTTATCCACGGGGAACAGCCGCATGCCCTCCAAACCCTCCCGGCTGGAGGCACCGCTGGTGGCCGTGGGATCGTAGCCGCTGGTGAAGATCATACGCAAGCGGTCTTTCAGGTATTTGGTGGGGTTGTCGCTCCAGTGATACACCATGTCCGTGAAGTCCAGCTCACCTGCTTTCTGACCAATGTAGCCTTGGTCGGCATTGCCGGTGAAGGTGATGCCGGTCTTCATCCAGTCGCGGTAGCTGCCTTGCTGGGCGGTGTTGTCTGCGGCCGCGAGGTGCAAGAGGCTGTAGGGGCCAAGGGCGCCCGCACCAAGAAAGGTGTTCACATCCGGGCTTAACAATAAGCTACCATCCTTGGTCTGGCTTGGAAAGCCGCCGATGGTGTAGGATATGGTGGGGTTCAATCGCGCTCGCAAAAGATTTCCTGCGCTGAAATCTATGGAAAGGTTAGTAGGCACCGTCTTCAAAAGAAGCGGCACGGTACTCATGCTGTTGGCCCCCAAGTACTCTGTAGTGGTTATCGAATTCCCGCCAAAGTCATTCCATTGCCCGTATGTGGGAAGCAATCCCAGAAATGCAACGGAAGCCAATATGGTTCTTGCGTTCTTCATGGTTTTGGTGTTTTTGTTTGTGCTGTCGTGTTGACTTGTTACTGATGAACGAACTTCAACATGCTTCTACCCTGTTTCTCTCTAAGAACCACCACATAAACCCCGTATCCCAGTTCGGATGGGGTCCAAGTGAAGTGGCCTGAAACTGTTTGCACCGAAAAAATAATCCTTCCTGTTGGGTCCACAATGTGGATTTCTGCATGGTGGTTAACAGGCCATTCCACATGCAATGCGTCGGAATCCCCATCGTACCAAATTCCACGTAACGGGTCATTTTCCGACACGCCATTTCCATTTGACACAGGTGTAACAGAAACGGAATCCACAAAGTAGTACGCTCCTGCTGTGGGTCCATAATCCACGTTGATCGTATCCGTGAGATCATCCTCAAAGAAATTCCCGACCACCAGATAGTTGTATGCACTATCCGCCGTGAAGGTGCCAGCAATCAGGGACCATTGTGCGGTGTCCGCGAGGATCTGGTCAGCTACGACATGTGCGTAATTCCGAAACCCAAAGGACGGTCCGGGAATTGTCGTCCATTCATTGGAATTCATCGTAAAAAGCAGGCCCATCCTATCGGCAGCCACTTTTGAAGGCCAAGTGCTACCTCCCATCGCCAAGTTGACCCGCATCTTAACGGAATACGCTTGACCGATCGCCAATGGTTCCAACAGCTCAACGCCTACGTACTCCCTAAAATTATCGCCCATACTATAAGCGAGCATTCCGACATAGGCATTACCATCCCAAGCATTCTGGAAGCCCCAGCCATTCTGCGGCACACCTACAAGGCTATCTGTTGAACAGCCGTGAAAATACTCCGGAGATTGGCTCCAAGACATCCAATAGAGTGGCCGGTCACCTTCTTGGAACCCAATTGTGTAGGGGCACGTATCCAGCAGTTCAAAGCTTGGGTTTGGCACCAAATTCTGCGCTTCGCAGCGCGGAGAAGCAACAAACAACAGGCAACCCAAGAGCCAAATTGCTCCGGGCCACCTGCCGTTCATTGTTGAGAGAAGCATTCGTTTCAAATCGTTCGTTTACCCCGAACTAAGTCGAGGGGTTCGTGTCGACCGGTTTTCGCATCAGTCCGGTCAAAATGCCGCTCCTTTCCTTGCTCTCCCAACTCGCGGCTTGGTCGGGTGCATGTGGGTCCGGTTCTCCACTCAGACGGAGCCTACTCTGCTTCAGCCTTCGCCTTACCTTTGCTCAGCTTTTGTTCATCTTACTTTCCGGTTTGGTGGGACATTTGCGACTTGGCCCTCGGTGTTACAAGCATCGGGGGCTTTTTTTGTTGCTATGTGAAATAGCGTTCATCACGCCTTGAAGGTAGCATAAATTTTGTTTATGGAAGGTTGATATGGATCACTCTTTGAGCTTGGCATCCATCCCAGATCGCCTGCCTTATGGCCAACGTAATCCTGATCGGCATTACCGGTGAAGGTGATGCCGGTCTTCATCCAGTCGCGGTAGCTGCCTTGCTGCGCCGTGTTGTCCGCAGCGGCGAGGTGGAGGAGGCTCTAAGGGCCGGGTGCGCCGGCGGCATAGAAGCCATCAACATCAGGACTAAGCAAGAGCGAACCGTCCTTAACCTGAGCAGGGAAACCGCCTATGGTGTAGGTGGCATCGGGTAGCAACCGGAAGCGCTTTTCGGCATTTGTGCGAAGAATGAGGTCCGCATTGTTTTGTGTTCCGAGGTAGTCCGTGGTTGGATTAACGGTGCTGTTCCCTGGGAGGACCCAAGGAGTTTGTGCAACGGCCATGGTAGTGATCAACCATGCGCCTATCAACAATTGAGTTTTCATTGCTTGACGGGTATTTCCGCTCGCAACACTTCTTCTTCACTTGACGAACCTTGCTACATACTGGGCGTTTGTGGTACTTGCGATAGCGATGTAGGCCCCAGCGGAAAGTCGAGAAGGTATGGGGAATCGCTTGCTTCCTTCTGAACCACCTGCCACCCAAACGGTACGGCCCGCCGCATCGGTTACGATCAACCTATCGAGATTGAAACCACCCGACCAAACGATGTCCGGCCCTTGAACGGAAAGTAAATGCTCGTCGGGGTTCAATGGCGCAACAGTCTGGCTTGTTACGGCCACTACAGAGATCAGGTCCATGTAGTAGTATACCGCTGGCGGATAGGAACCCCAACCCAACCAGATGCCATCAACATCATCGCCATCAGCAAATGTGCCTACCGTGATCCATTCCTCGTTCCCCGCCGCTTCGATGGTATCGGCCAACTCCTGCCAATCCGTATCCTCTATTTACGCCGAGGTGGACGACCGCAGATGGGCCTGCGGTACAAAAGGCAGAGTAGTCGGGAACGGTGCATGTACACTATCAGGACCGAAATACACCCCGATCGCATTGATGGCACCGTTCACACCACTGGGTTTTGCACAAAACAGCGACACTTTATATGCTACTCCGGCCTCCAATGGCTGCAGCAGCTTTGCTGTGACGTAGTCGCGGGCATTCGAATTCCCGGGCCCGTACCATTGATATCCCCCAAAGAAGCGCTCCCCCTCATATGCGTACTTGTAACCCTGCAATTGGATGGATGGATCATCAGGATCCATAATGTGGTATCCGCAAGGATCCGCCACATTGCAGTTCCAAATATCAGGTGTCGCCGTATTCGCGGTGTACCAAGAAGTAGCTTCAAGCTGTGGTGGTGGCCAACCCGAGCAATAGGTAGTATCCTCAAATCCGGGGTTGGGGACAAGGTTGATCTGTGCCGTCGCTATCCCAGCGAGAGCAAGGTTCATCAAAAAAGCCGCAGCACAGCGGGTTCTGGCTTGTTGCCGGAACCCACTGGCTTTGGCAGTAAAAGGAAGAAGTGCTTTGAGCATTTTGTTTCTTCTTTCTTGTTCACCGCTTCTTCGGCACTTGGAAGACACGCTTGGTTTTCCCAGCATTGTCCTGCGCTTCCGGCCACGTGATCGTGGATACCGGGTGCTCACCGTCCCGCCCGGCATGCGGCTTGCTCCGGGGAGGATCGTACCTTTGCTATCTCTGTTTCATGTTCATTCGCGTGTTCGTGGGACTTGAGTTACGGCCCTCGGTGTTTGCGCACCGGGGGCTTTTTTGTTGAGGCTATCGATGGTTACTACCTTTTCTGCACATTATTGAAGTGTCTTGGCAAAGGGGTATTTTGGCATAGGGTTCGAATTCCTCATGGCATTTACAATATATAGGTTCTTTTCGGTTGGAAGTAGTTCATGGCTGATAAGTTGTCCGTTCAGGTCAGAAGTCTTTCTTGCATGTATTCGGGGGCACGGGAGGACGGCCCACAACGCACATGCCCGCGCTCGCCTAACTCCCGCGCCAGAAATTATTTATGGAAGACTCGCGCGAGTTGGGGGTTACCGAGGAAGGTATTGTCCGGACTGATCAGGGTAAATCCGTTGGCCGGTACACTGCTGAAACCACCCAAGGTCGGATAGGTTTCCGTGGCGTTGACACGGATACGGAACAGATTGTCCGTCCGGAACACCAGTTGATTATTGTCCGTTGTGCCGACAAAATCGGTACTCGGAAAGGTTCCTCCGTTACCGGGCAGCACCCAAGGGGTGGATTGTGCGGTACAGCTCCAAATGGTCAGCAGACCTAGGCCTGCCATGCTTATGCGTTTCATGGGATTTAAGCTTTTCGCTCAATCCCTCCCCCCCTTGACAAAGCTCACCGATCGCCTTTCCGTATCACTGAATACGCTCAGTACATATACCCCTGTTGCCAAGTTCGTTGGCAACATATAGGGTAGTTCTGCTGAACCGTGGATGGGCTTCCATTGCCGGATGACCCGCCCGGTGGCATCAAACAGCATGGCATCCGTCAATGGGGATGATCCATACCAATAGAAGGCATCACCCCTCAGTTCCAAAGAGGGTTTCACCGGTCCTTCAGCTATTCCACTGCCAGCATCAACAGGCTCCACACGGATGTCGTCGAAGTAGTAGTAAGCAGCTCCCAACGGAAAACCGGGAATGACGATGCCGTTCACATCATCCACATGGGTGAAGGTGCCAAAGATCATCCAGCGTTCGTTTCCAATGGCCATAAAGGTGTCTGCCAGTTCCACCCAATCCGTGCTCACCAAGTAACCACTGTCCGGGCTGAACAGTTGCACCTGTGGGATCACTTCAATGGTGTAGAGATCATCTTGGAACAAACTGTCCTGTGCGAAATAGACGCCGATGCGGTCAATAGCCATGTGGGCAGGCGGAGCCAGTGCATAGTGCATTGAAACCCGGTAGGAGTCACCCGCCTCCATTGGCGCCAAAAGCCTTGCCATCAAGTATTCATGGACATCGGAACTTCCAGCGCCATACCACTGCCAGCAACCAGCGAACCGTTCACCTTCATACGGTTCCGTATAGATGTCGCTACCGGGCACCAGATCAACTCCGCATCCACGGACCAAGTCGGCATCGTACATATCTGGCGTGGCTGTGTTCGCGCTGGTCCAATGCAGCGCACTTGTGAAGGGCGGATCCCACCCTGTGCAATGGACCGTATCCTCAAAGCCGCCATTTGGCACGAGGTTTTGTGCCGTCGCTTTTACAGCGAGGGCTGCCACAAGCGCCAAGGGGATGGTGCGAGTGGTGAGGTTTGTCAAGGAAGGAAGGAGTGTATTGAGCATGTTTTTGTTTTTCTCCTTTCTTGTTCACCGCTTCTTTGGCACCTTGAGGACGTGCTTGGTTTCCCAGCATTGCCCTGCGCTTCCGGCCACGTGATCGTGGATACCGGGTGCTCACCGTCCCGCCCGGCATGCGGCTTGCTCCGGGGAGGATCGTATCTTTGCTTAGCTTTTGTTCATCTTACTTTCCGGTTTGGTGGGACATGAGCGACACGGCCCTCGGTGTTAGTAGCACCGGGGGCTTTTTTTTGTGGCATTGCCAAGATGACTTTACCTTGTTTGGTCCAAAAATGGACTGGCGACTGGCGACTGGCGACTGGCGACTGGCTGTACACCGCGCTCATGGCCAAAATTGCTCGTGAGGCATAGCCGAAGTGAAAACCCTGTTGTGTTATGATCGAAGGCTTTCATGCCGATAAAGCTACGCGCAAAATCGGGTCTTCCAAATTTTTGTGAATGCACGTTCTTGGATCGTTGCTCAGTGCATCGCGATGTGGATCACACATACCGGAATGCACGGGCCTTTCCAATTATCAGGACCACACCATTGGATGTTGAGGTCCGTGTTTCCCGAGTGGACCTGGCCCGTCGGAGCAAGCTCTTTCGCAACACTGACAATGGCGCGTTGAAAGGGCGGCGGCATGAGGCCAAAGTAAACGCGCGGTGCCCGGTAAACTTGCACTGCCTACGGAACCAATTTTTCCGCAGCGGACCCCATGGACATCCAGCACGACGTCGAACTCCTTCCTTTCAACACCTTTCATGTGTCGGCCCGCGCGGCGCATTTGGCACGGTTCCGTTCGTTGGACGAGCTCCGTGCCTTGCTGAGCGCCCCGGAACTGAAGGGCCTGCCGCGCTTGGTGATGGGCGGAGGCAGCAACATGCTTTTCACCCGCGATTGGCCCGGCGTGGTGCTGCTGAACGAGATCGAAGGCATCACCGTGGTGGAAGAGAATGATGACCATGTGATCGTCCGTTCCGGTTCGGGCGTGGTGTGGCACGAGTTCGTGGCGCATTGCGTGGGTGAAGGCTGGGGCGGGATCGAGAACCTGTCGTTGATCCCCGGCAAAGTGGGTGCCACGCCCATGCAGAACATCGGGGCCTACGGCGTGGAGATCAAGGACGTCTTTGACCACTTGGAAGCACTGCGGATCAGTGACGGCGAAGTGGTGCGCTTCAATGCGGAGGAATGCCGGTTCGGTTATCGCGAAAGCTTTTTCAAGCATGAAGGCAAGAACAAGTACATCATCCTGAGCGTGGCGTTCAAGCTGTCCAAGCATCCGCTGGTGCGCACTTATTACGGCAGCATCAAGCACGAGCTGGAGCAGCGCGGCATCACCGCGCCCACGATCCAGGACGTGAGCGACGCCGTGATACACATCCGCCGCAGCAAGCTCCCGGACACGCACGTGCTGGGCAACGCGGGCAGTTTTTTCAAGAACCCGGTGGTGGCGGCGGAACTGGCGGAGCGCATCAAAGCGACCCATCCGGACCTGGTCTCCTTTCCCGGTGATGAGGGCCATGTGAAACTGGCTGCCGGTTGGCTGATCGAGCAGGCCGGCTGGAAGGGCTTCCGCGAAGCGGACCTCGGCGTACACAAGGACCAGGCCTTGGTGCTCGTGAACTACGGCGGCTCCACCGGCAGCGCGATCTTCGACCTCTCCACCCGCGTGCTGGAGAGCGTGAAAGAGAAATTCGGAGTGGAGCTGGAGCGGGAGGTGAACATCATTTGAGTCTCTTGGGTTTGGGACGCAGAGACGCGCATCCTTCGTGTCCTTAGCGTCCTTCGTGGTACCCTTTGACCAGCATTCACTTTCTTCGCACCCTCAATCCTCCACCATGCTACGTCGCGCGCTTTTGTTGATCTCGCTCCTCGCAACCACGTTGCTTTCCGCACAGGAGAAAAAGGAACTCACGCTCAAGGCCACCATCCTCGATCGGTCCCTGTATCCGGAACGGATGAGCGGCCTTCAATGGATCACCAGCATCAACAGCTACTCATTCGTCAAGGACAGTGCGCTGATGCGGGGTGGGGCCAGTGAACGCACGGACCGTGTGATCGCCACCTTGAACGACCTCAACAATGGCCGTAGCACCGGTGATAGCCTGAAGCGCTTCCCGGATGTGGAATGGACCAATGCCACCACCTTCATGTTCGGGCAAGGCGATCGCACCTACACCTTCGACGTGACGAAGAAGACCTCGAACCTGCGCCTCACCACCGCCAGTGATGCGGAGAACGAGGACCATGACGATGCCTATGACAAGATCGCTTTCACCCGCGGGGAGAACCTCTTCATCGCGGGCCTCGGAGACAGCATCAAGCAGGTAACCTTCGACGGTAGCGACGGCATCGTGAACGGCAAGAGCGTGCACCGCGAGGAGTACGGCATCACCAAAGGCACCTTCTGGAGCCCGGACGGCAACCTGCTCGCCTTCTACCGCATGGACGAGACCATGGTGACGCCCTACTACGTGGAGGACATCACCACCACACCGAGCACCTTCAAGAAGTTCCGCTACCCCATGGCGGGCCAGACGAGCCACCATGTGACGCTCGGCGTGTACGACACGCGCACCGGCAAGACCGTCTTCATCAACCCGGACGGGCCTGCGGACCATTACCTCACGAACATCAGCTGGGACCCGGACAACACCCACATCCAGATCATCTTGTTGAACCGTGCCACGGACAACTTCAAAGTGATCCGCTATGACGTGAGCACCGGGCGGGCCGTGCGCACCCTTTTCGAGGAATCGGACAAGAAGTGGCTGGAGCCCGAACATCCCCTCACCTTCCTGAAGAAAACTCCTTCCCAGTTCATCCACTGGAGCCAACGTGACGGCTGGTGGCACCTTTACCTGTATGACACGGAAAAGGGCATGATCCGGCAGTTGACCAAGGGTCCGTGGGTGGTGAAGGACATCCTCGGCCTCGATGCCAAGGAGCGTTTCGTCTATGTCTCAGGCACGGCCATGATCGACCCGAAAGATCCGAAAGGTGCTATGGAAACGCAGCTTTACAGCGTAGAGCTGGCCACGGGGAATACCGTGCAATTGACACAGCAGCCCGGCACACACAACGGCCAACTGAGCAGCGACGGCAAGTACATCATCGATCAGTGGAGCAGCGTTAGCGTCCCCGGCCGCGTTGAGGTGTTGGATGCCAGCAACGGTAAGGTCGTGAAGACGTTGTTGAACAGCAAGGACCCGCTGGCGAGCTACAACGTGGGCACGGTGGAATTCACCCAAGTGACCGGCGAGAATGGCGATATCCTGAATGCGCGCATCATCAAGCCCAGCGGCTTCCAAAGCCGGGAACGCTATCCGGTGATCGTTTATTTGTACAACGGCCCGCACGTGCAGTTGGTCACGAACAGTTTCAATGGAGGTGCGCCTTTGTGGATGCTGGAGGCGGCGCAACGCGGTTACATCGTCTTCACCGTGGACGGCCACGGCAGCGGCAATCGCGGGCAGGCGTTCGAGCAGGTGATCTACCGCCAGCTCGGCGTCACCGAGGTGAAGGACCAGTTGGACGGCGCCGAATACCTGAAGAGCCTTCCCTACGTGGACGGCACGCGCATGGCGGTGCATGGCTGGAGCTTCGGCGGGCACATGACCACGGCCCTGATGCTGCGTGACCCCGGCGTGTTCCAAGTGGGCGTGGCCGGCGGTGCCGTGCAGGACTGGAAACTGTATGAAGTGATGTACACCGAGCGCTACATGGACACACCGGAGGAAAACCCGGAAGGCTATGCCGCTACTGCGCTTCCACCGTTAGCGGACAAACTTCAAGGCGACCTGTTGCTGATCCAGGACAACATGGATGAAACGGTGGTGCCGGAGCATGCCCTGCGCTTCCTGAAGAGCTGCGTGGACAAAGGGATCCACCCTGATTTCTTCTACTACCCCGGCCATCCGCACAATGTGCGCGGCAAGGACCGCGTGCATCTGTACACGGAGATCCTGGACTACATCGACGCGAAGCTGGGCGTGAAGAGACCGTAGTCATTTTCACCACAGAGGCACAGAGGGCACAGAGGGGTCCGCCCGCGCTTGCAGCGCGAGTTTATCTGCCGAAGGCACGGCCCGCATGCCGGAGGCATGGCGTGCGAGGTCCGCGCCTGTGGCGCAATGAGGAGCTCACGGAAGCCGCAAAAACCGCTTAGACACTTCTGTGTTTCCGGAACGGAGACTCACGATATAGGCACCGGGCGCAAGGCCACTGACATCCACATCCACCGCTCCTGAACCGCTCATAACAGGCCGTGGCTGACCGATCATTCTGCGGTCCGCCCGCGCTTGTAGCGCGAGGCGTGCGAGGTTTGCGCCTTTGGCGCAACGAAGATCTTAAGGCAGCCGCAAAAAACGCTTGGATACTACTATACGTCCAGAGCGCAAACAGGCGATATATGCACCGGGCGCAAGCCCGCTGACATCCACCGTTCGCGAGCCGTTCTCCATAGATCTTGGCCGGCCTACATCCCGCCCCGTCGCATCTATGATCGACAAGATTGTCGTGGTGGCTGAACTTGTATCGAAGCGAATGTGAAGCAACTCCCGCACAGGGTTCGGGAACAGCTCGATCTCCGCCGCATTGGCGAGAACCGCGGATGACACCTGCGTAGCCGAAACCGGCACCGCCATGGCCGACGCGGTGCCAATGGTCAATTTCGTCAAGCCCTGCCAATAAGCGAGGTCCATGTACTCCATCCGATCGCTCGATGTGTGGTAATGTGGGTTGGGGTCGTTATCGAAATCCTCGATCACCAGGATCGCGCCGTAGCCCTCCGACCAGAACGAGGCATGATCGCTATACGTGGCGCCGGGGTTATTCACCACGATCGGCAGGCCCAGACCGTAGATGGTGTTCACCATCAGCACGGAATCCTTGATGGCGATGCTGTTGGCCACGGGCCGCGTATGGATCCGCATCAGGCCGTCGCCGTTGCCGTCATAGCCGATAGCATCCATCTGCACCGCGGCCAGGATCTCCTCATCATTCCCTGCCGCCGCGCTGGTGTAGTAGGCGCTACCGATCAGGCCCTGCTCCTCCTCATCCCAGAGCGCAAAGACGACCGTGTTCTCAAAGTCATGACCGGCCATGACACGAGCCGCTTCCATCACAGCGCATACTCCGCTCCCATCATCATCCGCTCCGGGCGCGGTGGTTCCGCCGGGCATGCTGTCGTAGTGCCCGCAGATCACCACCTTCCGCTCCGGATGCACCAAGCCTGTTTTCACCGCAAGGACATTCCCGCCTTGCGCACCGAAGACCTGTACCTCCGGCGCATAGCCCATGCGTGTGAATTCCTGCTGCAGCCACTGCGCTGCCAACGCATTCCCCGGCTGGAATTTGTTCCGTGAAAGGATCGTTTGCGCGCCATTGCCCACATCCACCGGCTGCATCCCGCTCAGCCGCTCCAAGCGCCATGTGAGGGAATCAACGTTCACGGCGTCCACGATCTGTTGGATGGTCGGGTTCTGGGCATTGGCCCATATCGGCAGGACTATTAAAAGCAGGACCGCGGCGTGGGGAAGTATGCGCATTGATGCAAGTTATGCCACTCCGTCCTAAAGGTCCCGATCTTTGCTGAATGAAAGATCATACGCTCATCATCCGCAACATGGTCTGCGACCGTTGCAAAGCCGCAGTGAGCAAGGTGATGGAACAACTGGACCTGCCGATCCGCCGGCTTGATCTGGGCGAAATCGAGCTGATGCAAGAACCATCAGCACAAGCGATCGCGGCACTTCATGTCGCCCTTCAACCACTGGGCTTCGAACTGGTGGAGGACCGCGATGCCGCGACGATCGCGCGCATCAAGTCCGCGGTGGTGCAACTTGTGCATCATGCGGATGGTGATGCGGACAAGATGAAATTGAGCACTTGGCTCAGCGATGCGCTCCACAAAGAATATTCAGGCTTGGCAGCGCTGTTCAGCAGTGTGGAAGGGATAACCGTAGAGCACTTCTTCCTGCTTCAGCGCATCGAACGGGTGAAAGAGCTTGTGCGCTATGGCGAACTCACCATCAGCGAGATCGCCTTTTCCACCGGGTTCAGCAGTGCTGCTCACCTGTCCGGGCAGTTCAAATTGTTCACCGGGATGACGCCCACGGATTTCCGCAAGCTCGGTGGCCCACGCATCCCACTGGATCAGGTGGGTTGATACGGCTGACCGTTCCGATGTAAGGCATTACCGGAATGATGTAACCTGCTCCGGCGCGATAGTCCGTTGCTTTGTGTCCTTATCACATCGAAATGGATCACGAGCATTCAGTTACAGGCCCTTCACATTCCGACGAGCAACTCGCCAAAGACCCCGTCTGCGGTATGGATGTGGACCCTACCACCGCCAAGTACAGCAGCGAACACGAAGGCAAGACCTATTACTTCTGTTCCGAAGGGTGCAGGAAGAAGTTCGAGGCGGAACCCGCGAAATACCTCGCAGCAAAGAAGGTGAAGGACCCCGTCTGCGGCATGGACGTGGACCCCGCCACCGCCAAGCACAGCAGCGAACACAAAGGCAAGTCCTATTACTTCTGCTGCGAAGGATGCAAGAAGAAGTTCGACGCCGATCAGGAGCGCTACCTGCAACCGAAGCTGGCCCCGCTGCCACTGATCGGCAAGCAGGTAAATTACACCCATGCTGGCGCGAGCGTCCACGCTCGTGCCAATGCGAACGTGATGTACACCTGCCCGATGGACCCGGAGATCCGCCAACTGGGCCCGGGCACCTGCCCCATCTGCGGCATGGCGCTGGAACCGGAAGTGTACAGCCCGGATGCCGGCCCCAACGAAGAGCTGATCGATATGACGCGGCGCTTCTGGATCGGCGTGGCGCTCACCAGCCCTGTGTTCCTGCTGGAAATGGGCTCGCACATTTTCCCTTCGTTGCACAACATCGTACCCCCACAGGTCTCTGCATGGATCCAGTTCCTGCTGGCCACGCCCGTGGTGCTCTGGGCCGGTTGGCCTTTGCTCCAACGTGGCTGGGCCTCTGTGCGCACCGGCAACCTCAACATGTTCACGCTGATCGCTATGGGCGTGGGCGTGGCGTGGGTGTACAGTGTTGTCGCGCTCTTCGCACCGGGGCTCTTCCCGGAGGCGTTCCGTACAGCGCACGGTGTGGTGGGCGTCTACTTTGAAGCGGCGGCCATGATCACCGTACTGGTGCTGCTGGGCCAAGTGCTGGAGCTGCGGGCGCGTGAAAGCACCGCCGGCGCCATCAAAGCCCTGCTGGACCTCGCCCCCACCACCGCATTGCGTATCAACGCGGACGGTAGCGACGAAGTAGTGGATCTGGACCGCATCTCCGTAGGCGATCGCCTGCGTGTACGGCCCGGCGAAAAAGTGCCGGTGGACGGCGAAGTTCTCGAAGGCCGCTCCGTGATCGACGAGAGCATGATCACCGGCGAATCCATGCCGGTGACGCGTACCGTGGGCGATACCGTGATCGGTGGCACCATGAACAGCTCCGGTGCCTTGGTGGTACAGGCAGGAAAGGTGGGCGCCGATACCGTGCTCTCGCGCATCGTGCAGCTGGTGGCCTCCGCCCAGCGTTCCCGCGCACCCATCCAGCGCATGGCGGATAAAGTTTCCGGCTGGTTCGTGCCGATCGTGATCGGCGCGGCCGTGCTCACCTTCATCGTCTGGATGTTCGTGGGGCCGGAGCCGCGCTTCACCTACGCACTGGTGGCAGCGGTATCGGTGCTCATCATCGCATGCCCGTGCGCATTGGGCCTGGCCACACCCATGAGCATCATGGTGGGCGTGGGCAAGGGCGCGCAAATGGGTGTACTGATCCGCGACGCGGAAGCGCTGGAGCGCATGGAGAAGGTGGATACGCTGGTGGTGGACAAGACCGGAACGCTCACCGAAGGCAAGCCGAGCGTCACCCACATCTTCCCGGAAGAAGGTTTTACCGAAGCGGAAGTGCTGCGCTTCTCAGCAGCCGTGGAGCGGCTATCCGAGCATCCCTATGCAAAGGCCATCGTCGGCGCGGCGCGCGCCAAGGAACTGCAAGTACCGGCCGTCACGGACTTCGATTCGCCCACGGGCAAGGGTGTGCTGGGTACGGTGGAAGGCAAGCGCGTTCTCCTCGGCAGCGCCGAATTCCTGAAGGAGCATAAGATCGAAACGGAGCGACTTTCCGAGCTGGCGGGCGTACGCAGGCGTGAAGGAGCCACAGTGATCTTCGTCGCCATCGATGCCCAAGTGGCGGGCATGCTCTCCATCGCCGATGCGATCAAACCCACCACCGCCAAAGCGTTGGACGGCCTGCGGAAAGAAGGTCTGCACATCGTGATGCTCACCGGCGATGCACAAGCCACCGCCGAAGCCGTGGCCCGCAGCCTCGGCATCAGCGAAGTGGAGGCCGGCGTGCTGCCCGAGCGGAAGAGTGCCGTGGTGCAACGCCTGCAGAAGGAAGGCCGCATCGTGGCCATGGCCGGCGATGGCGTGAACGATGCGCCCGCATTGGCCGCTGCCGACGTGGGCATCGCCATGGGCCACGGCACCGATGTGGCCATGGAAAGCGCAGGCATCACGCTGGTGAAGGGTGACCTCATCGGCATCCTGCGCGCACGCCGCTTATCACAGGCCGTGATGCGCAACATCAAGCAGAACCTGTTCTTCGCTTTCGGTTACAACGCTTTGGGCATTCCCATTGCGGCGGGTGTGCTGTACCCGGTGTTCGGCTGGCTGCTCTCGCCCATCATCGCGGCAGCAGCCATGAGTTTCAGCAGCGTGAGCGTGATCACGAACAGCTTACGGTTGCGGGGGAAGAAGTTTGATCGATCGTAGCATAGCAGGCACTCGCGTACTTCAACCGGGAGAATGGCTCAACGCACCGGAATAAAGCGGTCGGCCAAATGCCCGTCCACCACCGCTATGTACACCGCCATGCTATGCTCGGTGAAGGGGATGCTTGCACTGCGGCCCGCCGCGCTGCGAACCTCCCGCTCCAGCACCAAGCGCCCCTGGGGGTCGTACACCCGCAATTGGTGCGGGCCGTCGCTCAAGTTCAAGAGGTTCAGCACACCGGAAGACGACCATGCCGTCCGAAAAACCTCCTTTGCCGGACTGTTACCATCTATGCCTAATGTGCTGCACTGGTAGCGGATGTCATCGCCCAGGTAGCGCATGAAGCCGTTGCCGAAGCCTGCGGAGATGTACAGCGTGTCGTGGTAGAAGACCGCGTTGGCCGCGCCGGTGGTCGGGGAGATGTCCCCGCCGCCGGGCACGCAGTAGGTGCTGCCGTCCCACACGGCCACGCCGGGGGTGCCCATCAGGCTGGCAAAGCGGAAGCCGCCCACCACCAAGAGCAGACTATCATGCACCACCAAGCGTTCGATCTTCGGGGCGTAGGCATCGGAGTTGTAGATGGTCTGCACCCCTTGGCCCGGCTCGCCGATGGAGTACGCCTGCTCCCCGTCCCAGCGCAGGCCGCCCTGCCCGGGGTTGCCGCTGCTGTAGTGCGACCTGCCCCCGATGTACAGCTCATCCTTGTACACCGCCATCTGCCCGCCGGAATCGAAGCCCCCTTGCAGGCAGTAGCTGCACAGGGGTTCCCAGGCAGTATCCACCAATTGCATCAGGTTGCGGATGGAATTATCTGCGAAATCGAAGATCCCGCTCACCACCAGCTTCCCTTGGTACTTGGCGATATCCTTCATGATCGGCGTTCCTACATATTCGGGCACAGGCCCTACGTTTTCCCAGTGGCCTCCCACGCGCTTGGCCAGGCCGTTGCAGTAATAGCCGTCCGCGTGTGTAAAAGGACCCGTGGCGTACATCTCACCATCGATCACACGCAACGACTGGACATATGCCCCTTCAATGCCACTGTTGATGTCTCCGTACGATTGCCATGTACCGCCAGCAAAGCACGCGATCCTTTTGATCGGCTCGTCCAAGATCGACTTGAATGCTCCACCCACGATCAGCGTGTCGTGGTACATCACCGCTGTCTTCAACTCGTTGCCGAACAGCCCGAGGGTGTCCCAATGCGTGCCATCGTAGCGGTAAAGCGGCCAATAACTTGCCGTGTCCGTATTGAACCAATCACCGCCACCGGCATAAAGCACGTCGTTTACGGTGTCGTTCATGCATATCCAAGCGTTCCCAAGGAACATGCCTTGCCCGGCATCCTCCCAGAACTGCTGGGAGAATGCCGGGCCGCATAAGCATGCCGCCACCATGCAGGCGGCCTTTTTAAAACGGTGCAAAACAGACATGGCTCAGCGCAGCGGGATAAAGCGGTCGGCGAGTTGCCCGTCCACAACCGCTATGTACACAGCCATGGAAGGCTGCGCGAAGGCGATGGCCCCGCTGTGACCCGCCGCACTGCGTACTTCCCGCTCCAGCACCAAGCGGCCCTGGGGGTCGTACACCCGCAGTTGGTGCGGGCCGTCGCTCAAGTTCAACAGGTTCAGCACGCCGTCAACTGTCCAGAACGCCCGGAACCCGGACCGGTCCACCGCTTGGTTTTCCGCAACGCCCACGATGCTCTCGTCACAGAACTGGGTGATGAAGGCGTCGGAAGCGCCGCCCAGCAAGCCGTTGTAGTTGTACAGGGGATTAAAGAAATAGCCGGCGTTCTCCTCGCCGTCCAAGGGGAAATAATTGCCGGGAGCACCATTGGGCATGGTGGTATAGCCCACGGCATAGATGGAACCACCGAAGTCGCTCACGGCCCTGACGTTCTGTGGCTGGGGCAAGCCCCCGGCATCGCCACCGAAGAGGGTGTACCACCGGAGGTCTTGATGTTGATCGAAGTTGGCGATGAACCCATCCTGTGCCAAGAGATTTTGGTCGAGGTTATAGGTCGGCTGGTAATAGTGGCCCGGCCAAGGATGAAGGCCGGGTGCCGCCTCATTCGTGTATCCCCCGACGGTCAGCTCGTCGTCCTGGCCCAGGGTGAGGCAATACGGTGAATGGTTGTCTCCCCCGCCGAGGTAGGTGATCCATTTGCCGGCATTGCTCAGGTGTGCAAACTCCGCAATAAACCCGTTGTTCCCTGATAGATCGCTTTCCTGATCATTCCATCCGTCCCCTTCCACCATTGTGGGCAATGTGCCGCATGAACCCGTGAGGTACAGGTCCTTGTTCACGGCGATACCCTTTGGCGCCAGCTCATCCGCATCCGGTCCCCCCAAATAGGTGGCCCACTCCACGTTCCCGGTATAGCTGTATTGGGCGATGAAGATATCGCGGCTGCCGTGGTAGGCTTCCGCAAAGCTTAGCGTGGGCACATTGGCCAAAACCGGAATGTTGGAGCTCTCCGTATTCCCCGCGAGCACGATCCGATCTTGTGCGGCCTTTACCAGTGCAAGGTTCTCGTTGTTCGCCCCGCCGTAAAAGCGGCTCCAAAGGGGGGACTCGTTGGCATCGAACAAGGCGACGAAGGCGTCCTTCCCGCCGTGATGATCGTTCAGGTGATCCCCGGGCAGGTTGCCCTCGGTGGTCCCCGAGATCACGATCTGGTCCGCATGGGGCACCACGTCCACCGCGTGGATCTGCACCTTCGACATACCGTAAATGGTGGCCCAGTCCCTTACTCCTTGGTCATCAAATCGTGCAAGGAAGCCCTTGTCCTGCGTGTTGTGGGGGTCGACCTCGTTGTAGGCACCAGCCAAAAACGTAGGGAAGAAATTGAAGGAAGCGGTGTTCCCGACCAGGTAAATGCGGACGGGGTCGGCCTTGATCGCCAGGCCCGTGGCCTCGGTATAGCCCCCGTTCCAGATATTCGAGTTGCCGAGGAAGGCCGTCCATTGCAAGAGGTGGGATTGGTTGAACTTGGTGAGCGTGGCCAAGCTGTGTACGTCCCCGGGTGTTATGCTGGTGCCCGTAACACTGGGGAAGTTCAGTATGGGCGATTCGGTCCTTCCGGCCACGTAGAAGTTACCCTCGCTGTCCGGTTTGATGTCGGTGAGCATATCGAAATCCTCGGCGCCGTAGTAGGTGCTCCAGCACAGGCCCTCCTCTTCGTAGATTGTGTTCCCGCCCAAGGCCGGCGGACCGACCAGGAAGACCAGGGGCTTCCCGTGGTCGTAGTTGCTGAAGTTGAAGTAGGCCCTCCCCACGTTTTCGTACGCGTCGTATCCCGCCGTCCAGTTCACCGGGATGATGCTTCCGTCATTGGCCACCTGATAGGCCATGGCCTGGGGGATTGTCACCCATTCACCCTCGAGCAGCAGCTTCAGGTTGCCGTAGATGTCCACGTCCATCTGGTCCTGGCCGGTGAACTTCAACTCGATGTCCTTGGGGTGGCCCTCGGGATTGATGACGAAGGCGATCTTCTGCCCCACCATGCCGCTGTAGATGTGCATGTCGATGTGGGGATAAATGCCGGGGTAGATCACCCGGTGGTAGGGGTGTACGAAGGTGGCACCGTCCGGCGCGCACGAGGGCAGGTAGAAGTGTGCGTACTGGTCCTTCATCTCCCAGACCACCGGATCCGGGTACTGTGCATGTTCTCCGGCGCAAGTGATGTCCAAACGCCGCAGGGTGTCGCCGCTGAGGCTGTCGCCCGGGGTGGCGACCACCAAGGAAAAGGTACCTTCCTTGTGGAAATAGGCGCGGGGCAATGCGCCCGTGGTGTAGAACTTAATGTAGGGGGTGGCGCTGTCCTGAAGGTCCGTCACCTGCCCCATGTTGGGCCAGATGCCGTAGCTCTCCTTCAGCATATCGTTGAAGGGATCAGGCGGTATGTAGTACTGGGCGGATGCTGTCAGGCCCACTGTAAGCATTGCGAGCGTAGAGAGAGAGAGAGAGATTTCATGGCCAATGGGGTGTTGATTAGGTGATGTGAATGTATAATCCAAATTTTGGACATGGCAAATTTTCTTAATGCGTGTTTTGGATTATGGATGTCACGGATGATGATCGCATCCTGCGCAATGCGCAACATCAAGCAGAACCTGTTCTTCGCTTTCGGTTACAACGCTTTGGGCATTCCCATTGCGGCGGGTGTGCTGTACCCGGTGTTCGGCTGGCTGCTCTCGCCCATCATCGCGGCTGCGGCCATGAGTTTCAGCAGCGTGAGCGTGATCACGAACAGCTTACGGTTGCGTGGGAAGAAGTTTGATCGAACGTAGTTCCGCAGGCACTCCCGACAGGCGAATGCCTGCCGAGTTCCCTCAGTGCGGGTCCGACAAGGCCGGGTTGTTCAGGAATTCCGGGTCCGTGAGCGAGCGCATGAAAGCCACCAGTGCAGCGCGTTCATCCGCGTCGAGATCGATCGCACCGGCGATCCAAGGCAGCATGTGCTGCGAGATGTTCGGTGCGTTGACATTCACTGAATCCGCATAGAAGTCGACCACTTCCTCCAGCGTTGCAAAGCGCCCGTCGTGCATGTAGGGCGCCGTCACCTCGATGTTACGCAGCGTGGTGGTCTTGAACTTGCCCCCGTCCGAATGAAGACCTGTCACTTCCTCCAGTCCATGGTCGATCACACTGCCACCATCCATGCCGATACTGAGGATCGAATTGTCAGAGAAAAACGGGGCGGCATGGCAATCGTTGCAATGGGCCTCACCGAAGAAGAGCTCCCTCCCGGCTATTTCCTGCGCCGTGAGCGCCGAGATATCCCCGCCATGCTCGTATCGATCGAATCGCGAATTGAAAGAGAGGAACGTGCGCTCGAACTGTGCGATGGCCTTCACCACACGCGTGCTGTCCACGCCCGGGGATCCGAAGGCCCGTTCGAAAAGCAGCGGATAATCGGGATGCGCGGCCAAACGATTTTCCACCTCAGGCCAGGTATTGCGCATCTCCACCATGTTCGCCACGGGACCAAAGGCCTGCATCTCAAGCGTCGGAGCGCGGCTGTCCCAAAAGAACAGATGGTCCCAGGCCGGGTTCATGATGGCCATGGAATTCCGCCTGCCCGGGGTACCGTCCGTGCCGAGCGAAACAACGCGCGGGTCTGTGAAGGCAAATTCCTGTTGATGGCACGTCGCACAGGACATGGAGTAGTCGTCGGACAGCGCTTTCTCGTAAAACAACTTCCGGCCCAAGGCGATCCCTTCCACGGTCAACGGGTTGTCCGCCGGGAAGATCAATTCGTGTAACGGGTCGGCCGCCCATGCTGGGAACGCCAGTTGGAAGGGCGTTGGGCCGTTCCAAGCACTGGAGGGCTGGGCCATATCGGGGTCCCGCTGGCAGGAATACAGCCCCACCAAGCTCGTACAAAGGGCTGCCAAGACATAGGTGCGTGGGTGCTTCATCCGGGGTAAATATCGCTGAACTTATCCGTGAACATCAATTACTATCTTGTCTATTCTTGGAATGGTGGATCTGGGGTGCCATTGGTCATGGCCGCCACATGCTCCCGGAACGCTGCACATGGACAGACAGACTTCTGAAGGACCGAGCAACGGATGTCCATAACGCTTCATGCACGCTGCACTACTTGCAGGTCATAGGTAGTTCCGTGCAGCAGTCCGAAGTCCGCCGGAAGCTCCTGTGCCATGATCGGTCCTTGGATGTACGCACCCACAAGTCGCCCCGGCCTGTTCCGGTCAGGATCTCTTTGTATCGTCAGGCCGCGGTGGCATGCGGGAGCGGGGAAGTCCCGCCCGATCGGGTGTCGGCGGAAACCTTAGGCGAGTGAGCGTTTTATTACATTACTCCCAAACCTCCCCGGATCATGAAACGTAGCAGGGAAGTTCACCGAAGGTTTAAAACAGCCACCATGACCACTAGAATGAACCCCATGCCTCTACATGACCGGCCTGTGCAGATCCATATGGGATCGTATTTCGGCCCGAACCGGGACAAATTACCGCCGTCCATCAAGTTCTTGAACAAAGTCTTTGGCAGATTAGGTGTCCCCTATGTATTGCTCCCTCGATTTGATCACCAGCACCACATGCTGAGCATCGAGCAAGCGTCCAACATCCATCACCTTGTCGATCGGGTCCTGGATACGGGTGTTCCCGGCGCGTTCGTGGAATTGGGCTGTTATACGGGGAGCAGTGCGGCTCTTATCAGTGGCCTGCTCGAACCACCGGGTGCGCAACGTGAATTCCATGTTTACGACCGCTTTGATATCGAGCTTGGAAAGCAGCAGAACATCCACGAAGTGTTCAAGAACACGATCCATGCGGAAGGTGTGCCTATGCCGATCATCCATGTGGGTGACTTTCTTCAAACCGTGCCAACGGACCTCCCGGAAGTGATCGCATTCGCCCACCTTGACTGCGGTACGGGAGGGAGTGCCGAAGAACATGCGGCATTGATCACCCATTGTTTGGAAGGTGTATACCCGCGGCTGGCCCAAGGTGCGGTGGTGCTACTAATGGATTATCATAGGGCCGGTGCAACGTTGGACGGGTGTAATTCAAATCCCGGTGTACGGATGGCCTGCGATGCCTTTTTCCTGGACAAACCGGAGCAGATCCAGCTTTTATATGGTGGCCCTTGCTCCCATGCATTTGTCCGCAAACGATGATCTGGGAAAATGCGGAGGTTCCCCGATCCACCTTCCACGCGCAGGAGCGTGGGGAGGATGCTGGATCGCGGCATGGCCAGGGGTATGTCCCCCACTTCCTCCAGTTCGGCTTCCAAGGGGTGAGGCCATTTCAGTACTGAACCACTGGATTACTGACTACCTTGTGACTGCATGTGGAAGTTCTCCTTCATCCGAAAGAGCAAGTTGGTGATCCTGCCGCTTGCCGCGTTGCTGCTGTTCGCGGCATTTGCGCCGAAACTTTCGCGGATGACCTGCACCTCAAGTGGCCGTACTTCCGTCAGCTTGGGTGAGGCCAAGGATTGCTGCCCGTCTTCGGAACATCCCGGTTCACAGTTCACACCCACCTGCTGTGAGTTCACCAGTGTGCAGTCTGAGATCCCAACATTCACCTTCGATAAGGTCTTGGTGCCGCCTTCGGTGCATGCCGTTGCTATTCCCTGGCGCACGGTGATCGAAGTGCCCCTTTCCGGGCATGCTTGGACCATCAGGCCGCAATGCCGTCCTCCACGGCTCTTGAAAGCCCGCTTGGCGGAGCTTCAGACCTACCTCATTTAGGATCGTCCCTCCCGGACCCGTTGGTCCGTCGCGCTTGATGGCTTTGTCCCGTCGCGCATTTCTACGACCGTTCCATTTTCATTTCAGCCGTCGGCATTGCCACGCGGCTACACCTTCCGGAAATTGCTCAGGGCCAAGAACGGTGGTCCGTCACTTCCAAAAACCATAAAACAACAACACGACCATGAACAAGTACAGCCTGATCATCCTCGCCCTTGCAGTGACCACCTGGACCGCCTGCGGTACCAGCTCGACCAACGATCAACACCACGACCACATGATGAACGACAGCAGCGCCATGCACTCCAACGAACAGGGCTCCATGCACATGATGGGCGACAGCACCACCATGCACTCCGCGGAGGGAATGGCCTATGCCTGCCCGATGCATCCCGAAGTGACCGGGAAGGAAGGGGACAAATGCTCGAAGTGCGGGATGTACCTCGAACCTGTCAAATAAGCGCAACACCAAAAAAAAACGACCATGAACACCTGGGAGCTCCATCCGGCCTTCGTCCACTTTCCGATCGCGCTGCTGCTGAGCGGCGTGGTACTGGACCTCTATGGTTGGCGAAAGAAGCGGGTGGACCTTTCACGCGTGGCCTTCGGGTTGATCGTGGCAGGGGTGATAACGGGCCTCTTGACGATCATTACGGGTGTGATGGCCTACTACACAGTGCCCGCCCACACCGAGGCTGCGCACGAGCGCATGACCTGGCACATCTGGATCCAGTCCATCGCCATCGGGGTGTTCGGGCTGATGTGCCTGCTGCGCTGGAAGCGGAGAAAAAGCCTCGTCGCGCCAAGTGCCTTGTTCCTGAGCGTGTCGGCGGCGGTGCTGCTGATCGTTGGTTCTTACCTCGGTGCATGGATCGTCTATCGCGGCGGTGCCGGGGTGGATCCCGCGATCCTTTCCCACGAAGTGCGCGAAGGGCACCACCATCATCACGGCGGGGAGATGGACGATGACCACGACGGCGATCATCATGATGGGGATCATCACGATGACGATCACGACGAAGACCAGCATCATTGACCCCTGAACAGGCCCACTCCTGATGGTACACGCCCTCATCCGCTTCGCACTCCGCAACCGCTATTTGGTGCTGTTGACTGCCGCCGCCTTGTTCGGCTGGGGCATCTACTCGGTGCAGCGCAACCCCGTGGACGCCATCCCGGACCTCTCGGAGAACCAAGTGATCGTCTTCACGGAGTGGATGGGGCGCAGCCCGCAGGTGGTGGAGGACCAGGTGACCTATCCCTTGGTGAGCAACCTGCAGGGCATTCCGCATGTGAAGGACATCCGGGCCACATCGATGTTCGGGATGAGCTTCGTGTACGTGGTGTTCGACGACGATGAGGACATTTATGCGGCGCGCACGCGGGTACTGGAGAAGTTGAACTACGCCCAGCGCGCCTTGCCGCCCGGGGTCACGCCGAGCCTCGGCCCCGACGGCACCGGCGTGGGCCACATCTTCTGGTACCATTTGAACGCGCCCGGGATGGATCTCGGCGAGCAGCGCGCCTTGCAGGATTGGTACGTGAAATTCGCGTTGCAAACGGTGCCGGGCGTGGCGGAAGTGGCCTCGTTCGGCGGCTTCGAGAAGCAGTACCAGTTGGTGATCGACCCGCTGAAGCTCCAGTATTACGGCCTGTCCATGAAGGATGTGATGGACAAGGTGAAGGCGAACAACAACGAGGTGGGCGGGCGCAAGTTCGAGATGTCGGACATGGCCTACATCATCCGCGGGCTGGGCTACATCAAGAGCAAGGCGGACATCGAGCGCATTGCGCTTACCGAGCGCAACGGCATCGCGGTGCGCGTCAGCGATGTGGGCACGGTGCAGATGGGCGGCGACCTGCGCCTCGGGATCTTCGACGAGAACGGGGACGGGGAAGTAGTGGGCGGCATCGTGGTGATGCGCTACGGGGCCAATGCCGACCAAGTGATCCAGGATGTAAAAGCGAAGATGAAGGACGTGCAAAAAGGCTTGCCCGAAGGGGTGACCTTCCGCACCTCGTACGACCGGAGCACGTTGATCGACGAGGCGATCGCTTCCGTGAAAGGCACCTTGATCGAGGAGATGATCGCGGTGTCCCTCGTGGTGCTGCTCTTCCTCTTCCATTGGCGCAGCGCGTTGATCATCCTTATTCAGTTACCGATCTCCGTGGCGATCAGTTTCATCCTCCTGCAGGCCTTCGGCATCTCGTCCAACATCATGTCGCTCACGGGAATTGCCTTGGCCATCGGGGTGGTAGTGGACGATGGCATCGTGATGGTGGAGAACGCGTATCGGCATCTTTCCGAGGAACAGTTGAAGAAGATGCCGCTGCCGCAGAAGGTGGCCTTGGGCTGGCGCTCGTGGTTCACGCGCCGGCCGGACCCGCTGGGCGCGGATGAACGGGCCTCCATCATCGAGCGGGCCGCTGTGCAGGTGGGTCCGGGCGTGTTCTATTCCACCATCGTGGTGATCGCGTCCTTCCTGCCGGTCTTCATGCTCACCGGCATGGAAGGCAAGCTCTTCCATCCGCTGGCCTGGACCAAGACCTTCATCCTGCTGGTGGACGCCTTCCTCGCGATCACCCTCACCCCGGTGCTGGTAACGCTGCTGCTACGGGGCCGGATGCGCCCGGAATCCGCCAATCCCATCAACCGCTTTCTGGAGCGGCTCTACACTCCGGTGCTCCGGTGGTGCATGCACTGGCGGCGCACCACGTTGGCGATCAACATCGCGGCGCTGGCCATCGGCGGCTTCATGCTTACCCGCTTGGGCACGGAGTTCATGCCGCCCTTGGATGAAGGTTCTATCCTCTTCATGCCCGTCACCTTGCCGGACATTTCCAACGCGGAGATCAAACGGATCCTACAAACGCAGGACAAGTTGATCACTTCCGTGCCCGAGGTGGACCATGTGCTGGGCAAGGCCGGGCGGGCGAGCACGGCCACGGACAATTCCCCCATCAGCATGATCGAGACGCTGATCATGCTGAAGCCGCGGGACCAGTGGCGGCCGGGCATGCGCAAGGCGGACATCATCGCGGAGCTGAACGCGAAGATGCAGATCCCGGGCGTCACCAACGGATGGACGCAGCCGATCATCAACCGGATCAACATGCTCTCCACTGGCGTGCGCACCGACGTGGGCCTGAAGATCTACGGGCAGCAGTTGGACACCATCTACGCCGTGGCCCAGCGCCTGAAGAAAGCATTGGTCGGCATCGACGGGGTGAAGGACCTCTACGTGGAACCGATCACCGGCGGAAAGTATCTCGACGTCTCCATCAAACGCGACGAGCTGGGCCGCTACGGATTGACGGTGGACGACGTGAACGCCATGGTGGAAACGGCCATCGGGGGCCTGCCCATCACCACCACCATCGAAGGGCGACAGCGGTTCAGCGTCAGCGCGCGCTTCGGGCAGGACTACCGGAACGACCTGCCCGATTTGCGACCGCTGCCCGTGCAGACCATGTCCTTCGGTGCCATACCGCTGGAGGCCGTGGCGGACGTGTCCCTCAGCGATGGCCCTTCGATGATCAACTCGGAAAACGCGATGTTGCGCGGCATGGTGCTGTTCAACGTGCGGGATCGGGACATGGGCAGTACGGTCAACGAGGCGCAGCAGCGGATCGCCGCGCTGCACCAGCCACTGCCCAAGGGCTACTACATGGAGTGGAGCGGGCAATGGCAGAACCAGATCCACGCGAACCGGACGCTCAAGCTCGTGCTCCCGATCGTGCTGATCATCATCGTGCTGGTGCTCTACTTCACCTACCGCTCGGTGAAGGAGGCCCTGCTCACCTTGATCACCGTGCCCTTCGCACTGATCGGCGGGGTGTTCATGGTCTACTTCTACGGCATCAACCTGTCAGTGGCGGTGGCGGTGGGCTTCATCGCGCTCTTCGGCATGGCGGTGGAAACGGCGATGATCATGACGATCTACCTCAACGAGGCGATGCTGGAGCTGGTAAAGAAGAAGGGCAACAGCAGCGACACCATCACCAATGCGGACCTGCGGGAATATGTCTTCGACGGAGCGGCCAAGCGCCTGCGCCCGAAACTGATGACCGTATCGGTGGCGCTCTTCGGCCTCATCCCCATCCTGTGGGCCACCGGCGCGGGCTCGGACGTGATGCTGCCGATCGTGGTACCGTTGATCGGCGGCACGCTCACCTCCTCTATCTACGTGCTCCTGGTAACGCCTATTGTTTTCGAGATGACCAAAGAGCGGGAGCTGAAACGCCACGGAAAGATCGAGATCATCGAAGCGCAATGAACATGGACAAAGCACGATATATCCTCCTCCCGTGGCTGTGCCTCTTCGCATTGCACACCTCCGCCCAGACGATGAGCTTGGGCATGGTGCTGGACAGCATCACCGCGCACCACCCGGCCCTGCTGATGGCGGATGCGGATATCAAGGCCATGGACGCGGAGGCGAAAGGCGCACGCAACTGGATGCCCACGCAGCTCGGTACCGGATTCAACATGACACCCTATGATGCCTCGACCTGGCAAAAAGGAGCCAATGGAATGAATGGCATGGGCAGCTACATGTTCTCCATCCAGCAGATGTTCCCCAAGGCCGGCCAGCTGAATGCGAACGCCGACTACATGGGCCGCTTGGCATCCGTGGGGCGTGAGGACAGCGTGAGCACCTTGGCCGACCTGCGCGCACAGGCCGAAGTCAGCTACAACGCGTGGCTCGTGGGGTTGAAGAAGCTCGAAGTGCTGCGCAAGGACAAGGCCTTGCTGCAAGCGATGGTGGTGAACGCCGAGCAACGATACCGCGACGGCAGTAGCGCCCTCGGGGCCTACTACAAGGCCACCGCCGCCGTGGGCGAGGCCGATCGCATGATCTCCGTGGTCTCCGCCGGGATCGATCAGCAACGGATCGCCTTGAACACCCTGATGGCGCGCGACCCGCTGCTTGTGTTCACCATCGACACCACATACGTCATCCGGGACTATGCCACCCAGCCGTTGGACACCGCGGCGTTCAATGCCGACCGCAGCGACCTGCGCGCGATCGACCGGCGCATCGGCATCGCTGCCGCCCAAGCGGACTTGGCGCGTACGGACCTCAAACCGGACTTCGGCTTGCGCTATGACCACATGATCGGCTTCGGTGGATCCTACGATATGTTCAACCTGATGGCGATGGTGAGCGTGCCGCTGCCGTGGTCCACGCGTTCCGCAAAGGCCCGCGCCACCGGCTTCGAGCTGCGTGGCCAGGCCCTCCGCGAGCAGAAGGTGATGAAACGGAATGAACTGATGGGCGCCGCGCATCAGCTCTTAGCCGAATTGAAGGCCGGTCGCGAGCAGATGGACCTTTATGCGAACGTGATCATCCCCGGGGCGCAGCGCAATCTCGACGCCGTGCGCTTGGGCTATGCGCAACAGACCGATGACCTCTTCACCTACTACGATGCGTGGGAAACCGTCTACTCTGCGGAGTTGGCCCGGCTGGACCGCCTGCTCGAGATCCTGAACGCACAGGCTCGCTTGGAACGCGTGCTGCAGATCAATTCAGCAACCCCATGAGCGTCCGGATCCTGCCTCTGTTGATGCTTTCCGCTCTGCTGTTCGCCGCCTGCGAGGAGCGGAACACTGGCGGGCAGCGCCATGCTCCGGTCCCGCCGGACAGCGTGCTCGCGCCGCTGCTCCGCTCCACGGACGAATACGCATTGAGCCAGCTGCCCACCGTGGAACTGCGGCATGGCACGGAAACCATTTCGCTGAACCTCGAAGGGCTCTTGGCGTGGGACACCCGGGCCGTGGGCTCCATCACCGCACGCGTCAGCGGCCGCATCCAGAAGCTGCACGTCCGGTCCATGTTCGCAAGGGTGACCAAGGGACAGGCCATTGCGGAGATCTACAGTCCCGAGCTGGCCACGGCCCAAGAAAACCTCTTGTTCATCCTGAAGCAGGACCCGGGCAATTCCTCCCTGATCGCGGCGGCACGGAGCAAATTGCTTCTGCTCGGAATGACCGAGGGACAATTGAAGCGGATCACGGACCAGGGCACCATCGACCCCACGGTCACCATCGTCAGTGCGTACTCGGGCCGCGCGATCGATCCCGGCATGGAAATTCCCGGTCCCACAACTTCAACCTCCGGCCTTCAGCCTACGGCGGCGTTGGCATTGAAGGAAGGCGACTACGTGGCGAAAGGTGCAACGCTGATGAGCATCGCAGATGATCGGAAGATCTGGGCCTTGATCAAGATCCCGCCGGCGCAAAGCGATGTGCTCGCTTCCGGCGACAGCATCACGATCGTTACGCCCGCAGGTAGCGGACACAGCGTTAGGGCGCGCATCGGGTCCATCGAGCCGTTCTTCCGCGAAGGGGAATGGAACCTCACAGCGCGCGTGCCGCTGGACAACTCCACACTGGGCCTTCCTGTGGGCATGCCCGTTCATGCCATCGCAAAGCGCAAGGTGAAGGATGCGGATTGGTTGCCGCGACCGGCGGTAGTTTCCCTCGGTACGGAGCAGGTCGTCTTCGTCGCTGCCGACGCGGGCTTTACCGCACGAAGCGTCCAGGTCGGCGTGCGTTCAGACAGCCTCGTGCAAGTCCTCGGCGGCATCAAACCGGCCGAACGCGTGGCCGCCAACGGCCAGTTCCTCATGGACAGCGAAAGCTTCATCCAGACCACACCATGATGCGATACCTGCAGCTCCTCCTCTTCACGGCCCTGCTCTTGGCGGGTTGCCGTTCTTCCACTCCTGAAAAGGCGACGGATCCGGACACCTACTACACCTGTTCGATGGATCCCCAAGTGATCGAACATCAGCCGGGCTTGTGCCCTATCTGCCACATGGAGCTGACCCCGGTTAAGAAGAGCATGGCCGACATGGAAGGACAGGTCCGGCTCAGCAAAGAACAGATCAAGTTGGGCAATATCATCACGGACACCGTTCGCGCGGGCAGCGTGGTGCAGCGTGCGGCGTTCAGTGGCGCGCTCGGCCTGGATCAGGATAAAGTGACGGTTGTCGCGGCCCGTGTCGGAGGCCGCATTGAACGGCTGTACCACAAGAGCATCGGTGAGCATGTGCGGCAAGGGGAGCCGCTGTTCGACATCTACAGCGAGAAGATGAACCTCTCCAAGCGGGAATATCGGACAGCGACGCAAGCGGCTGTTGGCAACAGTACGGATACGCTGGTGCTGCACGCAGCGGCGGAACGGCTGAAGCTCTGGGGCCTGTCGAACGCGCAGATCGCATCGTTGGGCACTGCTGCATCCATCCCGGTGAACACCACCATCCTTTCCCCGTCAAGCGGGATCATCACCGCCCTTGATGTGTTGGAAGGCGGGCAGGTGATGGACGGCGGCGCAGTGGTGGAGATAGTGGACCTCAGTAGCCTCTGGGTGGAAGCGGATGTGCTGTGGAACGGCCCGGTAAACAGCGATGGACATTCCGAGGCGGAGGTCACCTTGCCAGACCGGTCGGGCTACTCTTTCCGAGGGCCGATCGAACTGGTGCGACCGGAAGTGGCCATGGGCTCGCGCCTTACCCGCATCCGCCTGCGTGTACCCAACCCAAAGGGTGATCTAATGCCCGGACTTCCCGCAACGGTCCACTTGCTCGGCAAGACTGTTGACGGCCTCTCCCTGCCCACCGATGCCGTGATCCGCGACGGGAAGGGCGCGACCGTATGGGTGCTTACCTTGCCGGGTACCTACATGAACCGCATGGTGATGACGGGTGTCGAGGCAGGCGGCCGTATCGCCATCACGGACGGGTTGCATGCCGGCGAGGTGGTCGTGGTCACAGGTGCCTACCTCATCAACAGCGAATACATCTTCAAGCACGGCGCGGACCCGATGGCGGGAATGGCGATGTGACAAGCAGCGCTCCAACGAACAAGATCCACGATCCCTCTCGACCGGAATAGAAACACGAAACCAAACCACCAAGCACACCAAAACCCAAAGACGCATGAAGAAGCTTTTACCCCTCGTATTGGGAATGCTGCTGTTCCCCGGACTGCTGCAAGCTCAAGTACCCATCACCATAGACATCCTGACCGATGCCTACGGTTATGAAGGTTATTGGCAATTGGTCCCTGACGGATCCGCTTGCGGTAGCAACACCATCGCATTCGGCGGCAACAGCGCCGTGGGCTGCAACGGTGGCGGCGCGCAGAACCAGACCCCCGGTGGATATGGGAACAACCTGTCGATTACATCAGGTCCGTACGACCTCACCGACGGTGCCACGTACAGTTTGATCGTCGTTGACGATTGGGGCGATGGCGGCATCCACTACAACGTGCGTGCGAACGGTTTTCTCATCGGGGAGTTCGCTGCCACCGGAACGGGTAACACCTTCTCATTCGTGGCGGCACTGCCCGCTGCACTGGACCTCGGCCTCAGCGACCTGAGCAACCCGAAGTACGCCTTCGCGAACCAGCCCATCACTGTTTCGGGGACGCTCCGGAACCGCGGTACAGCTACCATCACCTCGATGGACCTGAACTACACCATCGATGGTGGCACGCCAGTGGTCGCTTCACTCACGGGTCTCAGCATCGCCGCTGGTGATATGTACGCTTTCCAGCACAGTACGCCTTGGACACCGACGCAGACCGGCACCTACGACCTGGACGTGTGGGCCAGCAACCTGAACGGTGCTGCGGACCAAGTACCGGGAAACGACCATGCCATGATGCAGGAGGTGATCAACGAACCGATCCCGAACATCATCGACCAATACTTCTATGGTACGCCCACCTTCACCACCGTGGGCAGCAGCAGCGACCAAGTGAGTTCGCCACGCGACCTCGATTTTCATCAGGACCTCGCTCGCAATGAGCTCTGGGTGATCAACAAGGGCACGGAGAACTCCGGCGGAAGCACTGTCACCTTCTTCGATGCCGGTGAAACGGACATGACCCATGAATACAAGCAGGATGGAAATGCATGGCACTTCATGAGCTTGCCCACGGCCATCGCCATGTCCGACAACGGCAACTTCGCCACCTCGCCCGGCGTCTATGACGCCAATCACGACGGGGGTACACCGTTCACCGGCCCGTCGCTCTGGAGCTCGGACATGAGCATCTATGCTGAACCTTCCGGCGGCAACGGCAGCCACCTCGATATGCTGCACGAAAGCCCTTACAGCCAAGGGATCGCCTCGGAAACGCTGAACCGATTCTGGGTGGTGGACGGCAACCTCGGCGACATCGTCATGTATGATTTCGAGCAGCCTCATGAACCCGGGGGCTCGGACCATTCCGACGCGGTGATCCATCGTTTCAACGCCTTTACCATCACCAAGGACCCGAACAACAATGTGGTGAGCCACTGCGTGCTCGACCACAACACCAACTGGCTGTACGTCGTGGACTTCGGTGGGCACAGGGTGCTGCGCTTGGACATCCACTCCGGCACCGTCGGTGCCCCTCCCACCTTTGGACCGCACGAACCCTTTGCGGAGTACGAGACCATCACCGGGGCTACCTGGGAGCCGGTGATCACCACGGGCCTTGTGCAGCCGGCCGGAATCGAAGTGATCGATGACCGCTTGCTCGTCTCCGACAATGCCACTGGTGACATCCTGATATACGACCTCAACTCTACGCCACCGTTCACGCAGGTGGGCACCATCGCCACGGGAACGCCCGGCATCATGGGCATCAAGGTGGGGCCCGACGGCCGGTTGTGGTATGTGAACACGCCGAACAACGAGGTGGTGCGGATCGATCCGGCCGAGAACGTCGGCATCGCGGAGAACACGCTGCCAACACTTAGCGCCCATCCGAACCCCACGACCGGAATGGTATATCTCGCCGGCCTCTCCGCAGTGGACCGCACCGCGACCTTGGACGTGCTGGACATAACAGGTAGCAGCGTGCTCTCCCTGCCGGTCTCCACTGCCTCCAATGGGATCGACCTCAACGGGCTGGCCAACGGTGTTTACGGGGTTCGCATCCGCGAATACTCCCGCAGCATGGTCCGGATCGTTGTGGAACATTGATCCACGCGGAAAGATCCCGGATGCATATCCTGCGGAGCAACTGCTTGTGCTCGCGTGTTGCGAGCACAAGCAGTTGTCCGAGCTTTGGCGCACCAAACCCCGAACATGGAACTTGTGGATATCGCCCATGATGGCGACTTGAAGATCCTTGGTCAGGACATTCCCTTGGGAACCAGCTGTCGCTTGGACCTGGGTATTGCCAGCCTCTTCACCGATACGCCGGTGGAGGTGCCGATCCTCATTGAGCGCTCGGCCGTTCCCGGCCCCACGGTATTGATCACCGCCGGTATCCATGGCGACGAGGTGAACGGCGTGGAGGTGGTGCGGCAGGTGATCTCTCACGGTGTGAACAAGCCTGCGAAAGGCACGATCATCTGCATCCCGGTGATCAATGTCTTCGGCTTCATAGCCAAGTCCCGGTATTTTCCCGATGGCCGAGACCTCAACCGTGTGTTCCCCGGCATCAAGGGCGGATCGTTAGCCAGCCGGGTGGCCCATCGCTTCACTACGGAAGTGCTGCCTGTCGCTGATCTCTGCATGGATTTCCACACGGGCGGTGCGGACCGTTTCAATGCTGCACAGGTACGTGTGGTACCCGACGATGAGCATGTGAAGGCCCTCGCGGCGATCTTCCATGCGCCCTTCACCCTCTATGACCCATACATCCCCGGCTCTTATCGCGAGACCTGCGGCAAGCTGGGCATCCCGTTGCTGCTGAACGAAAGCGGAATGAGCCTGAACTTGGACAAGGAAATGGCGCGTGAGGCTGTGGAAGGAGTGATCCGTGTATTGAGCTACCTCGGCATGCTGGCCCCGGGCATACGTGTCCCGATGCAGCGCCACCAGAGCATTGTGGTGAAGGAGACCAAATGGGTGCGCGCGGACCGCTCCGGCTTCCTGCATGTAAAAGTGGTGATGCACCAGCACGTGGAAGCGGGTGAAGTGCTCTGCACGATCTCCGACCCGTACGGCTCCCGCAGCGAACCCATGGTAGCACCGAAGTCCGGCTATGTGATCAACATCAGCAAGGCGCCGATGGTCTATCAAGGTGATGCCATTTTCAACTTGGCCGTCCAAACATCGCCGAGTAAATGATCGGGGGAATGTGCCCAACCTCGCTTTAGAGGCCAATTCATCGTAATATTGCGATCTATTCGACCATGGGACTCTCCAAGACCGGGACATTCACTGCAAGCGACAAACGCTTGGCACGCTATGCCAAAGCGCTGGGGCACCCGGCGCGCGTCGCCATCCTTCGGCTGCTCGCCAGCAAACGCAATTGCATCTGCGGCGACATCGTGGACGAGCTGCCACTGGCACAAAGCACGGTGAGCCAGCACTTGAAGGAACTGAAACAAGCCGGGCTGATCCAAGGAACGATCACCGGCACCAGCGTGTGCTATTGCATCGACCCGAAGGAATGGGCCTTGGCGCAACAGACCTTTTGGGAACTGATGCAGAGCTTCCGCGAACCGGACCCGGACTGCTGCTCCACCACGGACTCCTGCAACACCTGGAACGAAACGAGAACACCAACAACATGAGCACCATGAAAAGCGCTGAGGAACTGAAGGAGAACGTGCGCAACACCTACGCCCAAGTGGCTTCACAAAGCAAGGAGGCCAACGCCTCCTCGTGCTGCGGCGCCGGGGATTGCAGCACCGAGGTGTACAACATCATGAGCGACGATTACGCCGGGCTGGAGGGCTACACGGCGGACGCTGACCTCGGTCTGGGCTGTGGCCTGCCCACGGAAACAGCGGGTATCAAAACCGGTGACACCGTGCTGGACCTCGGCAGCGGCGCAGGCAACGACGCCTTCGTGGCGCGCGCAGCCACCGGAGCGGACGGTCGCGTGATCGGTGTGGACTTCACCCCGGAAATGATCGCCAAAGCGAAGGAGAACGCCATGAAACTCGGCTACGCCAATGTCGAGTTCCGCCAAGGTGACATCGAGGACCTACCGCTTTCGGGCAACATGGTGGACGTGGTGGTGAGCAACTGCGTGCTGAACCTCGTGCCCGATAAACGCAAGGCCTTCGCGGAAATGCACCGCGTGTTGCGCGTAGGCGGGCACTTCAGTGTTTCGGACATCGTGCTGACACGCGAGCTTCCTGACGAGCTGCGTCAAGCCGCCGAGCTCTATGCGGGCTGCGTAACGGGCGCTTCGCAAGAAGCGGACTACCTCGGTCTCATCACCGAGGCCGGTTTCACCGATGTGCAAGTGCTGAAGCGCAAGGCCATCACCATACCGGGCGACATCCTCTCGCGCTACCTGTCCGCTGAAGCCGTGGAGAACGTGAAGAACGAAGGATTGGGCATTGAGAGCATCACCGTGCGCGGGGAGAAAACCGCGCAAGGCGCCTGCTGTGGACCTGGCAGCTCATGCTGCTGAGGCAGACCAAAGCACGCTTTTCCAAGCTAAAAGGCGGCATCCGTTGGATGCCGCCTTTTAGCTGATGTTTCCCGCTCGCGCTACATGGGCGCAAGGAAAGCTGGTGACCTACAAGCTCACCACCCGCTCCACGAAACTGCGCTCCGCTGTGCGGATCACCACGATGTAGGTGCCGTTGCCCGGCAGGCGTGTCCCCCATGTTCGTTCGTTCGTGCCTTTGCGTTCGGTGACCTTGCGTCCGCCGGCATCATAGACCTCGATGGCCGTGACACGCCCGTCGATGCCAGTGATGTTCAACATCCCGTTCCGCACCGGATTCGGGAACACATGCACGCCCAGCTCCCGCAGGTCGTCGATGCCCACGGTCATGTCCGTTTGCGTGGCGCGGCGGACCATGACCGGGGTGTTGTCGGCCGCTTGGAACATGCCTTGAAAAAGGTCGATCTCCGGGCTGGTATGCAAGAACATCTCCTGCATGAAGCGCGGCGGTGCCGTTTGGTACCAGACCTTGGCGGTGATGTTGATCAAGCTTGTGTTGCCGCCCATGGGCACATGGTAATGGACCACGTCCGTACCGCTTCCCTCCACGCCGATCTCATCATGGTTGAAATCAAGGTCCGCGGCGGCCCCGCCTACGATCTGTGTGGTGTCATACGTGGTGTGGGTCACGCTGAAACCTGCCGGTGCGAGCCGGTTGTCCTTCAACGGCTGCTTGGCCCGTTCGAGCACCGTGGTCATGTCACCGTTCACATCGCCCATCACCATTTCATAGATCTGTACCTGATCCGCCGAGGTAATGACGTTATAGTGCGGCTCCCAGATCGGGTCATGGCCCACAATGTCGTGATCCGCGGAGGGCTCACCGTTGATGTACAGGGTATCACCGCCCGCATTGGTCACCAACAACTCCACCCACGCACGCCGTGAGGGGTAGCCGCTGGGGAATTTGTGACCGGCGAGGTTGGTGAGCTTGACATCGATGAACGCGGTATCAGCATCACGCCATGGCACGCTGGTCTCCACCATCAGGGTGTGCTGCTGCAGCATGCGCTCCGCCCGTGCGATGGAGGTGTCGAACTGGGCCTGTGAAGCGGTCACTTGCAGGGTGTCGCCATTGTCCTTCAGCATGGTTAGCATGAAGGTGTTGGCACCGGAGAAGTGATGCTGGCCGAACGGGGATTTAGGCTGGAGAAAGACATAGTTGGCGGAGAGCACCACTCCGACGGTATCATCCAGCAAGGGAACATGGCAGCCTTGGCAAGTGATGCCCGTGGCAGGGTGTTCCTCATTGTTGAACTCGGAGTTGAGCCATTCGTGGTAGGTGGCCTGTTCCACGAACTCATCGCCGGTGAGGTTCCCATCGAGGTCGACCGTCCCCGTAAGGAGCGAATGGCAACCGGCGCAAAGGCCCGCATCGAGGATCTGGGCGCCGTATCTCGGGGAATAGTGAACGAAATCCTGCATGGGGAAGGGGAAAATATCCTCATCGGCGTACGGCCCGTAGATGGGCCTCCCGGCGGTATCGAGCTGAAGGTTACCGGAAAAGAAATTGCCGATGCCTTCTTCCTTCTGCATGTGACAAGGCACGCAGCTCACCCCGTCGCGCGCGATGTCGTCCTGTTCCAAATACGCGATGGAGTAAGGCCCTTGGCCCGTGAAATGATGTTCGAAGTTCCCCATTGGGGCATGGCAGGTGGTGCACTTGTCCTCCAACTCCACTTGGTGGGCGGGGTCGACGAGCACCTCGTGGCTCACCTTGGCCCGCCAGAAGGGGTCCCGGGCGGAATTGGCCATCATGCTGCTGCGCCAAGCGTCCGACACGTTCACATCCCTACCGTCGGCGCTCACCATCGCATACTCCGACGGGTCGTGACCGTGGCAGCCATTGCAGTGGCCACTTCCCGCGAAAAAGGTGTTCGCGTTCGAGTCCAGTGGCAAGCCGTTGACACTGCGGAACGATGAGATCTCTCTGGCGGTGTGGTATGCCGCACGGGCCTCAGGCACTTGCCCTTGGGACCAGGCTACCGAAAGTGCCACGGCCCCGGCGATGGCGGCCAATACCAACGACTTCGTGACCAACGAGTATTTACTTTTCATGTCGGAACGCTTATGGAACGTCCGCAAGATAGGTGTGTGGCAGGATAAAAAACCACCCCCACGCCCTGTCAGCTACCGCGCTGGGCGCCCTTGTGCATCGGCTTGGCCTTTGCTTTGGAGGCTCCGCCAGCTTTGGGTGCCGAGGATCTTTTTGCCGCAGATGCCTTTTTCTTGGGCGCGCCCTTCGCACCGGCGGGTTTCGCCTTCTTGTCTTCCTTGGCCTCATTCTCGGCTTCGGCCTTCTTCTTCTTCTTGTCCACCTCGAAGAGGCCTGCGGCCACCATCATCTGGTACCACATGAAGAATTTCCGCACGTCGCTGGAATAGATCCGGTCGCGGTCATAGTTCGGCAAGGCTTCGCCCAGTTTGTCATACAGTGCTTCCAGATCCCCCTTAGGGTCCACTGAGAGCTTGCCCTTCTCCATACCGTGCAGCTTCTCCAGCACGGTTGAGAGCAGGACGTCATCTCCCTTGGTGTACATGCTCACCTCGTCCAAGGAGCTCACGCGCACGCTGGAGTGGACAGGGATCCGCTTTTTATCGGTAAGCGATTCCGCGATCAAGGCTTGGCGGCCTTGGGCCACTACCCGGTACAACCCGGATTTGCCGGTAATGGAAATGATCTTTGAGAGGTCCATGAACAGGGATTACAGGCACAAACATAGGGATGCCCCGGCTGGATCGTCCTTGTTCCGGGACATTTCCTGTTCCATTCCGCGCTGACACCCCATTTTATTGCCCTCTGAACGTTCTGCCGGGCTGAGGATGACAGACCGATGGAGGTCACGGACACCTCAAGTCTTTTGTTTGCGCTTGCGGGCCGCCGGGAAGAGGATGTTGTTCAAGATGAGGCGATAACCCGGTGAGTTCGGGAACAGGCTCAGGTCCGTGGGGGGGTCGCCTACCATGTGTTGATAGTCCTCGGGGTCGTGGCCTCCATAAAAGGTCCATTGCCCCAAGCCAAATTCACCGTGTACGTATTTCACCGTGCCTTGCGGCTTGTTCTCGCCCATGATGGTGATATTCGGCTTTACGAACTGCTTGCGGAAGGCGGTGGTCTGGCCCATGAAGCCATGTATCACCTGCTCGTGGTCCTGGCAGAGCATGGTGGGCACCACGTCCCATTTGGCGCTGAAGTCGAAGAGTGTGAAGAAGTCCCGTGTCTCCCCGATGGAGTTGTGGATGTCCGTGGCGTCTATGTCGCTGAACTCATACACCATGGGGTCGGTGATGATGTGGAAATCCTTGAAGGCAAAAGTGTTCGAGAAGTCGAGCTTCTGCTGGGCCTGCGGGTCTGGTGGATCGCCATCGAAGGGCGTGTCACAGATGTCCACTCCTTCGGCCGCCAATGCGATGTCGTAGCTGTCCGTGCCACTGCACATGGTGAAGAGATATCCGCCACCTGCCACGTAGTCGCGGATCTTGGCAGCCACGGCGCCTTTCATCCGGCTCACCTTCGCGTAGCCCATTTCCTTGGCCATGGACTCGGCCTCCTTGACCTGATCGAGGTACCAGGGGGCATTGCGGAACATGCGGTAGAATTTGCCGTATTGCCCGGTGAAGTCCTCGTGGTGGAGGTGCAACCAGTCATACTTGGGCAGTACGCCGTCCAACACTTGCCTGTCGTAGATCTTCTCGTAAGGGATCTCCGCGTAGGTCATCACCAAGGCCACGGCATCATCCCAAGGTTGGAATCCGTCCGGAGCATAGACGGCGATCTTGGGGGCCTTTTCCAGCTTCACCACCTCCATATTGGCCTCCGCATCACCGATCTCGGTAAGAATGGCGGTGGCCTGTGCGTCGGCGATCACATTGAAGGATACTCCGCGGACGGTGCATTCCTGCTCCACCTCGGGTATCCTGTCCAGCATGAAGCTGCCGCTGCGGTAGTTCAACAACCAGTCCACGGTCAAGTCGCGCTGAAGGGCCCAATACACGATCCCGTATGCCTTCAGATGGTCCGTCTGGCTTTTGTCCATGGGGATCAGAAGCTTCGCCGCCGAGGCGGAAAGCGTGCATACCAGCACCAACAAGGTGACGATCAGCGTGCGAAAGATCCGCGCCACGGGGCCACGGTCAGAAGGGGGCATCCAGATCCGTGTCATCGTTCATCCGGCTGGGCCGCGTGATGGTCTGCATGCTTTCCGGGGCCATGCTGCCCGCAAAGTTCATGTCACCCGTCTCGAGGTCCGCGAATTTGGCCAGTTCGGAGATGAAACGCAGGCGGACGTTGTCAATTGCCCCGTTCCTGTGCTTGGCCACGATCAGCTCGCCCATGCCCAACGTGCTGCCGTGCTCGTCCTCGTAGATCTTGTAGTACTCCGGTCGATAGAGGAAGCAGACCAGGTCGGCGTCCTGCTCAATGGCGCCGGATTCGCGGAGGTCGCTCAGCATGGGGCGTTTATCGCCACCGCGGGTCTCCACGGCGCGGCTTAGCTGGCTCAGCGCAATGATGGGCACATCGAGTTCCTTGGCGATGCTCTTGATGGAGCGCGAGATGTTGCTGATCTCCTGTTCCCTATTGCCTCCACGGTTCCCTTCGGTTCCGGAGGTCATCAGTTGCAGGTAGTCGATGACGATGAGTTGCACGTCGTGCTGGCTTTTGAGGCGGCGGCACTTGGCGCGCAGCTCGAAGATGTTGAGCGCCGGGGTGTCGTCGATGAACATCGGTGCATTGGTGAGCCGGGCGATGTGCTGGTGCAGGACAGTGAACTCCGCATCGGTGAGCTCGCCTTTGCGCAGCTTTTCGGAACTGATACCGGATTCACTGGCGATCAAACGCGTGACGAGCTGGGTGCTGCTCATTTCCAGACTGAACACGGCCACGGGCTTCTTGTGCTCTACGGCGATGTTGCGGGCCATGCTCAGCACGAACGCCGTTTTCCCCATGGCCGGCCTAGCTGCCACGATGATCATGTCGCTGCGTTGCCAGCCCGCGGTGAGCTTGTCCAACTGGGTGAAGCCGGTGGGCACGCCGCTCATGCCGCCCCCTTTGTTCTTGGTGTTCTCGATCTGCGCGATGGCGCCCTGGATCAGGTCGCTCATCGGTTCGTAGTTGCGCCTGAGGTTGCCGCTGGTGACGGCGAACATCTCCTGCTCGCTCTTGTCCAACAGCTCGAAGACGTCGGTACTGTCATCGTAAGCGTCGCGCATGGTGTCTGCGCTGATGCGGATCAGCTCGCGGAGGATGTGCTTCTGGCTGATGATGCGTGCATGGAACTGCACGTTGGCACTGCTGGCGACCTTATTGGTGAGCTGGCTGATGTAAAAAGCACCGCCCACTATGTCCAGTTCGGCGCGCTTCTTCAGCTCCTGCGTCACGGTGAGGATGTCGATGGCCTGGTCGGTGCGGAAGAGGTTCTGGATGGCGTCGAAGATCCGGCGGTGAGCGTCCACATAGAAGCTCTCGGGGCGGAGGATGTCGATGGCCTCGTTCACCGCGTTCTTCTCCAGCATCATCGCGCCCAGTACGGCCTGCTCCAGCTCCGGCGCCTGCGGTGGAAGCTTGCCCGCCTCCATGGCGGTATCGATCAATGAGGCCGCAGGGCGGCGCTTCCGGTCCATGGTACGGGTGCCGGAGGAAGAAGAGGAGAAGTCGTTCATAAGGATGATCGGCGCAAGGAAAAAAGGGACACCGGTCGGGTGGGTCAAAAGTAACCCGCACAAGGTGGTGGTCAGGGTCGCGCCCCGACCTTCTTTGCCCAGCGTATCAACAAGCCGCCTTCCAATGGTTGTTAGTACATGAGATAACCTGCGCCCATCGTTACTTTGTGATGATGCGTTATCAACATGTCCTCCTTCTATGCGCCCTTTCCGGGGTAGTTCTCAACGGTTGCAAGAAGGACCGGGAGAACGAAGCACCGCACATCACCATCACCTCCCCTGCCGACGGCTTCTCGCTCACCGTGCCGGACACGCTGGTGGTGACGGTGCAGGCCAGCGATGATATCGCCTTGGAGCAGATCTCCGTCTCACTGTTGGACCAGAACAACATTCCCGTGGTGGATGCCGTGGGCACATCGGTGTCCGGGACTTCGGCGACGGTGACGCTCGGGCTGCCCATACTTTCCGAACAGCTCGAAAGCGGCGACTACAAGCTGTTTGCCACCGCCTCGGACGGATCGCTCAGCGGCAAGGATGTGCGGACGCTCCACGTCACTGCCGTCCCCTTGCGGTTGCGTGCGCTGTTCACCGTTACCGCTCCAAGCGCCGGCACCGTGGCCTTGTACAAGACGGACAGCTTGGGGCAGACCGCTCTGGCAACCTCATGGCCCATGGACCTCGGCGGTACGGCCATCAGTTCCGCGGCCCAACGGCTCTGTGTTGCCGGTGGCTCCAGCGGGGACCTCCGCGTCTTTTCACCGGACAACCCGGGCATCATCTGGCAGCGCCCCAACCTCAGCTCGATCGGTGCGCCTTGGTTCACCAGTGTGGACCTCTGCGCGGATGGTCGCTTCTATGTCGGGCAAGATGATGGCACCCTGCGCGGCTTCACGGCCAGCAACGGCACGGGCACAATGAACGCGGCGCTTCCGGCGCAGTTCCGGGTGGAACAGTCCATCACAAGCGGTGAGCTCGTCGTGACCACCGAGCGGCACTTCGTGACCCAGGAACAACGGGTGGGCACTTATTTCAAGGCCTCGGGATCACTGGTTTCCTCCCAACCCTTGGGCCTAACACCTGTCCGGGTCTTTGAGCGCATCGCGGACTTTGTTCTGATCTTCGGCAACCAAGGCGGTCAAGGTCATGTCTTGGATCGGAACCTGCCCGGCGGCGGTGGATGGGAGCCGTACACATGGCCAAGCACCATCACGGCGGTGGAACAGATCGGCAGCGGCACTTGGCTGGTGGCCTTAGCGAACGGCGATCTGCAGCGCTTCACATACTCCGATGCGGGATCCCTGAGCATCGGCACCACGCCCGTGTTAAGCACTTTGGTGAAAGACAAGGTGAGCGGCGCGATCTACGGCGGGGCCGATGGCCACGTGCTCATCCTTGATCCCTCGAACGGCGCCATTCTCGGCGACTTTCCCGTGGGCGGCCAAGTGCTGAAGGTCTTGCCCCTGTTCAACCGGTGATCGGTTACAACGCTCGGACTCCCGACTCAAGACTCCCGGACCCGGGACTATCGGCTACCCCTTCTTCACCACGCCCATCTTACAGAACTTGGCGATCCGCTTCTCCACGCGCTTCTCGGGATCCAGCTTGGTCAGCTTTTCCAACTGTTTTGCCACCTCCGCTTTCACCATGCGGCAGGCTTCCTCCGGATCGGCATGGGCGCCGCCCACGGGTTCGGGGATCACGCCGTCCACCAAACCGTTCTTGAACATGTCCGTGGCGGTAAGCTTCAGGGCTTCGGCGGCCTGCTCCTTATAGTCCCACGTGCGCCACAGGATCGTGGAGCAGTTTTCCGGTGAGATCACGGAATACCAGGAGTTCTCCAGCATGAGCACCTTGTCGCCGATGCCGATGCCGAGCGCGCCGCCCGATGCCCCTTCGCCGATGATCACGCAGATGATGGGCACCTTCAGCTGGCACATCTCCAGCAGGTTCCTCGCAATGGCCTCTCCTTGCCCGCGCTCCTCCGCCTCCAAGCCTGGAAAGGCACCGGGCGTATCGATCAACGTCACTACCGGCTTATTGAATTTCTCAGCAAGTTTCATCAACCTCAGCGCCTTCCGGTAACCTTCCGGGTTCGGCATGCCGAAGTTGCGGAATTGGCGCATCTTGGTGTTCACGCCCTTCTGCTGGCCGATGAACATCACCGTCTTTCCGTCCATCAGGCCAAAGCCGCCCACCATGGCCTTGTCATCCTTCACGGTACGGTCCCCATGGAGCTCGATGAAGCTGCCGTCGCTGAGGTAGTTGATGTACCGCATGGTATACGGCCGGTCGGGATGGCGGCTGACCTGCACGCGTTGCCACGGTGTGAGCTTGCCGTACACCTCTTTCCGTGCGGCGACGAGCTTCTTGTTGAGGTCCTTCAACGTGGCCTTGATGTCCACCTCGCCGTCCGAGGCCACCTCGTTCAGCTTCTCGATCTGCTCCACGATGGTCTGGATCGGGCTCTCGAATTCAAGGAAGGTGCTCATGGGGAAAGATTAGCGAACGGGCGAAGGTAGAGCGGTCATTGAAAACACATCGGCCGCGGCCCGGAACCATCCAATGCGCCGCTCGTCCATCGGGCAGGCCCGGTCACGCCTATTTTCGCGGCATGTCCCCCCACGAGTTTATCGTTCTCGGCGTCATCGTGGCGGCCGTAATCCTGTTCATCAGCGAGTGGATCGGCATCGACTTGATCGCGTTGATGATCGTGGCGGTGCTGGTGCTCACTGGCGTGATCACGCCTCAGCAGGGCCTGGCCGGTTTCAGCGATCCGGCCACGCTTACCGTTGGCTTCATGTTCGTACTGAGCGCCGCGATACTTCGCTCCGGCATATTGCGCACATTGGCCCCCCGGCTGTCGGTGCAGATGCGGCGCAACGAGGTTATGGGCATGCTGATCCTGATGGTCGCCACGGCCTTTCTCTCGGCCTTCCTGAACAACACGCCCATCGTGGCGGTGTTCATCCCCATCGTGGTGCAGGCCGCACGTTCCGCGGGCCTCAGCGCCTCACGGATGCTCATCCCGCTGTCCTTCGCCACCATCATGGGCGGCACCACCACGCTCATCGGCACTTCCACCAACATCCTTGTCAGCGGCATTGCCGTGGATCATGGTCTGGCCCCTTTCACCATGTTCCAAATGGCCCCGTTGGGGATCGTGCTGACCGTCGCCGGCATTGCCTACATGCTGCTTTTCGGCAGGCGCTTGCTGCGGAAGGAGCGCGACCCCACCGGGCTCAAGGAGCGGTTCGGCGTAAAGGACTATGTCACCGAGATCGAACTGTTGCCAGGGGCTCCCTCGATCGGTGAACGGATCATGGACTCCCGCTTGGTGAAGGAGCTGCACACGGACATTATTGAGATCCGGCGCGGCGAGGAGATCTTCACGCTCCCGGCCGGCGACATGGTGCTACAGGCTCGTGACATGCTAAAAGTCCGCTGCGAGGCCGCCCATGCCAGGGAACTGAACGCCGACCGGCATATCCGGATCCATCCCGCCACGAGCAAGGCCTCCGACATGGGGAGCGAAAATGCCGAGGCGGGACAGCACGGGACCAAGTTGGTGGAATTGGTGATCACCGGCAATTCGCCGTTGGACGGCAAGACCATCGGCGAGGCGGATCTCATGCGCATCTACCGCGCCGTACCATTGGCAGTACGGAAGCGGGAAGAGGTGATCAATCAGCGCATGGTGGACATCGTGCTGCGGCCCGGCGACGTGATCTTGGCGGAAGTGCGCAGCCACTACGTGGAACGGCTGCGTGCCTTGGACCGCACACCCGAAAGCCCCTTCGCCATTTTGGACGAGCAGGAAGGCACGGTCGGTTTTGACAAGCGCAGTGCGATCATCACGGGCCTGGTTCTGCTCGGGGTGGTGCTCAGCTCCGCGTTCGCCCTGCTGCCCATCGTGGTGAGCACCTTGGTGGGCGTCTGCTTGATCGTGCTCACCCGTTGCATCCCCATGGAGGAGATCTATGACGCGATCGATTGGAAGATCATTTTCCTCATGGCCGGCGCGCTCAGCCTTGGCCTCGCGATGACCGAGACCGGTCTGGCCGCAAGGGTCGCGCATGGGCTGGTCCATCTGCTGGGCGCATGGGGACCGTTGGCCGTTCTGGCCGGGATCTTCACCTGCACGGTGATGCTCACCGAGGTCATGTCGAATACGGCGACCGCCGCGCTGCTGGCACCCATCGCGATCTCCACGGCGGCGGCCTTGGGGGTGAGCCCGCTGCCCTTCCTCATGGCCGTCACCTTCGCGGCCTCGGCCAGCTTCATGACCCCTGTCGGCTACCAGACCAACACCATGGTGTACAGCGCGGGCCGTTACAAATTTCTTGATTTCACGCGGGTGGGAGCGCCTATCACCTTCTTGTTCTTCATCCTGGCGATGCTGCTTATCCCGGTGTTCTACCCGTTCTAAACGGCATGCTGGTCTTCCCCTTCGCCAAAATCAATCTCGGCCTACAGGTGCTTCGCAAGCGGCCTGATGGCTTTCACGACATCCGCACCGTCATGGTCCCCATCCCCCTGTGCGATGCGCTGGAGGCGGTGGTGGATGAAGGGGCCGCCCCGGGTGAGGTGCGATTTGAACGGACGGGTATCCCGGTGCCGGGCGATGCGTCCGGCGACCTATGCATGAAGGCCGTGGAACAGGTCCGGAAGTTCCGCGAACTGCCGGGGCTGCGGATCCACCTTCACAAAGCGGTTCCCATGGGCGCCGGGCTGGGCGGGGGATCCAGCGACGCCGCCCACACACTGCTTCTGCTGAACGCACTGTTGGACCTTGGCTTAGCACCGAAGGAGCTTCACGCCATGGCGGCCACATTGGGCAGTGATTGTCCGTTCTTTCTTCAGCAAGGAGCACAGCTTGCCGATGGGCGGGGGGAGGTCCTTAGCCCCTTACACGTTGATCTTACCGGGCATTGGCTAGTGCTGGTGAATCCAAGCATCCATGTGCCTACGGCGGAGGTGTACGGGAATATGCGGCTTGCCGAGCACCACGACGATCTGCCTCGAATGATCGCTGCGCCGATCGCCTCCTGGCAAGGGACCGTGGTGAATGACATGGAGGAATACGTGTTCGCGAAATACCCGGCCATCAAAGCGATCAAACAGGAGCTATTGGCCAGGGGTGCGAGCTATGCGGCCATGAGCGGCTCAGGTTCCAGCGTGTTCGGGGTCTTTTCAAGGAAGCCCATGGACTTGGTCTTCCCTGAAGGATATAGTATGTGGGTGTTCCCCGGTCGGGCCGAAAGTTGACCCCTACGATCCTGATCCAGGTCGGTTGACGACTTCTCCGTGCCACAGCCAACCGGCATGCTTTGGTATCCCTCCTCCCCTTCCCTACTTTGCGACATCCTTATTCACCCATCCCCATGGACATCACCCGCATCCGCACCAAAGCCGATTACGACGAAGCCTACCGCCTCAGCGCGGAGGACCCCGAAGGATTCTGGGCCGCGCAGGCCGAGACCTTCACTTGGCGGAAGAAGTGGGACAAGGTGCTGGAATGGGATTTCGAGAAGCCCGAAGTGAATTGGTTCAAGGGCGGAAAGCTGAACATCACCGAAAACTGTCTGGACCGGCACTTGGAGAAACGGGGCAACAAACTGGCGCTGATCTGGGAGCCGAACGACCCGCAGGAGCGCTTCGTGCGCTACACCTACCGCGAGTTATATGAGCGGGTGTGCATGTATGCCAACGTGCTGAAGCGCAACGGTGCGAAGAAGGGCGACCGCATCTGCATCTACATGCCGATGATACCGGATCTTACCATCGCCATCCTCGCCTGCGCGCGCATCGGTGCTATCCATTCCGTGGTGTTCGCGGGCTTCAGCGCCAAGTCCATCGCCGACCGCGTGAACGATGCGCAGTGCTCGATGGTGCTTACCAGCGACGGCCTGAACCGCGGCCACAAGCAGATCCCCGTGAAGCGCATTGTGGACGAAGCCTTGGAGGAATGTCCCAGCGTGAAGTGCGTGATCGTGGCCGACCGCCTCGGATGGGCCGTGGACATGAATGAAGGCCGCGACGTATGGTTGCATGAGGAATTGAAAACGGTGGACAAGGACTGCCCTGCGGAAGTGATGGACGCCGAGGACCCGCTGTTCATTTTGTACACCAGCGGCAGCACCGGCAAGCCGAAAGGCGTGGTACACACCTGCGGCGGCTACATGGTCTTTTGCGACTACACCTTCCGCAATGTCTTCCAGTACGAGGAAAGCGACATCTTCTGGTGTACCGCCGACATCGGTTGGGTCACCGGGCACAGCTACATCATCTATGGGCCGTTGAGTGCCGGCGCCACTACGGTGATGTTCGAGGGCGTGCCCACCTTCCCCGATGCGGGCCGCTTCTGGCAGGTGATCGACAAGCACGGCGTGAACATCTTCTACACCGCGCCAACGGCCATCCGCAGCCTCATGGCGCACGGCCTCGATCACGTGCTGGCCTATTCGCTGGATTCGCTGAAAGTGATCGGCAGCGTGGGCGAACCCATCAACGAGGAGGCGTGGCAATGGTACAAGCTTCACGTGGGAAAGAACCGTTGCCCGATAGTGGACACCTGGTGGCAAACGGAAACGGCAGGCATCCTGATCTCGTCCATCGCGGGCGTCACCGATGAAAAGCCCAGCCACGCCGCGTACCCGTTGCCCGGTGTACAGCCCGTACTGCTCACCGCCGACGGCAAGGAGATCGCCGAGAACGAAGTGGAAGGCATGCTCTGCATGAAGTTCCCGTGGCCCGGCATCCTCCGTACCACATGGGGCGACCACGACCGTTACAAGCAGACCTATTTCAGCAGCTATCCCGGCCACTACTTCAGCGGCGACGGCGCCAAGCGAGATGCCGATGGCCGGTACCGCATCATCGGTCGCGTGGATGATGTGATCAACGTGAGCGGACACCGCTTCGGCACCGCGGAAGTGGAGAGCGCCATCAACCTCAGCGAGTTGGTGGTGGAAAGCGCCGTGGTGGGCTATCCGCACGACATCAAGGGGCAGGGCATCTACGCCTATGTCATCACCGCCGAACCGCTGGACCTGAACGACAAGGCGGCCGTGGACCGCATCACCGGCGAGATCATCGAATCCGTGGTGGAGAACATCGGTCGCATTGCCAAGCCGGACAAGATCCAGTTCGTGAGCGGCCTGCCGAAGACGCGTTCAGGGAAGATCATGCGCCGCATCCTGCGCAAGATCGCCGAGGGCGAAATGAGCAACCTCGGTGATACTACCACGCTGCTGGACCCGGATGTGGTGGAGGAGATCAAGGCGGGGAAAGTTTGAAAACCACCTGTTGGACCGACCTGAAAGACATTGATCGACAATTCCAAGGATCCGACCATCTCGAGTAGATCCGAACCATCATGGCAAAGACCACCGCAACTCACGTCAAGAAATTGACCAAGAAGCTTCTGGAGTTCCAAGGCCACGGCCTGAAACAATATGGCAAGTACCTCGACGATCAATTGAAAAAGGCCGGGGATAAAAAGTCGAAACAGGCCTACGTGAAATACCTCAACGCACAGGTGATCCAGAACGACAAGCGGGTCAAGAAGTTAAAGGATAAGATCAAAGGGCTGTGAACGGCGCCCTGTACAGCCGTCCCATACCTGCCCGCTGGCGGTCGTTGACCATCTTTGTCCCATGGCATCCAAACTACACGACGCCTTCGACCACGGCAAGAAGATCAGTCCCGTGCTGCCTGAAGGGAAGAAGAACTTCCTGATCGACATCGACGGCACGGTGTGCGAGGACATCCCCAACGAGGAGCCCGAGCGCATGGCGGACGCGGCGGTGTTCCCGGACGCGGTGGAGACCTGCAACAAATGGTATGACGAGGGGCACATGCTCTACTTCTTCACTTCACGCACCGAGGAACACCGTGAAGTGACGGAGGGCTGGCTGAAGAAGCACGGCTTCAAATACCACGGCATCGTGTTCGGCAAGCCGCGCGGGGGCAACTACCACTGGGTGGACAACCACATCGTGCGGGCCACGCGCTACAACGGCAAGTTCACCGATCTGGTGGAGGTCGATGCCAAGGTCCAGGTGTTCAAGCAGTAGGGGCGATGCATGCATCGCCCCTACTGCCATTCTGAAAAAAAACCGGGGCGAAGCGTCAAATGATGTAGTTTCGTATTCCAAATAACAGTACAATGGCCACAGGCACAGTAAAGTTCTTCAACGAAACCAAGGGTTTCGGATTCATCACCCCGGACGAGGGCGGTAAAGATGTGTTCGCACACAAGACCGGCCTTCAAGAACCCATCCGCGAGGGTGACAAGGTGAGCTACGACGTGGAAGACTCCCCAAAGGGTCAGAACGCGATCAACGTACGCCGCGCCTAAGCAGCAGCACGAACAACGCAGGTTTTGCGGCCCCGATCGGCACCAGCCGGTCGGGGTCTTTTACTTTCGCCGCACCCTGAACCCACAGCCCATGAAACTGGTCTCCTTCAACGTCAACGGCATCCGCGCCTCCGTAAAAAAAGGCTTGGCCGATTCCCTCCAAGCCATGGACGCGGACATCGTCTGCTTCCAGGAAACGAAGGCCAACCCCGAGCAGGTGGCAGAGGCCTTAGCGGATGTGAAGGGCTACCACCTTACCGCCTATTCCGCAGAGAAAGCGGGCTATTCCGGTACGGCGATCCTCTCTCGGGAAGAACCCGTCCGCGTGGACCACGGCATCGGCGGGGACGAACACAACAGTGAAGGCCGCGTGATCACCGCGACGTTCGCGGACCATATCGTGGTGAACGCGTACATTCCCAACAGCGGGCAAGGCCTGAAGCGCCTGGAATACCGCCAGCAATGGGATATCGCCCTGCGCGAATACTTGGTGAGCCTCGCTTCCGGCAAGCGACCCGTGATCTTCACCGGAGACCTGAACGTGGCGCACCAGCCCATCGACATCGCGCGGCCGAAGCCCAACTACAACAAGACAGCGGGCTACACACAGGCCGAGATCGACGGCATGAACGCCTTGCTGGACGCGGGCTTCGTGGACACCTTTCGTCATTTTCACCCGGAAGTAGTGAAGTACAGCTGGTGGAACCAACGCTTTAATTCGCGGGCGACCAATGTGGGCTGGCGGATCGATTACGTGCTGGTCAGCAAGGGTTTTGAGAAGAGGGTGAAGGAAGCGTTCATCCTGAACGAGATCATGGGCAGTGACCATTGTCCGGTGGGGATCGAATGGTAGTGCCCATGTACTCAAAACAAGATCGCTTCGCCGAGGCGGCTCGCGATGCCGGCTAACATGGGGATCGAAAAATGAAGAACCTGCTCAAGCTGGAGGAACTGGCGCAGTTGCTGGTGTGCATTGCCTTGCTTGGGATGAACGCAGTGCCTTGGTGGGCGTACTTGCTACTGGCCTTGGGGCCGGACATCGGCATGCTCGGCTATCTCATCGGGACGCGCACGGGGGCCTTCACCTATAACCTTCTTCACCACAAAGCCTTCGCGCTAATGGTGGCGGGCCTCGGGTTGGCGAGTGAAGGGCTGAGCTTGCTGATGGGCACGCCGGCCCTTGGGCAAGTCCTCCTGCTGGCGAGCATCATACTGTACGGCCACTCCTGCTTGGACCGCGTGTTGGGCTACGGCCTGAAGTTCGGTGACAGTTTTCAGCATACGCACCTGGGCTGGATCGGGAAGGCTGTCCACGGAGAAGCGAAAGCGTGAACACGGCCGGACATGCGCATTCTTCTTCTCGACAACTACGACAGCTTCACCTGGAACCTGCACCATCTGCTGGAACCACTGGCGGAGGTGGACGTGGTGCGGAATGACGCGATCACCGTGGATGAGGCCGCACGCTTTGACCGCATCGTGCTCTCACCCGGGCCGGGGCTTCCTTCCGAGGCCGGCATCATGCCATCGATCGTCCGCGACCTGATGGCGACACATCCGATCCTCGGTGTTTGCTTGGGCTTGCAGGCGATCGTGGAAGCCTGCGGTGGAACCCTGTTCAATCAGGAAATGGTGCGCCACGGCGTGACCGTCCCGTGCTATCCCGAAGTGCCGATCGACCCTTTATTCGCCGGGATCGAAGCGCCGTTCGATGTCGGTCTTTACCATAGTTGGGCGGCAGACCCCTCCACACTGCCACCCGAACTTCAGGTCACCGCCTACAGCACGGAGGGCGTCATCATGGCGCTTCGGCACTCGCGCTACAACACCTGCGCCGTGCAGTTCCATCCGGAAAGCGTGATGACGCCTGCCGGTGAGCAGCTCATCCGGAACTGGATCACCGGATACAGCCCCGGACCGCTCAAGTAGCGCACCGGCATTCCATCCGGGTTTTCAACGAAAATGCCGTTCCGATCGTTGATCAAAAGCACCTTAACCATCCGGGAACCACCCGTCATGCCCGATAATTTTACGGCATGAACCGCCTCGTCCTATTCCCATTGGCCTTGCTGTTGGCCCCGGTCCTGTCCGCGCAGAACATCTTCCAGCGGGCGCTGAACAATGACACCATGCCCAACCTCGTGACCAACCCGGGGTTCGAGGAGGTGAAGAAGATCCCGTGCACATGGACGCAGGACGCGAGCAAATTCAACAACGACGTGATGAACGGCTGGAACTCGCCCACCGAGACCACGCCCGACCTCTTCAGCACGCGCGCCCATTCCGACTGCTGGTCTAATCCCGCCAAGCGCACCCAGGGTAAGACCAGTCCGCATGGCGGCGAGAACATGGTGGGGATCAAGACCTGGGGCAAGGGCAACACACCCACGTTTTGGCACGAATACCTGCAGACCACCTTGCCGGAACCGTTGAAGGCCGGTGAGCGCTACATCGTGGAATGCTGGGTGCAGCGGGCGAATTTCAGCGGTGAGGCCAGCAACAACATCGGCATGCGGCTATCGGCGTTGCCGGTGAAGACACGCGACAACCTGCCGCTATACTTCACCCCGCAGGTGAACGCCGACGAAATACTGGACGCGAAGGGCTGGCGAAAAGTCTCGGGTGTCATTGAGGCGAACGGGGACGAACGTTATTTGATGATCGGCAACTTCTACAGCGATGAGACCACGCTCCATAAGCAACAGCCACAGGGCGAGCGCGGTGCGTACTATTTCATCGATGACGTGAACCTGCGTGTGGCGCCACCGGGCACTGCGCTCACTCCAAGGCCCAAGGAGAGCATGCCGCCGCAGCCCAAGGTGATCGTGGCGGACCATGCGAGCACCAAGGACGTGGAACTGGCAATGGTGGAACCGCCGTCAGTGGGCAAAAGCATCCGCTTGGACAACATCGGTTTCGAGTTCGCCAAGGCCACCCTGACCCCGGAGAGCAAGAAGGAACTGGATGAACTGGCCGATATGCTGATCGACTATCCCTTGATGCGGATCGAGGTGGAGGGGCACACCGATGACGTGGGCAGCGACGCGAGCAACCTCACCCTCAGCGAGGACCGCGCCAAGGCCGTGGTGGATTTTCTACGCGACAGAAAAGTGGAAAAGGAACGGATCGGTTGGAAGGGCTATGGCGAAACCAAACCGCTCGTTCCCAACGACAGTGAGGAACACCAAGCGTTGAACCGCCGTGTGGAGTTCCGCGTGGTGGAGAAATAAAAACCCTTTCCGGACCATCCTTGGCCCGGCATCCCTTCGATCGCAGGGAAACACGGAAGACCGGTCGAGGTCAGACGCGCTGGGGCTGCTGCTCCCCGATCATCCGCTTGGCGATATCCAGGATGCGGGTATCGTCCAGCCTGACCACGCCCCCATCGGCGCCGCCTTCCAAATGCACGCCCATCGGCTTGCCTTCCGGATGCGTATACCCACCGAAGTAGTTCCAGACCGTTTCCACGTTCAGGTCCAACTCTTTTGCGATCTGGTGGATGCTCCCGTCCGGAAGACTGTCCTTGATGTCGCGAAGCTCATTGAAGGTAATGTTCATGGCCGGATCATTTAGGGGTTCGATGGCCTGAAGATAGCCCATTGACGGATCGAACGGTGCATTGCTCAGCGATTTTTCACCTAGCCGAAGGCTGGCATACCCCGTCTACTTTTCAACCATTGAGGCTCCGTTCCACGCAGCTTTCAACGCATAAAAAGTTTGGCATGCCCCCTTGGCCGCGCAACAATAGCAGTGATAGCCGGATGACAAACGGGTCCGGGGATCGGTGGACTCCCGTCTCAAGACTCACGGACTCAGGAGTGATCTAGCTCAATCCGCTGATCACGCCGTTGGCATCGATGTCCATGTGCTCGCTCGCGGGCACCTCCGGCAGGCCGGGCATGCGCATCATCTTGCCGAGTATCGGCACCACGAAGCCCGCTCCGGCCGCGATCTCGATGTCGTTCACCGTGATCTCGAAATCGGTGGCGGCACCGAGTTTCACGGGGTCGTCGCTGAAGCTGTACTGCGTCTTGGCCATGCACACCGGCAGGTGGTCCAGCCCCAGGTTGTGGATGCGGCGCAGGGCGGTCTTCGCCTCGCCGCTGTACGCCACGCTCTTGGCGCGATAGATCTCCTTGGCGATGATCTCCACCTTCTTCTCGATGGGCTGCTCCAGGTCGTAAAGGAGCTTGAACTTCGTCTCGTTACTGTCCACCACCTTCACCACGGCCCCGGCCAGGTCGGTCATGCCCTTGCCACCTTCCGCGAAGCCCTTGGCCAGCACCGCCTCCACCCCTAAGGCTTTGCAACGCTCCTTCACCAAATGGATCTCCTCCTCGGTGTCGGTGGGAAAATGGTTGATGGCCACCACGGCCTTCACGCCGAACTTGGCCACATTCTCGATGTGGCGCTCCAAGTTGGCCATGCCCTTCTTCACCCGTTCCACGGAAGCGTCGTTCACTTCCTTGATCGGGGACCCGCCTTGGTAGCGCAAAGCACGGATCGTGGCGACGATCACGGTGGCGTGCGGTGCCAGGCCCGCCGCACGGCACTTGATGTCGAAGAATTTCTCCGCGCCGAGGTCCGCGCCGAAGCCGGCCTCGGTCACCACGTAATCCGCCAGGCTCAGGCCCATCTTCGTGCCCAGGATGCTGTTCACGCCCTGCGCGATGTTGGCGAAAGGACCGCCATGGATGATCGCGGGATTGCCCTCCATCGTCTGCACGAGGTTCGGCTTGATGGCGTCCTTCAGCAGCACGGCCATGGCGCCTTGCGCATTGAGGTCGCGGGCGTAGACGTACTTGCGGCTCGCTGAGCGGGAGTTGCCCACGAAGATGTTGCCGAGGCGTTCCTTCAGGTCCTCGTATCCGGTGGCTAAACAGAGGATCGCCATCACCTCACTGGCCGCGGTGATGTTGAAACCGTCCTCGCGGGGAATGCCATTGCCGGTCCCACCGAGGCCGATCACGATGTCACGCAGGGCACGGTCGTTCATGTCCATCACGCGCTTCCAGGCGATGGTACGCGGATCGATGCCGAGGTTGCGTGTCTTGCTCTGGATGTTGTTGTCGATCAGCGCAGCTAAGAGGTTATTGCTCTTCTCGATCGCGGCGAAATCGCCGGTGAAGTGCAGGTTGATGTCCTCCATGGGCAGCACCTGCGCATAGCCACCGCCGGCCGCGCCGCCCTTCATGCCGAACACGGGGCCGAGCGAAGGTTCGCGCAGCACCACCATCGCTTTCTTCCCCACTTTGTTGAGGCCCTCGCACAGCCCGATGCTGGTCGTGGTCTTGCCTTCCCCGGCGGGCGTCGGCGAAATGGCTGTGACCAGGATGAGCTTGGCCTTCTTCACCTTGCTTTCATCGATCAGGTCCAAGGGGAGCTTGGCCTTGTAGCGTCCGTAATTCTCCATCCGATCGGCATGGATACCGAGCTTTTCGCCGATGGCGGTGATGGGCTGAAGGGTGGCGCGCTGAGCGATCTCGAGGTCGGAAGGAAATGCCATGTTCGATGTTCAATTCTTGGGACGAAGGAACGCAAGGAACGCGATCCGTGGGAGATGCCGTATCCCAACTTCCTAAAAGGATGTGTCAGGGGCCGTCCGTGCTGGGAATGCACCACCCCTGCCCCTCCTTGAAAAAAGGAGGGGAAAACCTATCGTACTTGCATCCGGATCTCTATCGATGCGCGCCTGAGGGTCCGTCTCCCCTCCTTCCTAAAAGGAGGGGCTGGGGGTGGTCCTACAAGATCACCTTTTCCCCGGCAGGGCGTACACGGTGACCACGCCATCGCTGTCCGCCGTCACCAGTTCCGGCACGCCGTCCAAGTTGATATCCGCGACGCCGAACTGCACGGAACCCTTCAGCGGGAAGCCCGGCCAGAGCGCTCCGGTGGCATCATACAGGCGCACTTGGTCCTGCTCCGGCAACATCAGACCGATCGCAGCATCCTCCCCTTCCATGGGCACCTCGAAAGCGTTGGCTCCCTGTGCGTCCGGGAAGCTCACGCGGAAGAGCACCTTGCCCTCGGCCTCGGCGGTGAGGGCGGAGCCGGTGGTGCGAAGCACTTCATCGCGGCCGTCACCGTCCAGGTCGAAGAGGACCACTTTGCCGCTGGTAGCTGCGGAAAGCGTGTCCACCTTGCCGTCCAACGTACCGCTGAGCACCGCACCGGCGCTGTCGGTCCAGAGCATGCGCCGGTCGCCGATGTCCATGGCGTCCCTGCTTCCGAGGAAGGTGGCGATGTGCTCCATCTTCAGCTTGCTGTTGTAGCGCACCGTACCGCGCCGGTCCAGCACGGTCACCTTTCCATCGGCCATCGGCACCACCAGAAAATCCTTTCCCTTGATCCGCACAAGGGTTACGGGCGCCAGAGCCGGACTTTGCAGCTTTTCAGGCGACCAGCCCTGCACCGGCTTACCCTCCACGCTGAGGTTGAGCGATCCGCCATCGGACATCGGTACGAGCACGCGGTAGTCCCTTTTCTTATCGTAGTCGAAAACGCTCAACGGCGCGCAGGCCGTGCCTTTCAGCGCAAGGGGGAAGCCTTCCACATCGCGGCCGAGCCGATCGATCTGGTAGATCTTGCCCGCCGTGTTGAGGAGCATCTGGAACTTACCGTTCTTGTAGCGGTCCACCAGTTCCACACCGCCGAGTATCGGCCCGTCCAGTTGGCGTTGCCAGAGGATCTTGCCCGTGCAGCTGATCAAGCTGATGCGATGGTCGCGGTCCTGCGCCAGCACCTGCAAGGTCTTGCTGAGATAGTCCTTCACCAGGATCGGCGGGCCTTCCAAGGGAGCGGAGAGCGCAGTGGTCCAAAGCGCGCCGGCCGTGCGCTTGCCGACGGGCGCATGTTGCAGGCAGAAGGTGGTGATGATCGCACCGTCCGCACGCGGCGACAATTGCAGCAATGCGCCGCCCGTGGCCTCGCGGGCGACGGCCAAGGAGCCGTCCGATATGGGGTACGCACGGGCCACATCGGCCCACCAGCTGTACACCGCCTCACTGCCGAAGCGCTGGAAGAAATCGCCCGAACGCGGGTCCAAGGCCAAGGAGTTCCGGTCCGTCCAGGCGTCAATGGCGGCACGCATGCCGGCGGGCGTATTGGACATCACCACCATGTCCGAAAGCACCGTCCACAGAGGTTGATCGAACGGTGCGAACGCCTTGCCGAACAAGGTGGCCAGCGCCCCGGGATCCGACATCCGCCTGAACTGTATGCCGCGATATTCCGTGACTTCGCATCCGCCATCGGGGCATCGCGAGCTGAGCGCCGCGATCGCCTTGCCGGGGTCTTGCGTCCCGAACACGGCCCATCGGTGCCCGGTGCTGTCGTTGGCATCCGGTTCCTCGGCAACTCCTACACCGCCGCTCACCCATGCACCGTAAGCCACGAAAAGCTGCTCGTCCGGGTCTTTGCCAATGAGGCCGCGCACATAGCTCGCGGGATCGTCCACCTGCATGGTGCGCAGGCGGCACACCGTGGCCGGCAGCACGCGGATCATGTCCGGGCGTGCGGCCTTCTGCTGTTGCATCGCGGTGATGGCGGGGCTATCCGCGGAAGGGAACAACAGTCCGTTCATCAGCAGCGCACCCGGCCGGAGCCGCACGTCCAATGCCGCCCAGCCTTCCACGGGCAGTTCCGCCGGAAAAATGCCGTTGGCGACGGACCCCAGCACGGTGGACGCATAGCCGGGCCGGATCAGGAGGTGCGCTTCCGCACCCACGCTGAAACTGGCGCGGGCCTTGGCAAAAAGCGCTTCCGGCTTCGCGTTGGAACCTAAGCGCGACCGGGCTTCTTCCACGGTGGAAGCAGTGGTCCCCAAGAGCAGAATGCCTTTGCTCCAAACAACTTCCAGCGCTGGCAATGCACTATCCGCCTTCACGGAGAGCCGGGTGCCGGACCACAACAAATCGGACAGCTCGCTTTTGAGCGCTGAGGCCAATGCGCTCAACGCTTCCTCTGAAGCGGTCAATGGCCAAGCCATCAACAGCGAGAGCGTATCACCCTGTGGTGCGTTCCAAGCGATCAACAGCGGATGTTCCTCGCGCTCCGATGCGGGCAGGCCCACTTCCGCAAGCCGTGAAAGCACACCATTGATCCCGGCGAAGGCGGGCGCGGCCTCGATATCGCCCCAGAACTGGCTGGTGCCGGTGAAGCGTTCCCAGGTCCCCAACGGTTCGGGGATCTCCAGCACCGCCACCGCTTCGGGAGAAATGGCCTTCCACGGATCCGCGGCCGGTGCCGAGCTCGCCTGCCAGCTCCACAGCCACCAAGCGATCACCGCCACAATGGCGACGAGGAGCAGGACTATGAGCGAGCGGCGCATGGCGAAGCCCCAAAGGTGGACGCAACACGCAAGGGTCCGCAGCCCGGTCCGTGTGCCTTTCGCACATTCTGCTGTGGACGCGTTCGGCGATGAGCTACGCCTCCGTGGCCAGTAACGTGAACGACATGCGGTGATGCCCGCAAGGGCCGTGCAGGGCAATGGCCGCACGGTGCTCCGTGGTGGGATACCCTTTGTTCACCGCCCAGCCGTAGTGCGGTTGCTCCGCGTGCAACGTGGCCATCAGCTCATCGCGGTGCGTCTTC